>CAYNLB010000056.1:0-27302 GCA_964397935.1 uncultured Mycobacterium sp.
GTGCACTGCCCGGTGCACGTCAAATCCGAATGAGCCGGAATCGATGAAGTGTGCAACAGTGGAGGCATGAAGCGCGGCTCCGACTTGGGGTTTGACGATGATGGCCGCCCGGTGCTCATCACCGCCGCCGCGGTTTCTTACGAGGAGCAGCATCGCGCACGGGTACGTAAGTACCTGACACTGATGGCGTTCCGCGTTCCGGCGCTGATCCTGGCCGCTGTCGCGTACGGCGCCTGGCACAACGGCCTGATCTCACTGTTGATCGTGGCGGCGTCGATACCGTTGCCGTGGATGGCCGTGCTGATCGCCAACGACCGGCCTCCGCGCAGCCCCGACGAGCCGCGACGGTTCGACGACGACCGGCGACGCACGCCGCTGTTCCCGAGCGCCGAACGGCCGGCGCTCGAGGCTCCGCGGCACCCGCACACGGGATGGTCTACCGGCCCCCAACATCGGGATTAGTCAACGCTGCTTGACCTCGCCCCGACCGGCCGCTGGCCACACTTCTCAGGACTTTCTCAGGTCGTGGGTACATTTCTGCACGTCAAGACGTGTGAGAAGGACGGAGCGCGGGAACTCTGAGGCCTGAACTGTCGTTAATCCTCATGACAGTACAAGCCGATCGGGAGGTCGCGATGGCGAACGCCACCACAAGCAGGTTTGACGGCGATCTGGATGCTCAGAGCCCTGCAGCGGACCTAGTGCGCGTATATCTCAACGGAATCGGCAAGACGGCGTTGCTGAATGCGGCAGGCGAAGTTGAGCTGGCGAAGCGTATCGAAGCCGGGCTGTATGCCGAGCACCTTCTTGAAACCCGTAAGCGCCTTGGCGAGAACCGCAAACGTGATCTAGAGGCCGTTGTGCGCGATGGTAAGGCAGCCCGCCGTCACCTGCTGGAGGCGAATCTGCGCCTGGTGGTGTCGCTGGCCAAGCGCTACACGGGCCGCGGGATGCCGTTGCTGGACCTGATCCAGGAGGGCAACCTCGGACTGATCCGCGCGATGGAAAAGTTCGACTACACAAAGGGATTCAAGTTCTCGACCTATGCCACCTGGTGGATTCGCCAGGCCATCACCCGCGGTATGGCCGACCAGAGCCGCACCATCCGGCTGCCGGTTCATCTGGTTGAGCAGGTCAACAAGCTGGCGCGGATCAAGCGCGAGATGCACCAAAACCTGGGACGGGAAGCCACCGACGAGGAACTCGCCACCGAATCGGGCATCCCGATCGAGAAAATCAACGACCTGCTCGAGCACAGCCGCGACCCGGTGAGCCTGGACATGCCGGTCGGCTCCGAGGAAGAAGCGCCGCTGGGCGATTTCATCGAGGACGCCGAAGCGATGTCCGCGGAGAACGCGGTGATCGCCGAGCTGCTGCACACCGACATCCGCAGTGTGCTGGCGACCCTCGACGAGCGTGAGCACCAGGTGATCCGGTTGCGTTTCGGCCTGGACGACGGCCAGCCGCGCACCCTGGATCAGATCGGCAAGCTGTTCGGCCTGTCCCGCGAGCGGGTACGGCAGATCGAGCGAGACGTCATGTCCAAGCTGCGCAACGGCGAGCGTGCCGACCGGCTGCGCTCGTATGCGAGTTGAGGCGCGAACTCAGGCCTTCTACTAGAGCCAGGTAGCACGACAGTATGCCCGCCGCGTCAGCGGCGGGCATACTGCTTGGCTAGGACGCGTTACACCCATTCATGCAGCTGGCCAAGTAGACTCAGCGTCAATGGAAGGTGCTGAATGAACGACCTGGTTGACACCACCGAGATGTATCTGCGGACCATCTACGACCTCGAGGAAGAGGGCGTAACGCCACTGCGCGCCAGAATCGCCGAACGTCTCGACCAAAGCGGGCCGACCGTCAGCCAGACCGTATCCCGCATGGAGCGGGACGGACTACTGCACGTGGCCGGGGACCGCCACCTGGAGCTCACCGACAAGGGCCGCGCGCTGGCCGTCGCCGTGATGCGCAAGCACCGCCTCGCCGAACGGTTGCTGGTCGACGTCATCGGCGTTCCGTGGGAAGAGGTGCACGCCGAGGCATGCCGGTGGGAGCACGTGATGAGCGAGGACGTCGAGCGGCGGCTGGTGAAGGTGCTCAACAACCCGACCACCTCCCCGTTCGGCAACCCGATCCCGGGTCTTTTGGACCTGGGCGTCGGTCCCAATTCCGGCGCCGACGAGGCCGACCTGGTTCGGTTGACCGAGTTGCCCGCCGGCCCGCCGGTGGCCGTGGTCGTCCGGCAGCTCACCGAGCATGTCCAGGGCGACATCGACCTGATCAGCCGGCTGAAAGACGCCGGCGTCGTCCCCAACGCGCGAGTGACCGTCGAAACCAGCCCCACCGGCGGCGGGGTCACCATCGTCATACCGGGCCATGAGAACGTCACTTTGCCGCACGAGATGGCGCACGCGGTCAAGGTCGAGAAAGTCTGACCCGGCGCAGCTAGCCCACCCGGCGGCCGAACGGTCGACGCGGAGGAAGCCGCACGCCGAGCCGTTCGGCCAGTCGGTAGCCGGTAAGCGCAAGTTCCCGGATGTTCCCTGGCCTCAGTCCCGACTGCAATGCCCTGTCCAGCATGCCCGCCATTCGATGGTCGGGTTGGCAACGCAGCGCGGCCTCCAGCGATACCCCGGCAAGCGGCCCGTCGCCGCGCGCGTAGGCGCTGAACGCGAGCAAGACCAGCGCCTCGGCTCGCCACGGCGGGGGCAGCGTGCGCGCCAGCAGTGCCCACAACGACTCGGCTTCACCGGCGTTCTCGCCGACCGCGAGGGCATACAGGATGTCGCGTACCTGCGGGTCACTCAGCGCGCAGCCCAGCTTTGCCAGCTCCGCGTCGAGCAGCGACTGGCCGGACATGACGCGGGACGCAGCGGCCATCGCGTGCTGCACGTCGCGACGGGTACAGCGGGCCGGATCTGCGCGCTGCGCCGCCCGGCGCCTGTCCGCCCGCCGCTTGATCCCGGCGGTCAACTCGGCGCTTCGCGCGGGGTCGTCGACCGCGATGACCGCCTGCAGGTCGGCACGCCGCGGGTAGAGCCGCCTGCCCTCCAGCACCGCCGACGCGGCCAGCGGCGAGGCCGAAGGATCATCGACCGGGCCGCTCGCACCGCAGCCGTCCACACAATGCCAACGCCCGCCATGGGCCACCCGATCCACCACATGGGCGGCCCACAGCTCAATGTGGTGCCGCGACAACGCCTGGGTGAGCACCGCGCACAACTGCCGGTATCCGTCGTTGCAGCTCGGACAGCGCGCGCCGTCCGCGTCGACGATCACCGCAATCGCGGCCTCGGGTTCGGCCGCAGCGGCGACCTCGGCCAAGTGCCCGACCCGGTCGACCAGCTCTTCGGACAGGTCGACCCGCATCACCGATCCGAGTTCGCCGCCATCCAAAGACATCACTATCAATGAATTTTCGGGAACGAAGCCGAGAACGGCCGGCAGCGCTGCGATGAGTGCTCCGGGGCGGTTCAGTTCAAAGTCTGCTCGATGCGTCGTCATGAACACCAACGCTGACGGTCGCCACCGTCAGCCGGTGCTCACGCGTGCAGGCGGAACCGCTCACCTGTGCATGCACCCGGCACTGTGAGTTCTGCTGCTCTACTGTTTAGCTCATGGGGTTGGCGCAAGAGTACGACATGGTGGTCATCGGTTCGGGGCCCGGCGGACAGAAAGCCGCCATCGCCTCGGCCAAGCTGGGCAAGTCGGTCGCGATCGTCGAACGCGGCAGGATGCTCGGCGGCGTCTGCGTGAACACCGGCACTATCCCGTCAAAGACGTTGCGCGAAGCGGTGCTTTACCTCACCGGGATGAATCAGCGCGAGCTGTACGGCGCCAGCTACCGCGTCAAAGAGCGCATCACCCCGGCCGACCTGATGGCCCGGACCCAGCACGTGATCGGCAAGGAAACGGACGTGGTGCGCAACCAGCTGATGCGCAACCGCATCGACCTGCTGGTGGGGCACGGCCGGTTCCTCGACCCGCATACCGTCGAGGTCGAAGACCCGTCCCGCCGCGAGAAGTTGACCATCAGCGGCGAATACATCGTCATCGCCACCGGCACCAGGCCGGCGCGGCCATCCGGCGTCGAGTTCGACGAAGAACGAGTGCTCGACTCCGACGGAATCCTTGATCTGAAGTCGCTCCCCGCCTCGATGGTGGTGGTCGGTGCCGGTGTCATCGGCATCGAGTACGCCTCGATGTTCGCCGCTCTGGGCACCAAGGTCACCGTGGTGGAAAAACGCGACGACATGTTGGATTTCTGCGACCCCGAGGTCGTCGAGGCGCTCAAATTCCACCTGCGCGACCTGGCGGTGACCTTCCGGTTCGGTGAGGAGGTGACCGCGGTCGACGTCGGCTCGGCTGGCACCATCACCACGCTGGCCAGCGGCAAGCAGATTCCCGCCGAGACGGTGATGTACTCCGCCGGGCGGCAGGGGCAGACCGACCACCTCGATCTGCACAACGCCGAGCTGGAAGCCGACAGCCGTGGGCGGATCTTCGTCGATGACACGTTCCAGACCAAGGTGCCGCACATCTATGCCGTCGGCGACGTCATCGGTTTTCCGGCGCTGGCGTCGACCTCGATGGAGCAGGGGCGACTGGCCGCCTACCACGCGTTCGGCGAGCCGACCGAAGGCATCACCGAAATGCAGCCGATCGGCATCTATTCCATACCCGAGATCTCTTACGTCGGGGCCACCGAGGTGGAGCTGACCAAGAACGCCATCCCCTACGAGGTCGGGATCGCCCGATACCGGGAGCTGGCCCGCGGCCAGATCGCCGGCGACTCCTACGGCATGCTGAAGCTGCTGGTGTCCACCGAGGATCTCAAGCTGCTCGGCGTGCACATCTTCGGCACCAGCGCCACCGAGATGGTGCACATCGGGCAAGCCGTGATGGGCTGCGGTGGCACCGTGGAGTACCTGGTGGAGGCGGTGTTCAACTACCCGACCTTCTCTGAGGCCTACAAGGTGGCCGCGCTTGACGTGATGAACAAGGTGCGCGCGCTCAACCAGTTCCGGCGCTAACAGGTGTCGTCGAGGTCGTTCGGCACCGTATCGCCGGGACCGCCGGCTTCGGCGCGGGCCAGCAATTCCGCGATGTGTTCGTCGAACGGCGCCGAGTACGACACGTCCGGCGCGCACCCACCGCGCTCGAAGCCGCCGATGAGCCCGGTGAGCGTGGTGCCGCTGACTACCCATGGTGCGCCGCTGGTACCGCCCACCAGCCCTTCGCATGCCAGGGCGGGAAACCCGCTCTCGTTGACCGACGTGCTGGCCTGACATTCGATGGGTGAGCCACCCACTCCGGCCGGGTACCCCACCACGGTGACGGGAGTGCCGGGACGGGGCGCCGTGCCCAGCGTCAGCGCGGAACCGACGTGCGACTCGACCGAACCACCGGCATCGTTGCTGATCCGCACGATGGCGTAATCCGCGTGCGGATCCTTGCTGGCGGTCCAGCGCGGATCGAGGTACACGGCCTCGACCCGCCACACATCGGCGGGAGCGGGTGTGGCATCGCCGGCAAAACCTGGAACGAAGGTGATCTGGGAGGCCCCGGCCAGGCAGTGCGCCGCGGTCAACATCAGGTTCCCGGCCGACGAATGCACCACGGAACCCGTGCACACGTGCAGGGGCCCGCCGTCGATGAACACCGCGCCGACGCGCCTGTCCGGATCCACCGGGGCCGCCACCGCTGCGTGTTGGGGTTGGCTGAGCCGAGAAACCGACGCGCTGGGCGGCGGAGGTGACACGCTGGGGCTCGACGCATGGCCGGCGGGCCGGCCGCACGACGGCAACAACGTCGTCAGGCCGATCACCGACCAGAGCATTGCCACCGACATGCGCATCGTTGTCATGATGCCCGACCGGGGCCCGGTAAGCAGAGTTCGGCGCGTCGCGGTGCGCCGACCGGTTCGCCGGCTGAACACAAGCCGGCACCGAAAAATGTTCCATGCGGATTACGTTTCAGCGTTATCGCGTTTCATAGATTAACCGCGAAACAGATTCGCTGTTCAATATTGGTGCCCGTTGATTCGGGGGACACTGGTTAGGGCACCCTGGAGAAACCCCCGAAAGGAGGCAATCCCGATGGCCCATGATCAAGGCCCAGACGAACACGGCTACCAGCCCGGGCAGGCCGGCATGTACGAGCTCGAGCTGCCGGCGCCCAAGTTGGTGACCTCGGACGGCCGCGGCCCGGTGTTGGTGCACGCGCTGGAAGGTTTTTCCGACGCCGGTCACGCGATACGGCTGGCTGCTTCCCACCTGAAGGCGGCCCTGGACTCCGAGCTGGTCGCGTCTTTCGCGATCGACGAGTTGCTGGATTACCGTTCGCGGCGGCCGCTGATGACCTTCAAGACCGATCACTTCACCCACTACGAGGATCCGGAGCTGAGCCTGTACACGTTGCGTGACAGCGTCGGCACCCCGTTTCTGTTGCTGGCAGGAATGGAACCGGATCTGAAGTGGGAGCGCTTCATCACCGCGGTACGCCTGCTGGCCGAGCGGCTCGATGTGCGTCAGACCATCGGCCTGGGAACCGTCCCGATGGCGGTTCCGCACACGCGGCCGATCACGATGACCGCGCATTCCAACAACGCGGAACTGATCGCGGATTTCCAGCCGTGGATTTCCGAGATCCAGGTTCCCGGTAGCGCGTCCAACCTTCTGGAATACCGCATGGCCCAGCATGGCCATGAGGTGGTCGGGTTCACCGTGCACGTCCCGCACTATCTGACGCAGACCGACTACCCCGCCGCCGCGCAGGCGTTGCTGGAGCAACTGGCCAAGACCGCGTCGCTGGAGCTGCCGCTCTCCTCGTTGACCGAAGCGGCAGCGGTGATCCGGGCCAAGGTCGACGAGCAGGTGGAGGCGAGCACGGAAGTCGCTCAAGTGGTGGCTGCGCTCGAGCGCCAGTACGATGCCTTCATCGACGCTCAGGAGAACAGATCGTTACTGGCTCGCGACGAGGACCTGCCTAGCGGCGATGAGCTTGGCGCAGAGTTTGAGCGATTCCTGGCCCAGCAGGCGGAGAAGAAGTTCGACGACGACGACCAAGCATAGATATGTGAGACGCCCGTAGCCTGGCCCGACAACCGAGGTTGGCGATATGACCGAGCGGAAGCGCAAGAGCAATCTCCGTTCGGTGCGCGAAGTGACCGCGCCCAGGTTGGAGTTCCGCACCATCCATGGTTACAAGCGGGCGTACCGGATCGCCGGTTCCGGGCCGGCGATCCTGTTGATCCACGGTATCGGTGACAATTCCGTCACCTGGAATACCGTGCAGGCCAAGCTCGCCCAGCGGTTCACGGTCATCGCCCCCGATCTCTTGGGGCATGGGCTTTCCGACAAACCGCGCGCCGACTACTCCGCCGCCGCGTACGCGAACGGCATGCGCGATCTGCTCAGTGTGCTCGACATCGAACGGGTGACCATCATCGGTCATTCGCTGGGCGGCGGGGTGGCCATGCAATTCGCCTATCAATTCCCGCATTTGGTCGAACGGCTGATCCTGGTCGGCGCCGGCGGCGTCACCAAAGATGTCAACTTCGTCCTGCGGTGGGCGTCGCTGCCGATGGGCAGCGAGGCTCTCGCGCTGTTGCGATTGCCCCTGGTGTTACCGGCGCTTCAGGTCGTCGGGCGCGTGCTGGGCACGGTCCTGGGCCACACCGGCCTGGGCCGCGATCTGCCGAACGTGCTGCGGATCCTGGATGACCTGCCGGAGCCGACGGCGTCGGCAGCATTCAGCCGGACCCTACGCGCGGTGGTGGACTGGCGCGGACAGATCGTCACCATGCTGGATCGATGTTATTTGACCGAGGCCATCCCGGTGCAGATCATCTGGGGCACCAAGGATGCGGTGGTCCCCGTCCGTCACGCATGGATGGCGCACTCCGCGATGCCCGGCTCCCAACTCGAGATCTTCGAAGGCTCGGGCCACTTCCCGTTTCACGACGACCCCGCCCGGTTCATCGAAGTTGTCGAACGTTTCATGGACACCACCGCACCCGCCGAATACGACCAGGCCGCCCTTCGCGGGTTGCTCCGTACCGGCGGTGGCGCGAAGACCGTCACGGGCCCGGCCCCCACGCGCGTCGCCGTGCTGAATGCCATTGGTTCCGACGAACGCAGCGCTACCTGATATTTCGTTGCTGCGGGCCGGACCGGCATCGTACAGTCGGGCCATGGGTATCGACGTGGCGGTGTTGCGCGTGTTCACCGATCCGAACGGCGATTTCGGTAATCCACTCGGTGTGGTCGATGCCGGCCAGGTCGCGCGCGCGGACCGCCAGCAGCTGGCAACTCGATTGGGCTACAGCGAAACGGTTTTCGTCGATCTTCCCGCCGCCGGGGGTGCGACGGCGCGCGCCACCATTTACACACCACGGACCGAGCTTTCGTTCGCCGGACACCCGACGGTCGGCGCGTCGTGGTGGCTGCATGCGAACGGCTTCCCGATCAACACGCTGCAGGTGCCGGCCGGTATCGTGCAGGTGAGCCGCGGTGTCGGCGCAACGGGCGACCTCACCGGCATCAGCGCTCGGTCAGAATGGGCACCTGAGCTGGCCATTCACGAATTCGGTTCAGTCGAAGACCTTCTCGCAGCCGACCCCGCTGATTTTCCCGACGACACGGCGCACTACCTATGGGCCTGGACCGATCGGGCTGCCGGATCGCTGCGTGCCCGAATGTTTGCCGCCAACCTCGGGGTGCCGGAAGACGAAGCGACCGGCTCGGCGGCGATGCGGATCACCGACTACCTCAGCCGCGACCTGCACATCACGCAGGGCAGGGGATCGATCATCGAAACCAGATGGGACGCCGAAGGCTGGGTGCAGGTGGCCGGGCGCGTCGTCAATGACGTTGCAAGACATCTGGACTGAGCACCACGGCCGAAAGCCGCGGCAGCTCAGCTCTTACGGTGCAACACCGCGGCGAGGTGGTCTTGCAGGGGTTGGCCCACAGCGCCCATCTGCACCGAGTACGAGAGCTCGTCGCCGTCGATGCGAAAGTAGCGGCTGAGCCCGGTCACCTGTTTGGCGGTCGGCGTCAAACCGATCGTTGTCGTGGACAGCTCGATTTCGATGCGGTCACCGGTGACCGAATAGCTGCCCACTTCGATTTCGGTGATGCCGCTCGGATGAGCCAGAACCAGTTCGACCCGGCCCGGTTGCGGCACGCGAAGATATCCCGTCTCGGCGTGCAATGGCTTGCCGTCAGCCACCGCCTTGGTCTTTTGGGCGTAGGCCAAAAAGGGTTTGCCGACGTGGGAGAATACGGCCTCCTCGAAATAGTCGAAGGGCTGGATCGTCGGATACTTGCCCGCCCCCTGGCCAGACCAGGTCCCAAGAAGTGGTGCCAACGCCTCGAGATCGGGATGCAAGTCAGTGGCCATGAAAACGAGCCTAGCCCGGCGAAGAGGCGGGCTCGGACGGCCCGAGATCGATCAACCGGGGGTTGAGACTTTGCGATGCTCGCGCAGCGCCTGAATCTCCCGCTCGAAGTCGTCCGCCGACGAGAAGGACCGGTATACGGAGGCGAACCGCAAGTAAGCCACCTCGTCGAGGTCGCGCAACGGCCCCAAGATGGCCAGGCCCACTTCGTGACTCGGGACCTCTGGCGAGCCGGCAGCACGCACGGTGTCTTCCACTTTCTGGGCCAGCAGGTTCAGCGCGTCGTCGTCCACCTGGCGGCCCTGACATGCGCGACGGACCCCGCTGATCACCTTTTCCCTGCTGAAGGGCTCGGTGACGCCACTGCGCTTGACCACGGCCAGGACTGCGGTTTCCACGGTGGTGAAACGTCGCCCGCACTCGGGACAGGATCGACGGCGCCGGATGGCCTGCCCTTCATCGGTTTCCCGCGAGTCGATCACCCGGGAATCGGGATGACGGCAGAACGGACAGTGCATGACCGCTCCTTCGCCGTGCCGACAACCAGGTATTGCAGAACTCCGAGCGTACCTGTGCGCTGACCTGCACGGCTAATGGAGCCGTAGAGCATTGCGCTGGCCGCCGCGGAAACGCGGGCTCTCAGCGCGGAGCGGTTTTGGCAAGACAGATGTCAACCGAGCGGCGCAATCAAAGTCTGGCCCGCAGCCAGGGCCGAAGAGTTCATATCGTTGAGTTCGCGGATGCGCTCGGCAACTTGGCGGGCCGGGGCGTCCGGCGCGACGCGGTGCGCGACATCCTGAAGCGACTCCCCTGGCTCGACCCGCACGACGGCGAGCCGGTCCGGGACGCTCGTCGCCGCGCCCACAGAGTCGCCGTTGAGCATCTGCCCGAGGTTCGCGACGAGGCCCAGCCACAGGGTGATGATCCCGGCGGCCAACGCCACGCCGACGGTCGTCAGCAACGTGACGGGACGCCGGCGATGAGATGCGCGGGACATCGCCACGCCCGTGCCGTGGTAGCGCGGCGGTGCGCCCGCCGGTCTCGACGGGCCGGGCCGGCGAGACCGGGCCAGACCATCCCGGCCGGAGCGGAGTCCCCGGACCGGCCCGTTGACCGGACGCCGCGGGCTGCTGGTACGCGGCGAAAGCGTGTGGACGATTGTCATCTTGCGTTCCTCCGGTCAACTAAGTCTCGCTCGTGTGTTCGACTCTAATCGCTCGTGTGTTCGATGCCGAACATTTGAGCGAAGCGTGTCGGACGAGCAAAACGCTAGACCATGTCACCGACAACTTCGGCGGCCGATACCACTGCCACGACGTCCGCATACCCCTTTTCCCCGAGAGTTACACGGTTGTTATTCGCCACTGGCGACCCCGTTTTCCGATCTGGGCGGCGCGCCCGACACGCTAGTCGAACAAATGTTTGATTCTTGGCCTCGTTGCCGTTACATTCAGTGCCATGAGCGACAGCACCGACACCTCATCGGCCGGCACGGACGGCCGGATACACGCCGTGGATTCATCGCTGACCGAACGGCAGCGCACTATCTTGAACGTCATCCGGACGTCGGTCACCAACCGGGGCTACCCGCCGAGTATCAGGGAAATCGGCGACGCCGTCGGGCTGACGTCGACGTCCTCGGTGGCGCACCAACTGCGCACCCTGGAGCGCAAGGGATACCTGCGCCGCGACCCCAATCGCCCCCGGGCGGTCGACGTCCGCGGTGCCGACGACACCGGGGTGGTGGTGCCCGCCACCGACGTCGCCGGCTCGGATGCGTTGCCGGAACCCACCTTCGTGCCGGTTCTCGGACGGATCGCCGCCGGTGGACCCATCCTCGCCGAGGAAGCCGTCGAAGATGTCTTCCCGCTGCCGCGTGAGCTGGTCGGCGAGGGCGCCCTTTTCCTGCTCAAGGTGGTCGGTGACTCGATGGTCGAGGCCGCGATCTGCGACGGCGACTGGGTGGTGGTACGCCAGCAGAACGTCGCCGACAACGGCGACATCGTCGCGGCCATGCTCGACGGTGAAGCAACCGTCAAGACATTCAAACGTGCGGGCGGTCAAGTATGGCTGATGCCGCACAACCCGGCGTTCGATCCCATACCCGGTAATGACGCCACCGTGCTTGGCAAGGTCGTCACGGTTATTCGCAAGATATAGCGCCCCGGTGCCGGGAAGGGGCGGATCGTCGGGTCAGTCGGCCTTGACGAAGCCGTTGGCTTGTGCGACCTCTTCGGTCGACAACCACAGTTCGGCGAGGGTGTCGTGGTAAAGCTCGCTTTCCGGCGTGTAATACAGGCCGAACCGAGCACTGGCCTTGATCGGGAATCCGTCGGGCATCTGGTACGGGTCATCGAGCGGCAGATGGATGGTCGGGCGCGGAGCCGGGCTTGCCACGCCCGATTCCGGGGTGTCGCCGGCATCTACTGCCGCGTGCCGCCCGGGCCTCGGCTCCGCGGCGGCTGCCACGGCGCCTGCGACGCCGGTGCCTGATAGCTGCGTATCGGGGGCGGCCGCCTCCGAAGATCCGGCATCCGCGGGGGCATGCCCGTCGGCGACGTCCGAATAGCCCGCCTCGGGAGCGGCAGCATCCGGGGTGCCGCCCACCAGGGCCGTGTCCGGAGGCGTGTGCGGTACGGCAACGTCGGGATACCCGATGTCTGCGTAGTCATCATCCGGATGATCGGCCTCCGGGTAGCCCGTCTCGTCGGCCGCATCGGGACGATCGACCTCGGCGGCCGGATAGCCCGCCTCCACGAGGTCGGCCTCCGAGATGACGGGGATGGAATCGGTGTCGACCGCGTCGGGATCTTCCTCTTCCATCCCCAATGGGCCCTCGAAATGTCTTGCGCCTTCCCCTGATTCGGCCGGCTCCTCGTCGCCATAAGGCGCTGTTCCGCCACGCGTCCAGGCGACCCGTCCGGCCGGGCCGGTGTCCGCAGGTCGGTGTAGGTCGCCGACCCCGAAATGCTCGGTGGCGACGTCTCCATCACCCTCCCCCCAGTGCCGGTCGACTTCGGCGTCGTAGCCCACATCCAGGTCGGGCTCGTAGGCGGCGTCCTCCTGGTCGGCGCGGCGCCGACGCCATCCGAATGCCACCAACACGGACAACACGATCAGTATGAGCACCGGAATGGCAGCCAGCAGCCACCACCAATGCCAGGTGAACTTCTTGGCCTGCGGCGGCATCGCCGCATTACTTGGTTGGTGTTGCCCGGAGACCTGCAGGCCCGACAACAGCGGCGCCAGGTTGGGCGGTTCGGTGGTGAAAGTGTTTTTCGTCCGGTTCCACGAGATCTTGCCGCCGGTGAACTGCTGCGACACCACGTCGCCGTCAACGGCCTGATCACCGACCGGCGCGCCCAGTTTGCCGACGGGACCGCGAAGCTTGTCCCACGCGGCTTTCATGGCTCCGCGCACGACGAAGGCGCCGTGCTCAGCCGTCCAGAAGATGACCGGCTCGTCGGCCGCAGAGAACGTGCAGATCCGGCTGGAAGGTATTCCGCCGTCGGACTCGTTGGCGATGGGGAAACCCAGGCCACTGCCCGTCGGCCCGCCCAACGATTCGTATTTGGCCAGTATGTCGCTTTCTACGGCGTTGGCGCCGGTGGCCGGGCTGAAATACACCTTCCCGCCGGCGAAGTCCTGGACGATGCCGTCACCGCCGATGGGATGCTGTTCACCCTGCTTGGCACCCAAGGGTCCATTGGCGCCCCCGGCCGCGCGCCAGGCCATGTTGATGGCTGCGGTGGGATCAATCGGTACCTGCAAGCCCTTCAATTGGTCGGCCAGCACCGGCGGGTCCGTGGTGAACTGCTTCGTTTGCCGGTTCCACGAGACCTGACCGCCGCTGAACTTCTGTGAAGACACCTCGCCGTCGTAGGTTTCTTCGCTTACCGGGACGCCGAGAACACCGCCCGAGCTGCCGAGCTTGTCCCATGCCGCGTTGATCGCACCGCGCACCACGAATGCGCCGTGGGCGAGCGTCCAGTAGATCACCGGATTGTCGCTGGCCGAAAAAGTACTGACCCGGCTGTCGGGTCCGGCGAGGCCGCGCACTTCGTTGATGGTTGGAAAACCCAGATCGCTACCGCCCGGTCCGCCCAGCGATTCGTATTTCTCCAGGATCGGGCCGTACAGGAAATGGGCGCCGGTCCCCTCCGTGTAGAACATCTTGCCGCCGTCGAAATCCTGACCGAAGCCGTCGCCGACGGGATAGACATCACCCACTTTGGCACCCAGGGTCGAGGTGTCACCGCCGGCCTTTTCCCATGCGGCCGTGATGGCGTCGTCGGCGTCGCTTGCCGGAGTCGCCGCCGCGGCGGGCGCCAACAAGACGGCTGCTATTGCCGTGGCAGCCAAGCTGACCAGTGTGCTCCCGACCAGCTTGCGCATGTGACCTCTCTGCCCGTTCACCAAGCCTCCCAGCCGACGGGTGTGCCCGTATCTGCGGCCATGCCCATACCTGCACACCTGGCGCCCGGGTCGTACCCGCGCCGCGGGCAAGTTACCCCAATACGATCCGTATTAATGCCAGGCTCGCATAACTTTGCTCCAGCCAACGTCGAATGCGAAGTCAAATTACAAATTTTACAAAAACGGATACCCCTTCGATGTCGAAATGATGCCGGACAATGCCCGAATCGCGACCGATCGCTGCTGCGGCCGGCGTGCCGTTCCAAATTTCGTGCCAACCGCTGGCGGCAGCGCCCGCCTGAACGACACTGTCCGACCACGGCCGCGTGAAGAAGCGGTGCGCAAGTATGTGCGACCGAACGCGAAACACATGCGCCGACGGTACGTGAGGCCGTCGAGGTGTCTACGATCTGCCCGCCTCGACGGCCCGGCATGGGCCGCGATCAGTTCGCCGGCCGACTGAGCAGATGTGGCGCCTGACTCGACTCATCGATGCCGCATGGCTCCTAGCCCGGTCGGAAACTGATCCTGTTGTCCGACAGAGTGTTCGCCACCGGCTGGCATGACCTTCGTTGGCGACAGCAAGGTTTCACGACGAAGTGGGCCGATGCGGCAGGCTAGACGCCGAGGCTGCGGCCGATGATCTCCTTCATGATCTCGGTCGTGCCGCCGTAGATCGTTTGCACCCGGGCGTCGAGATAGGCACGGGCAACAGGATATTCGCGCATATAGCCATAACCACCGTGTAGCTGCAGACAACGATCGATCAATTGCACCTGCTTTTCGGTGGAGTACCACTTAGCCATTGCCGCTTGTTCGGCGGTCAGCTCTTTATCCAAGTGCAATCGGACGAACTCGTCGACCATTATGCGCACCAGGGTCGCCTCCGTCGCCAGCTCGGCGAGTACGAAGCGGCTGTTCTGGAAGCTGCCGATCGGCTTGCCAAAGGCCTTGCGTTCCTTGGTGTATTGCAGCGTATGTTCCAGCACCTGCTCCATCGCCGCCGCGGCCATGATGGCGATCGAAATCCGCTCCTGCGGCAGGTTCTGCATGAGGTAGACGAAGCCCATGCCCTCCTGACCCAGGAGGTTTTCGGCCGGGACCTTGACATCGGTGAACGACAACTCGGCCGTGTCCTGCGCGTCCAGTCCGATCTTGTCCAGGTGGCGGCCGCGTTCAAAACCCTCCATGCCGCGCTCGACAACGAGCAGGGAAAAGCCCTTTGCACCCTTGTCCGGGTCGGTCTGCGCTACCACGATCACCAGGTCGGAGTTGATGCCGTTGGTGATGAACGTCTTGGCTCCGTTGAGCACATAATGGTCGCCCTGCTTGACCGCGCGGGTCTTGATGCCTTGCAGATCACTGCCGGTTCCCGGCTCGGTCATCGCGATCGCAGTGATCAGTTCCCCCGTACAGAACTTGGGCAGCCAACGCTGTTTCTGGTCTTCGGTGGTAAGGGCCAGTAGGTAGGGCGCCACGATGTCGTTGTGCAAGCCGAAGCCGATGCCGCTGTAGCGGCCAGCGGTGGTTTCCTCGGTGATGATCATGTTGTAGCGGAAGTCGGGATTACCGCCACCGCCATACTCTTCGGGCACCGCCATGCCAAGGAAGCCCTGCTTGCCGGCCTCGAGCCACACACCGCGGTCGACGATCTTCGCGTTTTCCCATTCGTCGTGATAAGGCGCGACATGGCGATCGAGGAAGGCCCGGTAGGACTCGCGGAAAAGGTCGTGCTCCGGCTCGAAAAGAGTGCGCTGGTACTTGATGGCACTGCTCATGAATGACCTCCGGCGACTGGGTTCTCTGCCGCCCAACATATACCAACCAGGCGGTTGGTCGGGAGATGCCGGGTCTACGGTAAATCCCGCCGGCAGCGTCACTGACTTCGCGGCGGCGCGGCGTGGCGGGGCTTCGCGCGGCCTGTCAGTGGGCGGAGAACTCGCGCAGGCGTCCGGCCAACGCCATGGGAACGCGGGCTTTGATTCGGGTGCCGTCGGCGCTGTGCTCTTGCTGCTGGATGCGCCCATCGGCGTGCAAGCGTGCCACCAAGTCGCCACGATGGTAAGGGATCACGACATCCACGGCGGTATCCGCGGGCACAGCAACCTCGGCCATCCGGCGCCGCAGGGCATCGATACCGTCACCGGTACGGGCCGACACGAACACCGCACCGGGCAGTGCGTGACGAAGCTTGGCCAGCGTCAGCCCGCTCGCGGCGTCGACCTTGTTCACCACCAGCAGCTCGGGCGGCGGACTACCGTTGTGATCGGCGATTACGTCCGAGATCACCGCACGGACCGCATTGATCTGCCCCAGTGGATTGACGTCGGAGCCGTCGACCACGTGGACCAGCAAATCGGCGTCGACGACTTCCTCCAACGTGGAGCGGAACGCCTCGACCAGCTGGGTGGGCAGGTGCCGAACGAAACCGACGGTGTCGGTGACCGTGTAGGCGCGGGCCGCCTTGGAATCGGGGCTGAACTCCGCACGCCGGGTGGTGGGCTCCAAAGTGGCGAACAGCGCGTCCTGTACCAGCACACCCGCCCCGGTGAGCGCGTTGAGCAGGCTCGACTTGCCGGCATTGGTGTAGCCGACGATGGCGATCGACGGCATGTCGCTGTGCAGGCGACGGCTGCGCTGCGTGTCGCGAACCTGCTTCATGTTCTTGATGTCGCGGCGCAGTTTGGCCATCCGTTCGCGGATGCGGCGGCGATCGGTCTCGATCTTGGTTTCACCGGGACCACGCAGGCCCACTCCTCCACCGCTGCCGCCGGCCCGGCCGCCGGCCTGCCGTGACATGGACTCACCCCAGCCACGCAGCCGCGGCAGCATGTACTCCATCTGGGCCAGCGACACCTGCGCCTTGCCCTCCCTGCTGGTGGCGTGCTGGGCGAAGATGTCGAGGATCAGCGCGGTGCGGTCGATGACTTTGACCTTCACGGCCTTCTCCAGCGCGGTCAGCTGCGCCGGCGAGAGTTCACCGTCACAGATGACGGTGTCGGCGCCGGTCGCCAGCACCACTTCCCGCAGCTCCCGGGCCTTACCCGAGCCGATGTAGGTCGACGGGTCGGGCTTGTCGCGGCGCTGGATGAGTCCTTCGAGCACCTGGGAGCCGGCAGTTTCGGCAAGGGCTGCCAACTCGGCCATGCTGGCCTCGCTGTCGGCGGCGCTGCCGTCCGTCCACACGCCCACCAAGACAACCCGCTCCAGGCGAAGCCGGCGGTACTCGACTTCGGATACGTCGGCGAGCTCGGTCGACAGTCCCGCGACGCGGCGCAGCGCCGACCGGTCTTCGAGGGCCAGTTCGCCCGTGCTCGGCTCCACAACTGGCGGAGCGTAATTGGGAAATTCCGGATGTGTCATAAGCAATAAAAGATGATGCCCGGCGAATCGGCGTCGTGCACCCGAATTAACGCTCCTGTCCGCGCCACCATTCCCCGTTGACTTCCCCGTGAGCTACCAGTACCGAGGGTCCCCGTAGGTAGCTGGTGGCATCGGTGACGGTGACGGTGACTTCGCCACCCGGCACGCACACCGTCATCGTGCCGGTGTCCGCACCGGCACTGGCCAGCGCGGCCACCGTGGCCGCGACCGTTCCGGTTCCGCACGAGCGGGTCTCCCCCACGCCCCGCTCGTGTACTCGCATCCGCACCACCCCGCCGACCGGCGCCGTCAGGACTTCGACGTTGACCCCTTCCGGGAACTGGACGGGATCGAAGCTCACCGGCGCCGCCACGTCCAGTGCCGCCAGCCCCTCGGCGGTGAGGGCCGGGTCCACGCACGCCAGGTGGGGATTGCCGACGTCTACCGCCAGGCCGGCGAATCGCCGGCCGCCGACAGTCGCCTCGAAGCGCTTTCCCCCGCTGCCGATCGTGTTTGCCTTGCCCATGTCGACGGTGATATCGGCGTTGGTCGCATCCGCCCGGTGCACGGTGACCGGCCGGGGACCCGCCAGCGACCCGACCACGAATTCGTCCCGGGTTTCCAAACCGCTGGCACGCAGATAATG
The DNA here is from genome assembly GCA_964397935.1 of uncultured Mycobacterium sp. Lineage (GTDB taxonomy): Bacteria > Actinomycetota > Actinomycetes > Mycobacteriales > Mycobacteriaceae > Mycobacterium. The sequence continues at coordinate 17,829 of CAYNLB010000056.1, forward strand.
CGCAAAGACCCGGACGCCGTTGCCGCACATCTGGGCGATCGAACCGTCAGCATTGCGGTAGTCCATATACCAGTCGCGCGCATTCACGCCGTCGGGCAGACGGTCGAGCACGCCGGCAGACAGCGCGGCACCGGCGGTGGTGACCCGCAGCACCCCGTCGGCACCCAATCCACAACGCCGGTCGCACAAAGCGGCCACCCGGGCCGCGATGAGGTCCAGGTTGGCCTCGGCGTCGGGCAGCACGACGAAGTCGTTCTGGTTGCCGTGGCCCTTGGCGAAGATCATCTGCGCCACTCCTCCGATCCCGGCTACGCCGGCATCATCGTCGCCGGCGCCGATACCTGCGCCACTCCTCCGATCCCGGCTACGCCGGCATCATCGTCGCCGGCGCGGATCACCCGCTCAGGATACGTGGCGCCATGCCCGCACAGCGCCGTCGACGAGACGAGCGCCGTCAGCGGTGTCGAGCCAGTGCACCCGGTGGTCGCGGCGAAACCATGACCGCTGTCGTCGCACGTAGCGACGCGTACCCACGTAGGTCTGCTCCCGCGCGTCCCGCAGTTGCTCGACCCCGCCACCGGCGTCGAGCGCCGCAATCACCTGGGCATAGCCCAGCGCCCGTGCGGCCGTGACCCCGTCGCGCAGGCCTTCGCCGAGTAGCCTCGTCACCTCGTCGACCAGGCCCCGATCGAACATGGCGTCGGTGCGTCGGGCCAGCTGTTCATCGAGAACCGCTGTGTCACAATCCAATCCAACGATGGCAGTATCCCACCGCGGTGCGCCGATGCGCGGCGCGGACGCGGCAAACGGCTGACCGGTCAGCTCGACCACTTCAAGTGCCCGCACCGTGCGCCGGGCGTCGGTGGGCAGGATGGCCGCGGCGGCGGCCGGGTCGCGCCGGGCCAGCTCGGCGTGCAAGCTGCCCACCCCGACCTCGGCGAGCCGCTGTTCCCAACGGGCGCGGACGGCGGGATCGGTCGCGGGAAACGACCAATCGTCGAGCAGCGATTGGATGTAGAGCATCGAACCGCCCACGATCACCGGCACCGCCCCCCGGGCCGCGATCGCTTCGATGTCCGCGGCGGCGGCGCGCTGGTAGCGGGCGACAGTCGCCGTCTCGGTGACGTCCAGGACGTCGAGTTGATGATGCGGGATGCCGCGACGCTGTTCGACGGGCAGCTTGGCGGTGCCGATGTCCATGCCCCGGTAGAGCTGCATCGCGTCGGCGTTCACAATCTCGGCGCTCACCTCGCCGCTGAGCCGCTCGACGACATCGAGCCCGAGCTGCGACTTGCCGGTACCGGTGGGGCCGATGATCGCGAGGGGCCTCATGGCTGCCAGGCGCCGACAAAGTACCCCACCCCGTAGGGCGCGCCCCGGTACAGCTCCTTGGCCGATCGCGGCCCCGGTTCACTCAGGCCGGCCAGCACCTGGAAGGCCACCCGCCCGAGGATCTGCCGGGGCAGCCCCGCCAACGCGGCGACGTCGCCGTTTGCCAGCGCGTCATCCAGGGCCAGCTGCGCGCCGGCGTTGTCCGGGTCATATCCGCCGGGGGCGGAGCGGGTCAGGGTGTTCGCCCCGTCGGCCACCACCAGCACACCGATGGGATCCGGAAGTCGGTCGATCTCGGCGCGCAGTTGCCTGCCCCGGGTGAGCGCGGTTTCGACGGCATGGTCGACGCGGTGGACGTGGACCTGCGCGGTCGCTTCCGGACGTACCCGGCCCCGCACCCAACCCGCCAGCAACGCACACACCGGGAGTGCGACCGGCGGCTGAGCGGCATCGCGGGCCTGCGGGGAGAGCTCAACGCGCACGTCGGCACCGAAACCGGCAAACGTGCCGGCGGTGCTGGGCCCCAGGATGTCGTCGGTTGGCCCGGTCCCGATCACCGTCCAGCGCGGAGGCAACAACGCGGCCGCTGCCAGCACCGCCGCCGCCAGGTCGGCGACTTCCGCGGCGGCCGCTCCGGCAAGCTCGGGGACAAGTACGGGCGCCGACGGGATGATCGCAATAGTGCTCAGCACGCCACCAAACTAACGTCTTGGCACTGGTACCGGTCGACACTGCCGGCCCGGCCACGGCGCATCGAACTACTTCGCCTCGACCCCGCTCAGCCGGACGCGCGGGAAGCGCTCCACGCCGGGCCGTCTGCTGCAACAACGGGTTCGGTTGCCGGGTTGGCATCGTCGTCGGCCCCGGACTCCCACGACCGTGTCTTTCGCGCGGTGTCTACCTCGTCTCCCCCGGTCTGGGCAACAAACGTCGCGGCCTCGCCGCGAGCCAGTGCGATGGTCGCGACGATCACTATCGACACCGCGGCGACCAGCACGAACGCCTTTGGGCCGTGGGCAGTGAGCGTCTCGCCCAGCAGGATCACCCCGAGCAGACCGGCAACCACGGGTTTCGCGACGGTCATCGTCGGCAAGGATGCGGTCAGCGCACCGGCGCGGAAAGCAGATTGCTGGAAGATCATCCCGGCCAACGCGGCCAATATCCAGGGGATGAACTCCGGTGCCCGCAGCACGCCCACCAGGGTGTGCTCGCTCACCTCAACGATTCCCTTGGTCAGCACCGCGAACAGCGCCAACGAGGAACCCGCCACCACCGCGAGCAGTACCGCGGCCAACGGGCTACCCACCCAGATCCGGGCCGCCAGCACACACGACACCAATAGCGGAACCATCACCAGCCCCACGACGACCCACGTGTGCAGCGGCGCCCGCTGGCTGCCCGCGGCCGGGTCGCCGACGATGATGACAGCCGCCAATGCGCCGGCCAGTACGACCGCCCACATCCACTCCCGGCGGGTCACCCGGTGGTCGGCAAGCCGTGCATAAATCGGCAACGCGAACAGCAGCGCCGTGACCTGCAACGCCGTCACCATCACCACTGAGCCCCAGGCCAGGGCGCCGGCCTGCAAGCTGTAGTTGACGATCGCCGCCAGGCCGCCCAGCCACCAACGGGTGTCCCGCAGCGACATGCGGAAAAGTTCCAGGTGACCGACTTGCTTGTCGGTGATCTCCTGTGCGGAGCGCTGGCGGATCACATCGCCGACCGCGGATGCCAGTGCCGCACACAACGCAAGCAACAGCGCGACATCGACCTTGGACACGAGCGACCCCCTCACGAGTGTTCACATCAGCTTTCCCCCGGGCAGCGACACATACACCTACCGTTTGCAATCGGTTCAACAACAACTCGATCACTCTGCGAACAGCGTGTCGAGCGCCGCCGGGTAGCTGTCCAATTACTACTTCAACAACCTATGTAATCGCTGTGAACGCTGCGCAAACGATTCGAGCTGACCGATCGACGTGTCACCGAGCGGGGCGGCGATGCTGTTGTCCGGCGGCAGAACACCCAGGGTGGCGGCATGCGGACCGCCAAGCTGCTTGAATACTGTTGAGCACTTGTCGGGAGAACCTTGACGGCCGGCAGGCCGGGCAAGTTCCAGGCAGGTGCAGCAGACGGTGCCGCTACGCGCGGCAGGTGCGCGGAACACTACCGCGCGCAAGGGTGGTGAAAGAGTGGTGACGAGCGCATGACGGCCGACGAGCCCCGAAGCAACGACTCACCCAAGCCGGCGCCACGTCCGGGACCACGGCCCACCCCACGACCTATGCCGAGACCGACCGTCCATCCGGTCGCAGCGCCCCCGCCCAGCAACCCGCACCAGTTCGGGCGCGTGGACGACGACGGCACGGTATGGCTGATCGGCGCGGCAGGCGAACGCATCGTCGGCTCCTGGCAGGCCGGCGACCGCGAAGCCGCGTTCACCCACTTCGGCCGGCGATTCGATGACCTGGCCACCGAGGTCACGCTCATGGAGGAGCGGCTGGCGTCGGGCACCGGGGACGCACGCAAGATCAGGGCCCAGGCGTCCACACTGGCCGAAACGTTGCCGACGGCAGCCGTGCTGGGCGACATCGATGCGCTGGCGGCCCGGTTGGCCGGGCTGGTCGACCGAGCCGAGGCCACCGTTGCCGCGGATCGCTCGCGGCGCGAGGAGTATCGGGCCACCCAGACCGCCCGCAAGGAGGCACTGGCCGCCGAGGCCGAGGAGTTGGGCGCCAACTCGACTCAATGGAAGGCCGCCGGCGACCGACTGCGCGCCATTCTCGACGAGTGGAAAACCATCAGCGGTCTGGACCGCAAAGTCGATGACGCGCTGTGGAAGCGCTATTCCGCGGCACGGGAGGCCTTCAACAGGAGGCGAGGGGCCCATTTCGCCGAGCTGGACCGCGAACGATCCGGGGTTCGCGAGGCAAAGGAGCGGCTCTGCGAGCGGGCCGAAGAGTTGTCCGGTTCGACGGACTGGACCGCCACCAGCGCGGAATTCCGCAAGCTGCTGACCGAATGGAAGGCGGCGGGACGAGCTTCGCGTGATGTCGACGAGGCGCTGTGGCGGCGCTTCAAGTCCGCCCAGGACACGTTCTTCACCGCCCGCAACGCCGCGAACGCCGAGAAGGACGCGGAGTTGCGCGCCAACGCCACCGCCAAGGAAGCGCTGCTGGCCGAAGCGGAACAGCTTGACACCAGCAACCATGACGCGGCCAGAGCGGCGCTGCGCTCGATCGCGGAGAAGTGGGACGCGATCGGCAAAGTGCCGCGGGAACGGTCTGCCGAGTTGGAGCGGCGGTTGCGGGCCGTCGAGAAGAGGGTGCGCGATGCCGGCGACACGGGTTGGTCGGATCCACAAGCGCAGGCCCGGGCCGAGCAGTTCAAACTCCGTGCCGAGCAGTACGAACAGCAGGCCCGCAAAGCCGCGGCAGCGGGCCGGACCAAGGAAGCCGAAGAGGCGAAGGCCAACGCCGAACAGTGGCGGCAGTGGGCGGAAGCGGCGGCGCAGGCGCTCAGCCGCAAATCCTGAGGCCGCTAACGGTCCTCGCCGGAATCCGGGGGCATCGGGGTACCCGGATCGTCGGCATCGTCGGGGCTACCGGGACTTTCCCCGTTGTCGAGCGTGTCCAGCAGTGTCGTCGACTGCTGCTCTCCCACGATCCGGCGGCGCTGCTCCTCGGCCGCAAGTTGCACGATGGTGCGCGACCACACCACCCGGGCCCACTGATAGGTCAACCCGATGACGGTGATCCACGCCACGATCAGCCCGATGCCGGGGCCCGGGTGTCCCGCGGCCACCGTCTGACGCGACCAGATGGCCAGCAGCCCGGCCGCACCGGCGAGCGCCGAACCCGCCAGGGCCACCCACGCCAGCGCCCAGCGCCGTGCCACCAACGCCAGCATCGAGAAGCCGACGCCGAACACCAGCGCCAACCAGGCGAACACCCGTGAAGGCAGGGCCACCGCCGCCGCGCCGGCGCCGTGGCTGGAAAACAGCACGTCCCAGCCCCGCACGTCGCCGGTGTGCGGCAGGATGAAAGTGCCGAGCAGCACGAAAACCAGGATCGACACGACGAAGGCCCTGGGTCCGGGATCGATACCACGTGCCACCCGGCGTTCCGCGGCCTCGATTTCGGTGCGCAGCGCATCGAAGTCGGTTTGATGTTTCTTCATCTGCTTTTTCAAGGGGCACATCCCAGAGGTGCAGCGGTTTCTGCGGGTCCGACGGGCGGCCCCACGGCAGGCATGCCAAGTCCGGTACCGCCCGGGCGCTGCCGGGCGGCGTAGGCATCACCCGCGCGGGTGCGGCGGTGGCCGAGGAGGCCCGCGTCCGCGATGAGGTGATGCGGTGCGGCCTGGGTGACCACCGCAGTGACGATGTCGCCGGGCCGCACGTGTTCGTTCGCGGCGAAGTGCACCAGCCGGCCATCGCGTGCCCGCCCGGTCATCCGCGACGTGTGGGTGTCCTTGCGTCCTTCGCCGCTGGCCACCAACAACTCGACGGACTGCCCCACGAGCGCGCGGTTGCCCTGCAGCGAGATCTGCTCCTGCAGTTCGACCAGTCGCTCATACCGTTCCTGCACAACGGCTTTCGGCAATTGGTCGGCAAGCTCAGCGGCGGGCGTGCCGGGCCGCTTGGAGTACTGGAAGGTGAACGCTGCCGCGAACCGGGCTTGACGCACCACGTCAAGCGTGGCCGCGAAGTCCTCTTCGGTTTCGCCGGGAAATCCCACGATCAGGTCGGTGGTGATCGCCGCGTGCGGCATGGCCGCACGGACTCGGTCGATGATGCCCAGATAGCGCTCGGCGCGGTAGGAGCGCCGCATCGCGCGCAGCACCCGGTCGGATCCCGACTGCAGCGGCATGTGCAAGGCGGGGCAGATGTTCGGCGTCTGCGCCATGGCTTCGATGACATCGTCGGTGAACTCGGCGGGATGCGGCGACGTGAACCGCACCCGTTCCAGCCCGTCGATACCGCCGCAGGCCCGCAGCAGCCGGGCAAAGGCGCCGCGGTCGCGGGGTAACGCCGGGTCGGCGAACGATACCCCGTACGCGTTGACGTTCTGTCCCAGCAGCGTGATTTCGAGCACACCCTCGTCCACAAGTGATTTCACCTCGGCGAGAATGTCCGCCGGACTGCGGTCCACCTCTTTGCCGCGCAGCGACGGAACGATGCAAAAGGTGCAGCTGTTGTTGCACCCGACCGAAATGGAAACCCAGGCGGCATAAGCCGATTCGCGTGCGCTCGGCAGCGATGACGGGAACTGCTGTAGCGCCTCGACGATTTCCACCTGAGCGACCTTGTTGTGCCGGGCCCGATCCAGCAGCGTGGGCAACGATCCGATGTTGTGCGTACCGAAGACGACATCGACCCACGGCGCCTTGTGCAGCAAGGCATCCCGATCCTTTTGGGCCAGACAACCGCCGACCGCGATTTGCATCTCGGGATTGCTGCGCTTGCGCGGAGCCAGGTGGCTGAGGTTGCCGTACAGCTTGTTGTCGGCGTTCTCGCGGACGGCGCAGGTGTTGAAGACCACCAGATCGGCGTCTCCAATCTCTGAGCCATCAGCCGCCCGCCGGTAGCCGGCGGCTTCCAGCAGGCCCGCCAGCCGCTCGGAATCGTGGACGTTCATCTGACAGCCGTAGGTGCGGACTTGGTAGGTACGCGCCGACCCCGAGACCGACGACGCCGCGGCTACAGCATCGCCCGCCGCAGCCTGTCGCGTCCCCATCAAAGTCACGGGGCCATGGTACGGCGAGCGACCGATGCCCGGCTCGTGCCACCCGGGGCTACACCCGCCGGCGCTCCCGTTCGGCGGCCAGTTCGGCGAGGACAACCTCACACGCCAGGGTTTGGCTGTATCCACGGCGGGCCAGCATCGCCACCAGCCTGCGACTGACCCGCACCTCGGCGTTACTGCCCCCGTTCAGCGTCTCCCGACGCAACTTGGCCCGCACCAGCTGCTCAGCCCGGTCCCGTTCCGCACCGGCGTCGATCCCGGACAACACCGCGGTGATCACGTCGTTGTCGACACCCTTGGTGTGCAATTCTGCGGCCAGGGCACGCTTGCTCTTGCCGGCGTTCGCCCGCCGGGACTGCACCCACTGTTCGGCGAAGTCGGCGTCATCCACCAAGCCGATGTCGGCCAGCCGATCGAGCACCCGATCGCTGACATCGTCGGGGTAACCGCGTTTGGCGAGCTGGCCGTGCAACTCGGCCCGAGTGCGCGATCTCGCGGTGAGCAGGCGCAAGCACAATGCCCGCGCCTGCTCTTCCCGGGAGGGCTCAGAAATCGACGGGGGCGGGCAGGATGTCGTCATCGGTCACGACCGCGCCAATGCCAAGCTTTTCCTTGATCTTTTTCTCGATCTCGTTGGCTATGTCGGCGTTCTCCAGCAGGAAGTTGCGGACATTTTCCTTACCCTGGCCGAGCTGCTCGCCCTCGTAGGTGAACCACGAACCGGACTTGCGGATGAAGCCTTGCTCCACGCCCATATCGATCAGCGAGCCCTCCCTGCTGATGCCCCGGCCGTAGAGGATGTCGAATTCAGCCTGTTTGAAAGGCGGCGACACCTTGTTTTTGACGACCTTGACCCGGGTACGGTTGCCGACCGCATTGGTGCCGTCCTTGAGCGTCTCGATCCGGCGCACGTCCATGCGCACCGAAGCGTAGAACTTCAAAGCCTTTCCGCCCGTGGTGGTTTCCGGGCTGCCGAACATCACCCCAATCTTTTCTCGGAGCTGGTTGATGAAGATCGCCATGGTACCCGAATTGTTAAGCGCACCGGTCATTTTCCGCAGTGCCTGGCTCATCAGCCGGGCCTGCAGCCCGACATGACTGTCCCCCATCTCGCCTTCGAGTTCCGCGCGCGGCACCAGGGCCGCCACCGAATCGATGACCAGAATGTCGAGCGCGCCTGAGCGGATCAGCATGTCGGCGATCTCCAGGGCTTGCTCACCGGTGTCGGGCTGACTGACCAGCAGGGCATCGGTGTCCACGCCGAGCTTTTTGGCGTAATCCGGGTCCAGGGCGTGCTCGGCGTCGATGAACGCCGCGACGCCGCCGGCGGCCTGAGCATTAGCCACCGCGTGCAGTGCGACGGTGGTCTTACCCGAGGACTCCGGGCCGTAGATCTCCACGACCCGCCCACGGGGCAGGCCGCCGATGCCCAAGGCCACGTCCAGCGCGATGGATCCGGTCGGGATGACCGAGATCGGCTGACGCATCTCGTCGCCGAGACGCATTACCGAGCCTTTGCCGTAGCTCTTTTCGATCTGGGCCATCGCCAGTTCGAGAGCCTTCTCACGGTCGGGGGCTTGCGTCATGGTGCCTCTCCTATGGTCGGTGTTCTTCTGACCGGTGTCGGTCGGTTGGCCGTGACACTAGACAGGGCCACCGACAAGTCGACTCTGACGAACGCTCACCACAGTAGCCGAACACCTGTTCGATTCAAGTGGACACGCCGCGCGGCGCGGGCGCGTCAGCGTTTTGCCGTCGGGGCCGCGGGATCGACGGTGACCAACTCGGTGAGTCCGCTGATGGTCAGGATGGGCATCAGGAGCGGATGGGCGATGAGGTGGATGTGGTCCGCACGGGCGAACAAGGCGTTGATGGCGGCGCTGTCCAAGTATTCCACCGCGCTGAGGTCGACCGTGAGCATCCCGCCGCTGGCTGCGGCCTCGCCCGCGGCGGTGGTGAGGGCTTGGTTGAATACGTCGATATTGCTCAGGTCGATTTCCCCCGCTGCAATGAGCACGGGCTGCCCGTCGCCGCGGCGGGCGGTGTCGAGGGTAAGCGACGTCGCCATCAGGTGATCCTTGCGGATAGCTGAACGGTGGTTCCGGCGGTGTCGAGTGCAATGCTGACGTCCTGCATGAGCTTTCGCATCAGTGGGATGCCCCGGCCGCGATCGGGATAGCTGGCCCGTTGGGGAGGTTTCCACGAACCGGTGTCGGTGATGGTCAACTGCACATGGTCGCCCAGAGCGGTCGCGCCCAGGCTGATCGTGCCCTCCGGACTGTGACGGTGACCGTGCTCGATCGCGTTGGCCACTGCTTCTCCGGCGGCGACGAGCACGTTGAGAGCCCGATCCGGGTTCACCTGGGCTCGGGTCAACCAATTACGCAGGGCG
>CAYNLB010000057.1:0-20275 GCA_964397935.1 uncultured Mycobacterium sp.
GGCTGACGATGCTGGTGTGGTCGGTGGCCGCCGCGCCGGCGCCGGCGTTCGCGGCCAGCGCGAGCAGCGCCTCTGTGGACATGAACACCACCACAGATGTGTGCCGTGCGGCATACGGTTCGTCTGTGGTGACGAAGTTCGTGGTGGTGGCCTTCGCCGTGGTGATGTCCCTTCTTGGTGCGGGTTGCGGGCAAGGCGGGCCCCCACACTCGAAACTGATCCACCTGACATTGCCCGAGGGGTCGACGCGCAACACGGAGGGGCGACAGCCCGCGGGCCACGAAGTGTGGGTGGTGCCCAAGCCATACGACGACACGGTGGCGCACCTACGCAGCCAGCTGCCACTTCAAGCTGATTTCGAAGGGCTGCATTGGAGCGGTGCCCAGATCGAAACCAACCCGCCGCGTAGCGTTTGGGAGTGGAAAAAGCCGGACACCCACGAGTTCATACGCATTGACGTTTCGGCCGGGTCGAACGCGGGACCGACCGGACCCATAGCCGATACGTCGCGGAGCGTTGTGATCATCGACCGTGGCTAAGCGTGAGCCCACCGCTAGCCCAGTGGGCTGGTTCGCGCCGCCTGCCTTCAGGAGAGAGCTGACCTTGACCGGAGAGTATTAATCGATTATCGTCGATTATCGATGAATGCGGCCGTGAAGATTGACCGAGCGACAGCCGAGAAATGGGCGTCGTGGTTCCGCGCCCTCGGTGATCCAACGCGAGTACTGATCCTTCACCTGCTCGCAAACGCTGAGGCCCCGATGACCGTCGGTGAACTTACGGAGCGCCTGGATGTGGGGCAGTCGACGATTTCTCATCACCTTGCGAAGTTGGCTGACGTGCGTTTCGTTCTGGTCGATCAGCGGGGCACCTCGAGATTGTGGCGGATCAACACGAACTGTCTGACCTGTTTTCCGTCGGCGGTCGATGTGGTCATGGGTCGCATACCCGCCGAGTTCACGAATGCCGTGGAGCGCATCCGATGACCAGCGGAGGCATCCGCGACGGCGTCCGCGTCCACCCCCGCCGGGCAGCCCGAACCCCGGTCAAGGAGCCAGCCGTCGATAGGCGCTGGGGGACAAGCCAATACGACACGCGACACCCATGACCCGACGAGCCTCGACCGCGACCCGTTTGGTGTTCGTCTACAACGTCGACGCCACACCACTGGGCATGTTGCGAGACATCTACTCGGCGATCACCACCGGGGTTACCGACTGCCATCTCTGCGACATCACCTATTCGGGGCTCATCAAAGACAAGACCTGGCGACGCTTCGTCGCCAACCTCGGCCTAGCCGTCGACTTCCAGTACAGATCGACATTTCGCGCAGCTCACCCCGGCCTCGACGTCGACTGTCCCGCCGCCTTCCTCGAAACAACCGGCAAAGAACTGACCCAACTCCTCACATCCGACGAAATCAACGCCGCCCGCGACCTAACCCAACTCAAACAAATCGTCACCAACGCCCTTCGCCGCAACGGGCTCTGAACCGGCCGAAGACTCACTCGTCGATGAAGGAGGACGCTCCCGTGGCACTCACCCTGAAGCAGGCCCGTTCGGTCTACGACCGGATCGGACGCGTCCAGGACTGGCAGGCCTTCTATGAGGATGCGACGACCGACCGACTGGTGGCCAACGCGGCCCTGGCCGCAAACCAGACGATTTTCGAGTTCGGTTGCGGCACCGGCCGGTTGGCGGCGCGCCTTCTGGCGGAGCTGCCGGAAAGCACCAACTACCTCGGCGTCGATCTCAGCCCGGTGATGATCAACCTGGCCACCAATCGGCTCGCCGCGTGGGCGCAGCGCGCCAAGTTGGTGCTGGTCGACGGCTCACTACCGCTACCCGCCAACGATGGGTTCGCCGACCGTGTGCTGTCCACCTTCGTGTTCGACCTGCTCGACGCAGACTACGCGCGGGCCGTTCTGGAAGATCTGCGTCGGATTCTGGCCCCCGGGGGCCGGCTGTGCCTGGCCGCCCTTACCCACGGAGAAGGGCGGCTCGAAAGGACCGTCTCCCAAGCCTGGAACGGGTTGTGGCGCGTTGCCCCCCGACTGGTGGGAGGGTGTCGCCCCATCACCATGCGCGCCTTGCTGGGCTCCGACTGGCAGATCCAGCATCACTCACACGTGCATCGTTGGGGACTTGTCACCGAGGTCGTCATCGCTGCTCCGAGCGAATGCCCAGATTAGAATCACTGCTACAACCCCGATCGCCATCTGTGGCCGAATCTTCACGGTTCGTGCGATGGGATCGACATCGTGGGGCCCATCGTGCCCTTCCGGGCCGACGCGAGATCGCAGTTTCTTGAGGTGAGATTGCGCGCTACGAACGGACTCGGATGTATTCACCGCGGGATGGCCTGGCGCCCAGCGGACCAACGTGACAGGGCAACGTGACGCGATGGCAGCTATTGCGGATTGGCTTCCGCCACCGCAAGAAAACTTCGGATCAAGACCGGCCTTGCCCGCCGGCCAGCGACCCGATCGTTTTCATGTCGGCGTCCTGAAAGGGCCGCCCATCGGGTCGTAGCAGGTCGTGAAACCACACCTTCGGAACCCGCGTGTAGGGGTGCTGCCACGAGTCCCACGGAAAGTAGGTCTGGGTCTTGCCCGCGACCAGTCCCCAGTTGATGGCTCCAACGTTGTGGCGCTTCGCGACGGGCAGAACCCCTTCCACCGTGCTGCCCCGGGTCCGGGCCATGTACTCCGTGCAGATGATCGGCCGCCCCAGCGGGGTGAGCTCGTTTATCCGGGATTCGAAGCCCGCGGGTTCGGCATAGGAATGGAAGGTGATCACGTCGGAGTTGTCCAGCTGGATGTCGCTGATTGCGCTGCGGCCCTGTGGTTCTCCCCAGTCGCCACGCCACACCCCGCTTGTCAGCGGCTGGCTGGGATTGACTGCACGTGCCCACCTGAACACCTGGGGGAGCAGATTTGCGACAAGCTGGTCCTTGTCGCTCCTCTCGGTATTGCGATACTGGCGCGCGGGATTGTCGGGCTCATTCCAGAGGTCCCAACCCAAGACCCGATCGTCATTGCGGAACTGGGTCAGCACACCGGTGACGTATTCGTACATGGTGCGGGTGTAGCGCGGATCGCCGAGGCGTTCGGCGCCCGGGCTCTGCACCCAGCCAGAGTTGTGGACGCCGGGCCGCGGTGCGCGCTGGTGACCCGCTTTGGGGGACGGGTCCCAGCACGAATCGAAGAAGACAAACAGCGGCTTGATGCGATGGCGCGCAGCTATGCCCACGAACTGCGCGAGACGCGATTGGAAGCCACGCCGATCCTGGGCCCAGAGTTGGTCGTGGAGGAAGACCCGCATGGTGTTGAACCCATAGAACCTGGCCCAGCCGAGTTCGGTGTCGATGCGCCGCGGATCGTAGGTACCGGCCTGAAACATCTCGAACTGGTTGATGGCGTTTGCGGGGATGTAGTTCGCCCCGACCAGCCAACCTTGCGACTGATACCAGCGGTTGGCGCGGTCGGGAGTCCACCGAGTCGCTACCTCCGCGGAGACGCCGGGCGCTCGGGACAGTGCGGTGCCGCCCGCCAGCAGCAGCGGCAGCGTGAGGGCCGTTCGACGTCGCACGACCTGACCATAATTTTCCGGGGCGGTTTCCCCGGGATTTGCTCAGCGCGTCGCGAGAGCTTCCGGCGGGATTGTTATCGCTTTGTGACCCGGCGCTACTCAGCCCACTCGGCCGATGTCTTGGGCCGGCGCGCAGTTGCTCGGTGATATCGAAGCCGGTTGCCGTTCGATCCCCGCGGTTCGCCGGCCATCTGGAGCGGCCCGACATGCGGCTGGCGGCGGCCGGCCGCGAGTATCGCATCGGTGACCAGCCGCCGCGCCGTCCATGTCGTAGTAGTGCGAAACCGAAGCTGCATCCCGCCGCCCGTGGACCGGGTTGTCACGGATGACTAACGCAGTTTGCGGCCGTGGTCGTCTTTGACGCTGCCGGTGAACATCATGATCGCATCTACGATGGCCCAGATGATGCCACCGAGCAGGACCGGAAAGCCGACAAAACAGAACAGGCTGAAGAAGATCGCGAAGAGCCCCAGACACAATTGCGCGACCGCGATCTGAGTCGAATCGATGTAGAAGCGGCCGACACCGAACAATCCGAAGAAAAGCTGCAGTAGGCCGGCGGTCGTGGCGGATTTATCCGACAGCGGTAGCCCGGTGGCGGGGTCGCGCCCAAACGGCGCCTGCGGATCGGCGTACCCCGGGTAGCCCGGGTACGAGGGATAACCGGGATACGGCCGCGGGGGCGGATATCCAGATGGCGGTGGTGTCTGGGGGTTCTGCGCCGGTCCGTAGCCTGGGGGCTGCCATCCCCAGGGCGGCTCACCATAGGGGTCTCCGGGCTGGTTCGGCGTCGACATTGATTCGAGTTAACACGGCCGTCGCTCGAGCGTCCACATCAGACCGGCGCGCCGAACGGTGAGCGCTGGGTTCTTCAGACTCCACCCCCGCTAGCGCGATACTGGGTGCATGTCTGATCGCAACGTGCTGGGCGGGCCGCTGGAGCCATGCGGCACAGAGCCTCTTACCGGTTATTACCGCGACGGTTGCTGCTCGACAGGATTCGAGGATCTCGGCCGGCACACGATCTGCGCGGTGATGACGGCCGAATTCCTGCAGCACCAGCGCTCTATTGGCAATGACTTGTCGACGCCGGTTCCCCAGTATCGGTTCCCCGGTCTGCTGCCCGGCGACCGCTGGTGCGTCACCGCCCTGAATTGGCTGCGGGCCCACCAGGACGGTTGCGCTGCCCCGGTGGTGTTGGCGTCCACCCACGAGCGCACGCTTGAAGTGGTGCCCCTCGAGGCGCTGCAGGAACACAAGGTCGACGTGCCCGACGACCCGGCCAACTTGTAGAGCTCACTCGACGGGTTGACCGCCGGATCCATCCATTAGCGTCTCTGTCATACGACACGTCGAAGAGGTGATCCGGTGGGCTCTGCGGTTGGCGACATCGACTTCGACGACCTGACATCGCCCAGGCTGACCGATGTCCAACGTCAGATCCTGGAGTTCACCGAGGCCAAACGCATCGACTTCGACATCGATCGGATGCTCGCGGATGCCATCGGGCAGGCGGGCGTGGGCGATGACCTCGATGACACGGGCGGTTTCGGTGACCGCCTTGCCGCGTACGTGGCGGCGATCGAAGCCGACGAGGGCCTGCGCCAGCTCACGCGCGCCTCCCTGCGGCAGCGAGTCGTTCGCCTGCTGCGCAACCGGTTGTCGCTCACCGAACTCATCAAGCGGTATCCCGAAATCGAGTCCATCCCGATCGAGAAGCCCTTCATAGTCGTCGGGATGCCGAGATCCGGCACCACCCATCTGGTGAATCTCATTGCCGCCGACCCGCGCCGGCGCGCGCTGCCGTACTGGGAGAGCCAGGATCCCATCCCTGCGCGCGGCCAAGGCCCCGACATCTTCGGGGTCGACCCACGCTACAAACGCGCCAAATCCGAACACGACGCTCTGATGGCCAGCGCCCCGGCGGTCGCTGCCATGCACGATCGGTTCCCCGAGGCGATCGAGGAGGAAGTTGAACTCCTCGACCTCGACCTTGCCGCCTACGTCCTGGAATGGCATGCGCGCGTGCCTGATTGGCGTGACTACTATCTGCGTCTCGACCAGAACCGGCACTACGCATATATGAAGAAGGTGCTGCAGGCATTGACTTTCCTGCGCGGGCCGCGGACCTGGGTGCTCAAAAGTCCCCAGCACTGCGAGCAGCTCGGACCGCTGTTGGCGACCTTTCCGGACGCGACAGTGGCTTTCACGCACCGCGATCCGGTCGCGGTGATCCAGTCCGCGATCACGATGATGGCCTACTCCGACCGGCTGCGCCGAACCAGCATCGACCCGGACTGGCTGCTGGACTACTGGAGCGACCGTGTGCACCGACTGCTCAGCGCGTGTGTACGCGACCGAGACCTGGTTCCGGCAGAACGCAGCATCGACATCAGCTTCGAACAGCTGAACGGCAACGAAATACCGGTGCTCGAGCGGCTTTACCAGGCCGGCGGGGTCGAATTGACATCGAAGGTGCGTCAACGTTTCCAGCACTACCTGGACGCCCACCCACGCGGTAAACGCGGCCGTATCCACTACGAACTGCAGCGGCACTTCGGCGTGACGGCCGACGAACTCCGAGGCCGATTCGACTTCTACTTCGATAGGTTCGATGTGCGCGATGAGTAACGATGCCCGACAGTTCGAGCCGGTCTACCGCAGCAGGCCGGGCGCCGACGCCATGCGTCCCGCGGCTGCCGAGCGGGCCGAGCGGGTCGCCCCGGGATTGTGGTGTTCCCCGGGCCTTTCGAATTCGTATCTGCTCACCACGAGTGCGGGCCGGGTGATCATCAACACCGGAATGGGTTTCGAGGGCCCGGTGCACCGCGCCAACTTCGACGCCGTCGACTCGGCGCCGGTGCGCTACATCATCTTGACGCAGGGCCACGTCGACCATGTCGGGGGCCTGGATAGCGTGCGCGACCCCGATACGACCGTTGTGGCGCAGGCGAACTGGACTATCTGGCGCGACGACAACGAACGCCTCATGCCTTACCGAGCGAGCCGCAGCGCGTTCGCGTTCAAAGACACCCTGGCGACCGGGATCCAGGCAATCCAACGGCGTCTGGGCACCACGCGTCTACCCGGCCAGAGCGTTCCCGTCGTCGATGTCGATTTTGACGACATGCTCACCCTGGAGGTCGGTGGCCGGCGGCTGGAACTGATCTCCGTACCCGGTGGGGAGACCACCGACTCATTGGTGGTGTGGCTGCCCGAAGAGCGCATCTGCCTGTGCGGAAATACCTTCGGCGCTTTGTTCGGTCACATTCCGAACTTGGTGACCATGCGTGGCGACCGGTATCGCGACGCCCTCTCCGTCATCGCATCGGTCGAGCGGGTACGCGATCTGCAACCCGAACTGCTGGTAACAGGTCACTTCGAGCCGATCGCGGGTGCCGAACGCATCGATGCTGAACTAACCCGGTTGCGCAATGCGATTCAGTACGTTCACGATCAGACCGTCGCCGGGATGAACGCCGGCAAGGACGTCCGGACCTTGATGCGCGAGATCACCGTGCCCGCAGAATGCGAAGTAGGTCAAGGCTATGGCAAGGTGGCCTGGGACGTGCGGGCCATCTGGGAAAACTACTCCGGCTGGTTCCACCAGCGGTCGACCACCGAGCTCTATTCGGTCGGATTCGACGCCGTCGCCCCCGACATCGTCGAGTTGGCCGGAGCCGACGCACTTCTGGACCGGGCGCGCGCGCACCTCGACGCCGGCCGCCCACTGCAGGCTATCCACCTTGCAGAGCTTGTTCCCGCAGACCATGCGGGAGCGCGCGACGTACTGCGGAAAGCTCACGAAAAGCTCCTGGAGGGGTGCACGAACTTCTGGGAAAACGCCTGGCTCAAGCGACAGCTGGCGACGAACTCATGACGGCGGGACAGACCATGACATTCGCATTGCGGCCCGATGACTTCTACCACACCGGCATCGTCGTGTCCGACCTCGACGCGGCGATGGCTCGGTTCAGTTCGCTGGCCGGTTACCGGTGGATCAGCCCGATGAGCTACACGCTGCCATTCCGCACGGCATCGGGAACGCGATCGCTCACGTCTACATTCGTCTATTCCCTGCAAGCACCGCACGTCGAACTGATCCAGGAGGTGCCCGGAAGCCCATGGACCGCGGCGCCGGGCAACTCCATCCATCACCTCGGGTACTTCACCGACAACCTCGCCGAAACCGCACGCCTGCTGGAAGACAACGGCTTCGCATTCGAAGCGACCGCCGATACCGCCCCACCGAACCTGGCGCTATTCGCTTACTACGTCGACGCTTTCGGAACTCGCATCGAAATCGTCGACCGCGCACTGTTCCCCGACTTTCCCGCGTTCCTGCGATCAGCGGCGGGACCGCAACCTCAGTGACCGGAGGCCGGACATGTTATTGACGGTGCTGCGCTTCAACTTCGCCTCCCCACACGGCGAACCGCGCACCCAGAGCCGGCTCTTGTCCGCCGCGCTCGAACTGGCCCAATGGGGTGAATCACACGGGATCACGTCGATCAGCGTCGACGAGCATCACGCGACCGGACACGGATGGAGCTGTAACCCGATCATGGCCGCGGCGATGTTTCTGGCGCGCACCTCGACGCTGATTGCCAGCGTGGACTGCGCACTGGGCCCGCTGTGGAATCCAGTCCGACTCGCCGAAGACATTGCACTCGTCGACAACATGAGCCGCGGGCGACTACACACCACGGTGGGCCTGGGCTACCGGACCGTCGAATACGATTCCCTCGGAGCTGATTTCAGTCGGCGCGGCAAGCTGATGGACGACCTGGTCGAGCGCATGCTGTCGATCTGGTCCGGGGCAGACCCGGACGCCGGGATCTGTACCGGGACGTGGAGCCGCCCGCACCCACCGCTGTATGTCGGTGGCGGGGCCCGCGCCACGGCACGGCGCGCTGCGCGCTTCAGGCTGCCGCTCAGCCTGGCCGACCACCTGCCCGACATCGCCGACTACTATCGCAGGTTGTGTTCGGACGCCGGCATGAAGCCGCTCATCCTCATGCCGGGGCCGATCAATCGCGGGATGATCTTCCTGCACGAGGACCCGGAGCGGGCGTGGGCGGAACTCGGTGACCACATCCTCTGGGAAGCGGTGACTTACGGCACCTGGGCAACCGATCAACGCTCACTCATGCATCTGCCGGGGGTCCAGGCACTGGACGAGGTCAGGGCGTCGGGACGCTATCGCTTTCTGACGCCCGACCAACTCATCACGGAGATAAGAGAATCCGACAACTACGGACCGCTAGTGATGCACCCCCTTGTCGGCGGCATGCCCGTCGAAGCGGCGTGGAACTCGGTCCAATTGCTCACCGACAAGGTGCTGCCCGCATTCCCCTGACACGTGTCGAGCCCGGCGCCGGCGCCAACGCCCACACCGCGGCCATCGTATGGGAGTGGCACCGCAGGCCCCGCGCCTGGCGGCGGAGGAGCCGTGGCGGGTGCCCCGGAAGATCCGGGCGGCGGCGAGGCGCCGAAAGCTGGTTGCATCGTCGGCGCCACCTGCTAGGGAACTACCTGTCAGGTGTCCGGTGAGTCCCCGGATGTGGCTGCCGTCAGTGAAAAGGCCTCCGGCGGTGGTTGTTTCGGCGGCCAATGGGCCATTGACGAGTTCACCATCGGGTACTGGATCGCCGTGCAGTACCAGCCGTGCCGGTAGGCGGTCTAGCGGGCGCGCTTCCAGTGCGGATTCTTGACCGCTTCGAGAGCTTCGGTGACGTAGCGATCCAACGGCCACCGCGCGTCGGTTTGCCTCACCCACTGCTGGAAGGCGAAATCTGCTGCGGAGAAGGCGAGTTGGACAAGCAGCCCCGGACGGAGGTCGACGTCTGGGTTGACGCCCATACGTTCGGCGACGAGCTTGGTCGCCCGGTCTTTGTCGGCGGGGGTGTGCACCGTGACCTTGTTGAGTAGGCCCGGTGCCACCAGTAGGGCTTCCCGCCATTCTTCGCAGTCGGCCTGGTCGAACGAGCGGGTCCGGGTGACGATCGCGTTGATCAGCGCGACATCCGGCGCTTCGCCGGCCGGCCGGTGTTCGAGTAGGTGCACGATGGCCGCGCCCCCATGGCGAACGGGAGCCAGTAGCAATTCCTCTTTGGCCGGCACGTGCCGGAAGAAGGTGCGCGGCGAAACGCCTGCCGCGGTGGCGATTTCCTCGGTCGTGACCGCATCGTATCCGCGTTCGATGAACAGCCGGAACGCCGCGAGCCTGATGTCGGCCCGGATCTGTGCCCGCTGCCTATCGCGCAGCGTCTGGCCTTTGGTCACCGGAAGCAGCCGATTCCGCCATCGACGTGGATGGTCTGCCCGGTGATGAACGTCGCGTCGGTGCCGAGCAGGAACGCCACCAGGGCGCCCACGTCGGTGCGGACATCCCCGATGCGTTTCATCGGAACCCGTCGCACCGACTTGGCGTAATCGTCGGGTGCGAACTGCTTCCAGAGTTTGACGCCGTCGGACTCGGCGAACGGGCAGACGACGTTGACGCGGATGTTGTCACGTCCCCATTCCAGGGCCGCGACCTTCGACAGCCCCCGGATGGCTTCCTTGGCGGCCGCGTAACCACCCCACTTCGGTTCCCCACCCGTTCCCGTCCCCGAGCCGAGGTTCACGATCGAGCCGCCGCCCGCCTCGACCATCAGCGGGTGTACCGCCTGCATGAGCAGGAATGTCGCCCGGGGACCGACGTCGTAGCCGAGCGCGAGATCCTCGGTGGTGATGTCGACGAATGGCTTGGGCTCGTTGGTCGCTATGGCATTGTTGACCAGGCCGTGCACGGTACCGAAGGCGTCGACGGCGGCCGCAACGATCCGCTGGGCGCTGTCCGGTTCGCGCAGATCGGCCACCACCTTCTCGGCGGGGCCCGCGGCTTGGAGCTCGGCGGTCGTGGCGGCGAGCAAGTCGTTCTGGACGTCGACCAGCAACACCGACGCGCCGCGCTCCAGCAGTGCGGCGGCGATGCCCTTGCCCACCCCTTGGGCCGAGCCGGTGACGATCGCGACGTGGCCGCGCATCGAGTCGGGGTGCGAGTACGTCATTGTTGGGGTCCCGGCTGCGGTCGCACGCAGCCGCGGACGCTGGAGCTTGTCATGGTGTCCTGATCGCGAGCTTGGGAGCCGGGCGCCCGGCGAACAGCGGCAGGTCCAGGTACGTCTTGATGCCGGGTTCGGCGGCGCAGACGTCGGGGATGGCATTGACGCAATGGTTGGCGGTGGCCACGACTCCCGGGTTTTTCTGCAGGCCCTCGGAAATCGTTTCCGGCTGCAAGCCCTTGAAGGTGAGGCTCACGGTGGGGTCGCCGGTGATCTCGACCTCGAAGCGCTCGCCACGCCCCCCGAAATTCCAGGCCGGATCGAGATTCTCTTCGCCCATCAACCAGTTGACCGCCGCCTCGATCACGGGCTCGCCGTCGACGAGGGCTTGCCAGCGGAACCGTCGTGCGGCCACGGCTCCCGGCGGAAGGGGAAACGGGTCGTAGTCGATGTCGGCGGTCGCCACGGCGATCTCTTGAATGGTCCTGATGTTGGGATCGATCCGAAATCCCATGTGGTCGGCGATCATTCGTACCGACATCTTGAAACCCGACTCGAGCAGTGCCGCCATGGGCCCGCGCATCGCTTCCTCAGGGGTGCCGCCGAAGCCCATTATGTGGCGCACCACGTCCGGGGCATTGTAGGTGCGGATGTCGGAGAACTCCTCGGCTCGGACATGGGTGACCGCCGAGGACAGCGAGGACACCATGAGCGGGAAACGCTCGGTGATGCCTCCGGGGTGGATTCCCGACCCGTGCAGGGTTACCCGGCCCTCGATCGCCGCATCGGCGATGGCCTTGTGAGCCGGGTTGGTCAGATCCGGGTACACCCAACCGACCGGCGTGACCACGTTCTTGCCGGACCGCAAAATCGCCTTGACTTCATCGTCTTTGGGCACCAGCGGGCTGTACACGACGCAATCGGCATCCAGGGCCAGCACCGCGTCGATGCCGGTGGTGGCGGCGACGCCCAGCTCCCCGAGCCCGGTGATCTGACCTACGTCGAGGCCGTTCTTATCCGCCGAATGCACCCAGCATCCGACAAGTTCGAGTTGCGGGTGATTCAGGATGCACTCGATCGCGGCTTTACCGACTCCGCCGGTCGCCCACTGGATGACACGGAGCTTGGACGGGTTGCTCATCGGTGACCTCCGGAATCCAAAGCCTTTACACGCCGGCGCCCGAAATGGCACAGTATGACCCGCTGGCAGTGACTGTCAACAATCGGTTGGGCGTGGCGGAGGAAGGCCGATGATGAGCGTTCTCGACGGCAAGGTCGCGGTCGTCACCGGAACCAGCCGCGGGGTGGGCGTCGGCATCGCCCATGAGCTGCTGCGCGCCGGCGCCACGGTGATCGGCTGTTCGCGCGCGCCCCTGGACACCATCCCCGGTGTCGACGCCGACCCCGACTGGCCGGCCCGGGCCTCTCAACGTGTCTGTGATCAAGGTGACTACCGCGCCATCGACTCGTTCGTCAACGACGTCGTTGCCGACCACGGCCGTGTCGACATCTTGGTGAACAATGCCGGCGGTACCGTTCCGGCGCCGCACGTGGAGAGCATTCCCCAACTGGTCCAACGCATTCAGGGTGCGCCCGGCAGCGACGACGAGTATGAACGCACGGCACTGTTTCACGCGTATGCGGTGCAGATGAACCTCATCAGTCCACTCTGGTTCGCCATCCGCGTATACCGGCAGATGCGCACCCAGGACGGCGTCGGCTGCATCATCAATATCTCCAGCGGCGCCGGGCATCCGGCAGGATCACCGACGTTGGTCTCCTACGGCGCGGCCAAGAGCGGGCTCAACCACCTCACCCGGTCGCTGGCCGAGGAATGGGGACCGCAGGTCCGCGTCAACTGCATCGCACTGGGTCCGACGATGACCGAGAACTTCCGCTCGTTTGTGCTGCCCAAAGACGATCCGACGGGCGCAAAGTATTTCGCCGCCGTCCCGTTGCGCCGGGCGGGCGAGCCCGCAGAGGTGGGCAGGGTTTGCGTTTTCCTGGCGAGCGGAGACGCCGACTTCGTCAACGGCACGACGATCGAACACGACGGCGGCATGTTGCCCGGCGTGCTTTACGAGGCGGGCCTCAAGACCATCACCGATCTGTTGTGACCACCCGGCGCCTCCGGTTCGGGGGAGCCGCGGGCAAGTGGCAAAACCGCACCGCAGTGGACATTGTGCTGATATTTTCCGAGGGTCACTTCACCGGTTGGGAGCCGCTATGCATCGGGGAGTCGTCGCAGCGCTGGGGGTTGTCGCCGTCGGCTGCTGCCTGGGGATGCCTCGGGCATCGGCAGATAACCCGGTCTGCACCGCAACGTGGTGCACATTCTTGTCCCCGTCGGGCAACATCGGCTGCGAGATGAACTACCAACGCGGCAGCGGCATACCCGACGAGACGTACTGTCAGTCCGACTCCCCGCCCCAGTCTGTGCGGATGTCCACCAGCGGGTCGTTCAAGACCTGTACGGGAGAAACTTGTCTCGGCAACGCAGGCGAAGGCACTCCGACCCTCGCCTACGGCCAAACTGCCGGCATCGGACCCTTCAACTGTCGGTCGGAGCCCAGCGGGGTCACCTGTACTGTCACCGCGGGCCGTGGCTTTACCCTTTCCAGCGCAGGAGTCACGCCCGTCGGGTGATAGCCGGTCCAATCGCCCTGTTCTATAGTCCGGCTTGGGATGAGTTCGTCATCGAGTCCGTTGTGTCGAATAAAATTGCCGGGCACGTCGACCCGTTCTGGTGTGAGCGGACCAGCAATTTTGCCCGGAACCGACGAAGGGCAGGGAGATTCACATGAGCAGCTCGTTGGAGCCCACCGCTGAACAGTTCGCGGCGCTTGCCGCGCGGCCGGCCGACGCGCCGGTGGTGATGGTCAACCTATTGAAATTCAAAATCCCGGGCGGGCTCGAGTCCTACCAGCGGTACGGGCTGGAGGTCGCGCCGCACCTCGAAAGCGTCGGCGCCAGAGTCCGCTATGCAGGGGCGGCGCCCGCCTTCGTGATCGGTGACGGCGAAAAACCTTGGTGGGACGCGATTCTCATTGTCGAGTACCCGACACCACAGGCATTCATCGACATGGTGACCACTGCCGAATATGCCAAGGCGCACGAGCATCGCGCCGCCGGGTTGGAGCGTGGTGACCTGATCGCGACGTCGGCCTGGTCGCTCGCGGTCTGATCGTCGGTGTCGCGGTTGCTTTCCAATAGACAAGAGAACCCTTGATTTGGTTGCGGCAAGCCGCGGCCTGTGAGCATGGTTGATCCGTAACACCCGCATCGTTCAGGAGGTTGGGCATGCCTGCAGGAGTTGTCATCGGCTATGACGGCTCACCGGCGGCGAGTGCAGCAATCGATGCCGGTGCATTGCTGTTTCCGGACTCACACGCGTGGGTCACTCATCTGTGGATGCCGCCGTTGGCCAGTGAGGCGCTGCGCCACCGGCTGCGAACAAGAGCTCGCGACGCCAACGAATTCATGGAGATGATCGAGCAGGAGGGTCGTCGCGAAGCCGAACGATTGGCGGCGATGGGCGTCGTGCTTGCCCGCGCGGCGGGGTGGGACGCGGAGCCGCTCGTGCAGCGCACCTGGGGCGCTGAGGGCCTGCGGCTGGCGCAGACCACTGAGCAGGTGCAGGCCGACTTGGCGATTGTCGGCTCCCGCGGACTGGGCGGAACCAGAGCGGTGCTGGGCAGCGTGTCGGACATGGTGGTGCACTACACCGCGCGGCCCGTCGTCGTCATACCGCACCCATTGTTGGCAGACGAGTACGCATCGCTGGCTCGCGGGCCGGTGCTCGTTTGTTGGGACGGCTCGTCGGGTGCGCAGACAGCACTCGATGCGGCCGGCCGGCTCTTCCCGGGGCGAGATGTGCTTCGTGTCTTCGTGGACGAAGACGGCGGCGTCGCCCCGGCGCCCCCGGCGGGGGAAATCCCCGCGCTGCACGTCGAGCGCGCCGGCGGCACACACGCGCGTGCCGTATCCGATGCGCTCACCCGATGCGCCAACGAGCACAGTGCCGCGGTGCTGGTGGTCGGATCACGCAAGCATTCCGCGGCGAAGGAGACGCTGCTCGGCAGTGTTGCCCTGGCAACGCTGCATCACGCACACCGGCCGGTGATGGTCGTACCGCTCCAGTAGCCGGCCGGATCGCAGGTGCCACCCGTCGGTGATGACGCGGCTGAGCGGCGCCGGCACGTGCCGCGAGCCATCGTCACCTGACTTTCGAGGAGCCGCGGAGCGGCCGGCGGCGACGGATGGCCTTGTGAATTTCGGTGACAACCAAGATCGACGACGCCACCAGAATCGCCCTGAGCCAGGCGGCGCCGCTGATCGGTTCGATACCCAACACGTATTGGGCGGGCGGAAAATACATAGCGCCGACGTGCAACAACAATGCGCCGAGCGTGGCCCAGAACAAGAATGGATTGCCCAGCGGGTTCAACCTGAACAGCGACTGGTTCTCGGAGCGAGCGTTGCCGGCCTGGAAGGCCTCGAATACCACCAGGGTTGTCAGGACGACGCTCTGCGCGGCGACGAGGGAATCGCTGCGGCCGAGTTGCCAGTCGAACATCAGCAGAGCCCCGGCCGCCATGACGACACCGACGATCGCGGTGCGTTCCCACATCATCGCCGACAGGATGCCCTCGCGGCGGGGCCGCGGTGGCCGCTTGAGCACGCCGCGGCTGCCGGGTTCGAACGCCAGGGCCAGATCCTGAACGCCGTTGGTGACCAGGTTGAGCCAGAGAATCTGCGCGGGTAGCAGCAGCATCGGCCAGCCCAACCACACGGAGGTCATGATCGCGGCGATTTCCGCGGCGCCGGTCGAGATGAGGAAGAACGCGACCTTGCGAATGTTGGCGAAGGCGACGCGGCCCTCTTCGATCGCGCCCACGATACTTACGAAGTTGTCGTCGGAAAGCACCATGTCGGATGCTTCCCGTGCCACATCGGTGCCGCCCCGGCCCATGGACACGCCGATCTCGGCCGCCCGTAGCGCGGGGGCGTCGTTGACGCCGTCCCCGGTGACGGCAACGACATGGTCGAGGTCCTGCAAGGCGCGTACGATCCGCAGCTTGTCGCTGGGCGAAACCCGGGCGTACACCGCCACCTTGTCGACCAGGTCGGCCAGCGCATCGTCGTCGAGATGGCGCAAGTCGGCACCGGTGATCACCCGTTCGTCGGAGTTGCGCACGATACCGAGCTCGGTGGCGATCGCACGCGCGGTGATGAAGTGGTCGCCGGTGATCATCAGGACCCGCACCCCGGCCTCGTTGCAGGCTTGGATGGCTTCCTTCACGCCGGCGCGCGGGGGATCCATCATCGCCTGATAGCCGACGAGGACCAGGGATTCGGGTTCGACGACCTCGGCGGGGGCGGACTCTGGGCCGCCGGGGCGCGCATGCGTGGCGTCGGGGTGCAGCCGGCGGTAGGCCATGGCGAGGACGCGAAGTCCCCCGGCGGCGAGTTTCCTGGCCTCGGCGTGCGCGGCGTCGGTGTCGAGTGCGACGGGGCCGTCGTCGGTGAGCATCGTCGTACACATCGCGATGACCTGCTCGGGTGCTCCCTTCACGAACACGGCACGCCCACCCTGGTAATCGCGGATCGTCGCCGAGTAGCGGCGGTGGGATTCGAACGGGATCTCCGCGACGAGCCGGTGCCGGGTGCGGACCTCTTCCAGGTCTATCCCCGCGGCGTCCGCCGCCATCAGCAGCGCGACCTCGGTGGGGTCGCCGGTCGACATCGGTCCGTCCGGGGTGTGCACGAGGTCGGCCTCGTTGGTCAATACCCCGATGGTCAAAGCCAGCCGCAATGGCGCGCGTTCGGCGCCCAGCTCCGCAGGTGCGCGGTAGCTGCGTCCGCCGGCCCACACCGCCTGCACCGTCATCCGGTTCTCGGTGAGGGTGCCGGTCTTGTCCGAACCCACCACCGTGGTGCTGCCCAGGGTCTCGAGGGCAGGGAGGCGGCGCAGTACCGCGTTGCGCCGAGCCATCCGGGTCACGCCGATCGCCAAGGTGACCGTTATCGCCACCGGCAGTCCCTCGGGGACGGCCGACACCGCCATCGCGACACCGATGCGGAGCATGTGGCTGACTGACGCACCCAGCAAGACGCCCGATACGAAGGTGACGATCGCGGCGATCAGCACCGAGATACCGACCACCCTGGCGAACCGCGCCGTGCGGACCTGCAGCGGTATCTCACCGGCCTGTTCGGTGCGGATCAGGCCGGCGATCGATCCGAGTTCGGTGTCGTCGCCGGTGGCCACCACGTATCCCCGGCCGCGGCCGTTGGCCACGATGGTCCCGGTGAACGCCATCGAATCCCGGTCGCCGACGATGGCCACCTCACTCACCGCTGCGACATCCTTGGTGGCAGGCAACGACTCACCGGTGAACAGTGATTCGTCGATGGTCAATCCGTTCACCGCGGACAGCCGAAGGTCGGCCGGCACGCGGCTGCCCGGTTCCAGCACGACCAAATCGCCGGGCACCAGGTCGCGACTGTCGATGTCCCACTCGTCGCCATCGCGCACCACACGGCAATGCGGCACGATGAGTCCCATCAGCGCCCTTACCGCATCCTCGGCACGCCGCTCCTGGACGAATCCGATGACCGCATTGAGCACCAACGCGAGGGCGATCATGGCGGTGTCGAGGAGTTCCCGCATGGCCAGCGTCACGCCGGCAGCGATCATCAGGATGAGGATGAACGTGCTGGAGAACTGCCGCAGGAACACCACGATCGCTCGCGTTGGTGGTTCTTCGTGCAGGACGTTGGGCCCGTGCTGCGCCAACCGCGAAACGGCCTCGTTGGTCGCCAGCCCGTGCGGCGACGTGGCGAACGACTCCTCGATATCGCCGACCTGCCTCGCGTGCCACGGCACCTGCGCGGTGTTCGGGGCGCTGTTGACCGAGCGGCCGCGGCGACTTTTCGGCGTTCCCCACATTGCCCTGCAGATTACCGGCCGCATCCAGCGCTGTCCGGTGGCGACTTGCACGCCGGACGGCCAGCACCAGCCCACAGCTGCCCGCAGCATGCGCTGATCAGGAGCCAATCGGCTCTTGATGCCGGGACTTTGGCCACTAGGGCGGCACAGGCGAAGGTACCTAACATCGGATGGATGTAGCTTTGGACGGAACGCACGCGCGTAATCCATGTCCCCGCACCGATACCACCCTTTCGAGAGTCTGAAAATCATGCGTGAATTCAGCGTTCCGGCAAGCTTCACCGTGGAAGAGCGCGACAACATCGTCAGCAGTGTCTACGCCCACGAGCGGAACGACCCCGACCATGTGATCTTTCAGCGCCTTGTCGACGGCGTGTGGACGGACGTGACCTGTGCCCAGGCTGCCCAGCAGATCCGGGAGACAGCGCTCGGCCTGATCGCCGAGGGGGTGCAGGCAGGCGACCGGGTGGCGATCCTGTCGGCCACCCGCTACGAGTGGGTGATCCTCGACTATGCGATCCTCTCGGTGGGTGCGCTCACCGTCCCGATCTACGACACGTCCTCGGCCGAGCAGGTGCGCTGGGTGCTGGAGGACTCCGGCGCTGTGCTGGTGATCGCCGAAACCGATGCCCATGCCCAGCTGGTCAAGGAACTGCTCGACGAGTTGCCCGCGTTGCGCAAGATCCTGCACCTGGAGTCCAGTGGCCCGTCGGCGCTCGAGGAGCTGGCCGCGGCCGGGGAATCGGTGGACATCGCCCAACTCGACGAGCGGCTCGCGGGGTTGCGGGCCAAAGACCCGGCCACGCTGATCTACACGTCGGGCACGACCGGCCGTCCCAAGGGCTGTCAGCTGACGCATTCCAATCTGCTGTACGAGACGCGCGGTGCCGCGGAGTGTTTTCCGACGCTGCTGCGCAAGGGAGAACGGCTGCTGGTGTTCCTTCCGCTGGCCCATGTGCTGGCCCGTTCGCTGTCGATGTCGGCCTTCGCCAACAAGGTCACCATCGGCTACACCAGCGATATCAAGAACCTGATGGCGACACTCGCCGTCTTCAAGCCCACCGCGATGGTGTCGGTGCCGAGGGTGTTCGAAAAGGTCTACAACGCTGCTGAGTTGAATGCCCAGGACAGCGGCCGGGGCAGGATTTTCGACCTCGCCGCCCGCACAGCGATCGAGTGGAGCACGGCGCAGGACACCGGCGGACCGGGGCGGTTGTTGCGGGCTGCGCACGCGCTGTTCGACCGGCTCGTCTACCGCAAGCTGCGTTCCGCGCTGGGCGGTGACTGCCATGCCGCGGTGTCCGGCGGCGCCCCGCTCGGCAAGCGGCTGTGTCACTTCTACCGTGGCGTCGGACTGACGGTTTACGAAGGCTACGGTCTGACCGAGACCAGCTCGGCGATCACCGCGAACCGGATCGGCGAAGAGCGGGTCGGCACGGTGGGAAAGCTGTTGCCGGGCAACAGCATGGCGATCGCAAACGATGGCGAGGTGCTGCTGCGCGGCGGCGTGGTGTTCAGTGGATATTGGCACAACGAACGGGCCACCGAAGAGGCGATCGTCAACGGCTGGTTCCACACGGGTGACCTCGGGTCGGTGGATGACGACGGTTTCCTGTCCATCGTCGGCCGCAAGAAGGAGATCATCGTGACCGCGGGCGGCAAGAACGTCGCACCGGCGGTGCTCGAAGATCAGTTGCGGGCGCACTCGCTGATCAGCCAGGCGATGGTGGTCGGGGACAACAGGCCGTTCGTGGCTGCGCTCATCGCGATCGACCCGGAAGGCTTCGACGTGTGGAAGCAGCACCACGGCAAGCCGACGAATGCCTCGGTCGCGGATTTGTTCGATGATGCCGATCTGGTCGCCGCGATCGACCAGGCCGTCGCGCAGGCGAATCAGGCTGTCTCGCACGCGGAATCGATCCGTAAATTTCGCATTCTGCCGGCCGACTTCACCGTGCTCACCGGAGAGTTGACTCCGACCCTCAAGGTGAAGCGCAACGTGGTGGCCGCGCGGTTCGCCGACGACATCGAGGCGCTTTACAGCAAGCGCTGAGCCGCGTCGGTCCGGCCGGACGGACCAGCGCGAGGGCACCGGCGGAGCCGATCGAAAGCGGCTTGGTCAGCGGACTTTCGCTCGGTGCGTCAGCTGTCCTCGCGCGCCGGACCTACTGTCGTCGTCTCAGTAATCCATGCGCGCGCTTGACCGGATTCAGCGGTGGAAAACACACGAAACTCCCCCGGCATCACGAAGCCGAACAGCTTCACCGTGTGTTTGATCCATTCGACATCGGTCACGACCACGAAACGCTCCCACTGGAGGAGGTGGCGAAATCCGACCTTTGCGTCGTCCCAGGCCGCACCCGGATCTATGCCGCGGAAGTCGGCGGCAATCTCATAGTAGACGCGTATCTTTCCGTGCCGCTCCAACTTCTCGTCGACCTTTGGTATCAGCACGGTTTCATAGTCATCTTTCGTGATATGTCCGTGGGCGACAAATGCCGCGATATTGTCGCTGAATCCCTCCAACACCTCGATCATCTTTTTCTCCTCAGACGAATTCTTGACATTTGTGCCGACTTCGTGCCGGGCAGTGGGCCCCGGTCGTTGATCGCGTCGGCGACCGGGCTGTACGGCATGAAAACCAGTGTGCGCCCCTCCAACGCCCTTTGGCCAAATTGACGCC
>CAYNLB010000057.1:20375-27271 GCA_964397935.1 uncultured Mycobacterium sp.
AAAACCAGTGTGCGCCCCTCCAACGCCCTTTGGCCAAATTGACGCCTCAGGCGCCTGTCAGAGCTTGTAGCCGATGGCGCGCAACAGGTCGTGCCGCTCGGCCACGTCGCGGTCGGTCTCCACCCCGAGGGGGGTCTGGCCGTCAATCACGCCCGCGATGCCGCGACCGCGGGGAGTCACCGCGACGATGACATCGACGGGATTTGCTGTGGCGCAGTAAATTTTACAGACCTCGGGCACCGTCTTCACCGGGTTGAGGACATTGACCGGAAACCCCTCGCGCAAGAAGATCACGAAACTGTGCCCGGCCCCGATGGCCAGCGCGGCGCGGGTCGCGAGCTCGACCAATTCGGCGTCGTTGCCGCTGCGGCGAACCAGCCGCGGTCCGGATGCCTCGCAAAAGGCCAACCCGAACCGTAGTGCGGGGCTCACCCCGACCAGGGCCTCGTGCAGGTCTTCGACCGTCTTGATGAAGTGCGCCTGGCCGATCACGACGTTGACCTCGTCCGGCTTGTCGACGGGCACCACATCCCAACTCAGCGACATCGTCGTCACAAGCACATGCTGCCACGTCGCTGTCGGCAGAAGGATATGGGCCTTCGACCCTTATGCCGGGCCAAAAGGCCCTTGCCACGAAACGTGTGGCGATCCTCCGGGGCCACAACCGACGGCGACTCCGGGAATCGATCAGCCCAGGATGGGGAAGCGCCGTCGGCGGCCCAGCCGGTGCAGCGCGGTCTGCATCACCGAGCGTACGTGGGCATCAACTTCATCGACGTCGGCGTTCTTGCCGAATCGGGCGGTGACGTCGATCGGCTCCAGCACCTGATAGACAATCTTGGCCGGGAACGGCATATTGGCCGGGAAAAACAGCGTCACACCGAAGGGAAATCCGACGGCAACCGGCAGGATCTCCATTCGGATTCGCTTGAGCCCCAATTGCTTTGCCAGCCAATTGCCACGGGTGACGAACAGCTGGGTTTCCTGGCCCCCGATCGACACCGCGGGGACGATCGGCACGCCGGTTTCCATGGCTATCCTGACGTACCCGGTGCGGCCGCCGAAATCGATGACGTTCTGTTTCAGCGTCGGCCGGAAGGCGTCGTAGTCGCCGCCGGGAAAGACCAGCACGACCCCATCCGCACGCAACGCTTCGGCGGCGTTTTGCCGGCTGGCATGAATGACGCCGAGGCGGCCCAGCGCCGCGCGGAACGGTGTGAAGAACACGCCGTAGTGGGCAAGGGTATACAACGGCCGGTCATAGCCGAACCTGCCGTAGAGGGCCGGGGCAAGCACGTTCCAGTCGGGCGTGAGGATACCGCCGGAATGGTTGGACACCAGCAGAGCGCCGCCGGTGGACGGGAAGGATTCCAGGCCCCGTACCTCTGGCCGGAACCACCGCCTGACAACGGGCGTGACGGCGTTGATCACCAACTCGGTAAAGACAGGATCCCACTTGGCCATCTCCGGATGGTCGGCTTCGTTGCCGTTCATAACGTTCCCTGTGCCGTGTTGGGGAGGTGATTATGCACCTTCCCGCAGCATTTCGGACCAGTCAAGGACCAATGGCGGCCAAGACGGTGCCGAAAGTCCCGCGTCTGCGGGTCCCGTGATCGATAGCGTCTGTTTGTCGATGGCACGTAGCGGCCCGCGGAGACCAAGCAACCGATCGGCTAGGGAGCGCAACGATGACCGTGTTGATGACCGGGTTTCCCGGCTTTCTGGGCAGCGCCTTGCTGCCGGGCATCCTCAAGCGCACTGACGATT
This sequence comes from uncultured Mycobacterium sp., assembly GCA_964397935.1. GTDB lineage: Bacteria > Actinomycetota > Actinomycetes > Mycobacteriales > Mycobacteriaceae > Mycobacterium. The sequence goes on from CAYNLB010000057.1 coordinate 22,143, forward strand.
CGGCGACCTGCTTGGTGCAGCCCAAGTTCGGCGCGGTGGCGCAGCGACGCGTTGACGACCTGAGCTCTGCCGACCCCTTCCTGCAGGGGCGGATTCGATTGGTCGAGGGCGACATCACCGAACCCGGACTGGGCCTTCCCGCAGGTGCCCTGACCGATATCACCGAGGCGTGGCACCTGGCCGCGGCATACGACCTGGCGGTTCCCCGCGACGTGGCGGTACGGGTCAACGTCGACGGCACCCGGAACGTCCTGGACGCACTCGAGCGGTGCCCCGGGCTGACCCGCCTGCACTACTTCAGCACCTGCTACGTCAGCGGGCGCTATGCCGGTCCGTTCAGCGAGGACGACCTCGCGGTCGGCGCACCGTTCAACAACTATTACGAGGAGACCAAGAACCTCGCCGAGGCGGATGTTCGCTGGCATATGTCGGCGGGCATGCCGGCTACTATCTACCGCCCCTCGATCGTCGTCGGTGACAGTCACACCGGCGAGACGCAGAAGTTCGATGGGCCCTACTTCGTCATGCAATGGCTGCTGCGACAGCCCCGGCATGCCATCCTGCCAGTGGCGGGGGACCCCACGACGACGCGCGTGAACGTGGTCCCGCGCGACTTCGTCGTCGACGCCGTCGGATATTTGAGCGGCCTCCCCGTTTCCGAGGGACGGACCTACCACCTGGCGGATCCGCGGCCGCTCACCGTCGCGGAGATGGCAGAAGTGTTGGCCCAGGCGACCGGGCGGACACTCGTCAAGGTTCCCTTGCCGCGAACGCTGGCGAAGGCGTCCCTGGCGCACGTACCGGGGCTGTACCGCCTGATGCGGATCCCCCCCGAAGCGGTTGACTACTTCGCGCATCCCACCTTCTACCTGACCGACCATTGCCGCGCGGACCTCGCCGGCAGCGGTATCGAGCCCCCTGCATTCCCCAGCTATGTCGACCGGCTGGTGGACTACATGCGCAGCCACTCCGAGGTCGGCTCGGCGGCGATGTTCTAGGAGCGCCTTCGCGTATTGCCCCGGTCGCGGTCTAATTGGTGCATGGAACTGATGAAGCCCACCGACTCGATATTCTTGCTGGGCGAATCCCGCGAGCATCCGATGCACGTCGGTGGCTTGCAGTTGTACGAGCCGCCGCAGGGCGCCGGCCCGGGCTATGTCCGCGAGTTTTACGACCGGTTGGTCGCCCAGCGTGACTTTCAGCCCACCTTCCTCAAGCGTCCGGCGACATTCTGGGGCGGCATCGCCAACCTGGGCTGGTATTACGACAAAGACAGCGACATTGACATCGACTACCACGTCCGACGTTCGGCGCTGCCGTCGCCCGGCCGGGTCCGCGAACTGCTCGAGCTGACTTCCCGGTGGCACAGCAGTCTGCTCGATCGGCACCGGCCGCTGTGGGAGATGCACATCATCGAGGGTCTCAGCGACGGCCGGTTCGCCATCTACACGAAGTTCCACCATGCACTGATCGACGGTGTCTCTGCGCTGAAGCTGATGCAGCGCGCGTTGTCGAGCGATCCCGATGACACCGAGATCCGGGCGCCATGGAGCCTGCCCAAACGCAAACGTAAGTCGAGCCCTACATCCCCGTTTCGTTCGTTGGTCCACACGGCGGGATCGGTTGCGGCACTTGCTCCGTCGACGGTTTCGCTGGCCCGCGCGGCGCTGTTCGAGCAGCAGCTCACGATGCCCTTCGCGGCCCCGCGCACCATGTTGAACGTCAAGATAGGGGGCGCCCGCCGGTGCGCCGCGCAGTCCTGGTCGCTGGACCGCATCAAAGGCATCAAGAAGGCCGCGGGAGTGACCGTCAATGACGTCGTCTTGGCGATGTGTTCGGGTGCCGTGCGCTACTACCTGCTTGAACACAACGCCCTGCCGGACACGCCGTTGATTGCGATGGTCCCGGTAAGCCTGCGCACGGAGGACGAGGCCGACAGCGGCGGCAACCTCGTCGGGGCGATCCTGTGCAACCTCGCCACCGACACCGACGATCCCGCGCAGCGCCTGCAGACGATCAGCGACTCGATGCGCAGCAACAAGAAAGTTTTTTCCCAGTTGCCTCGCGTCCAGGCGTTGGCGTTGTCCGCCATGAACATGGCATCGCTGAGCCTGGCGGCATTTCCGGGTTGGGTGGCATCGACGGCGCCGCCGTTCAATCTCGTCATATCGAACGTGCCCGGGCCTGCTCAGCAGATGTATTACGGGGGCGCCCGGCTCGACGGCAACTACCCGATGTCCATCGCCCTGGACGGACAGGCGCTGAACATCACCCTGGTCAACAACGCCAACAGCATGGACATCGGTCTGGTGGGCTGTAGGCGCAGCGTGCCGCATCTGCAGCGCCTCCTCGCGCACTTGGAGTCGTCGCTCAAAGACCTGGAGCGCGCCGTCGGCGCCTGAAACATCGATGCCGAATCTCAGTGCGGCCGTATTGCTGTACCGGACCCGCGACGGCATCGTCGAAGTCCTGATCGCCCATCCGGGTGGCCCGTTCTGGGCGCGCAAGGACGACGGGGTCTGGTCGATCCCGAAAGGCGAGTACGCGGAGGATGAGGATCCCTGGGCGGCCGCGCAGCGCGAGTTTTCCGAGGAACTCGGGCTCTCGGTGCCGGCCGGGCCGCGCCTCGACCTCGGTTCGCTGAAACAACCCAGCGGCAAGGTGGTCACCGCCTTTGCCGTCGGCAGCGATCTGGACGTGACCGACGCGCGCAGCAACACATTCCAAGTGGAGTGGCCAAAGGGCTCGGGTACTTTACGGGACTTCCCGGAGGTCGATCGCGTCGGCTGGTTTACGGTGGCGCAGGCACGCAGCAAGCTGCTGAAGGGGCAGCGCGGATTCCTCGATCGATTGATGACGCGTCCGGAGTTGGCGGGATTATCGGAAGGGACTTGACATGCAGACATTGCGAACACCCGACGACCGGTTCGATGACGTGCCTGACTTTCCTTACGCACCAAGGTATTGCGAGGTATCCGACGACGAGGGTGGGGCGCTGCGGGTGGCCTGGGTCGAGGATGGGCCGGACGGCGCCGATCCGGTTCTCATGCTGCACGGTGAGCCGTCGTGGTCGTATCTGTACCGCAAGATGATTCCGATACTGGCCGGTGCCGGACATCGAGTCATCTGTCCTGACCTGGTCGGGTTCGGTCGTTCCGACAAGCCGACCCGCCGCGAAGACCACACGTACGCGCGACATGTCGAATGGATGCGGGCTGTGGCGTTCGACATTCTCGACCTTCGTGACGTGACCCTGGTCGGCCAGGACTGGGGCGGACTGATCGGTCTGCGGCTCGCAGCGGAGCACCCCGAACGGTTTGCGCGGCTGGTAGTTGCCAACACCGGTCTGCCCAACGGAGAACAGCCGATGGCCAAGATCTGGTGGCGTTTTCGGGAGGCGATCCAGACTTTGCCTGAGCTCAGAATCAGCGCGTTTGTGCAGGGTGCCTGCCGGCAAAAGATGAGCGACGAGGTACGTGCGGGTTATGATGCGCCATTCCCTGCCGACGAGTACTGCGCCGGCCCCCGCGCCATGCCCGGCCTGGTGCCGACCTCTCCGGACGATCCCGCGGCGGCGGCCAACAAGGCGGCCTGGGCAAAACTCTCCGTAAGCCCGACGCCCATGCTGGTTGCCTTCAGCGACAGCGACCCCATCACCGGGCCGATGGCCGCCATCTTCCAGCGCGAGATGCGAGGCGCGCAGGGAATCGATCACCCGGTGATCCGTGACGCCGGGCACTTCCTGCAAGAGGACGCCGGCGAAGAACTTGCCGGCCACATCGTGGAGTTCCTGCGCCGCCGGTGAGCTTGATTGATCACGTCCAGCCGGCGGGCAGCCGCCTCGAGGGGCGCCGAGGTCGGTGAAGGGCCCGTCATGCCGGGGCGCTTGGCGGCGGCGCGCACAATGTGAGCATGACGACCACGCCGACAGAGCAGGCCGAATTCCAAGAGTTGCTGCACCAACTGCTGGACCCGGCCAGTCGGGCCGACCCGTACCCGCTTTATGCCGAGATTCGTGACTCCGGAACGTTGCAGTTGCCCGCGGTCAACCTCGCCGTCTTCTCGACCTATCGAGACTGCGACGATGTTCTGCGGCATCCGTCATCGAGCAGTGACCGGACGAAGTCGACGCTCGCTCGGCAACAGACCGAGGCCGAGACTCAGGCGCTGATGGATGTCGGTGCGGACGTGCCGCAGGCAGGCCCGCCGGGATTCCTCTTCCTGGATCCACCCGATCACACTCGGCTGCGCAAGCTGGTCAGTAAGGCGTTTGCACCAAAGGTCGTCAACGCGCTGCAGCCCGACATCAGCGCGCTGGTGGAGGGAATGCTTGATCGTGCTGCTGAGCAGGGCCGATTCGAGGTCGTCGAAGATCTCGCGTATCCATTGCCGGTGGCGGTCATCTGCCGGCTGCTCGGTGTGCCGCTCGAGGACGAGCCGCAGTTCGGCCGCGCGTCCGCGCTGCTGGCCCAGTCACTGGATCCGTTTGTCGCATTCACCGGAACGCCATCGGACAACCTGGAGGAGCGGATGGCCGCCGGAACGTGGTTGCGCGAATATCTGCACGGCCTGATCGAACGGCGGCGCTCCAAGCCCGGCGACGACCTGATGTCGGGACTGATCGCGGTAGAGGAGTCCGGCGATCAACTGACCGCGGACGAGATCGTTGCCACCTGCGTCCTGCTGTTGGTCGCCGGTCACGAGACCACGGTGAACCTGATCGGCAACGCTGTCCTCGCGATGCTGCATCACCCGGCGCAGTGGGCCGCGCTGGGCGCCGACGCCGCTCGCGCCCCGGCCGTCATCGAGGAGACCCTGCGCTACGACCCGCCCGTGCAACTGGTCGGTCGAATTGCCGCCGAAGACATGGTAATTGGAGGTGCCGAAGTGTCCGAGGGCGACATCATGATGCTGCTGCTGGCCGCGGCCCACCGCGATCCTGCGGAATTCGATCGGCCCGACATCTTCGACCCGGACCGTGCGGGATTGCGCCACTTAGGTTTTGGCCGCGGCGCGCACTATTGCCTGGGCGCGCCCCTGGCACGGCTGGAAGCCGGCGTCGCACTGTCGGCGGTGACGGCGCGTTTCCCGAAAGCGCGACTCGACAGCGAACCGCAGTACAAGGCGAA
>CAYNLB010000058.1:0-27226 GCA_964397935.1 uncultured Mycobacterium sp.
GTTGACCAGGTAGCAGCAGGTACACCCTTGACGTGCCGGTCGGCAACGCGCGTCGACCGTTGCTCATTCGGTCCCGGTCGGGCACGGCACAGACTCGGGGAACCCCGGTCATCCGTGGGTCCGCAGAAACCTCGCGACAGAGACCCGATAGCGTGCGAGATCGGGGGATTTGTTTCTCTGGAAAGGAGACGATCTGACATGAGTGATAAATGGTTCTCTGACATCCCTGCGCCGGGAGAGTTGACCCTCGCGGATTTGTGCGACCAAATCGAGCAGAAAATTCACGCCAACGCAGACAACCAGAAATTGCCGCAGGAATTCCCGGACTGGCAGTCGTGCATCGAAGATCGGGACGCCACCATCTCCAAGTTGAGCGCAGCTGTCGTCAACCTTTGCCAGATGGTGGAGTACTTGGCATCGGAGCAGCGGCGCGGCGCTAGCCACGCCATCACATAACGTAGAACGGCATCGGGAAGACCCACATGCGCCGGCGGGCTCACAAAGCCCGGTCGGCCGTAACCGCTGCCGGCCGGGGCCAGTTCCCGGAGCCAACCCACGTTCACATGCCAGCGAGGCCCCAGCCTCCCATACCTTCTAGCTGGCCTGATATGCCATGATGGCTGCGCTGTCTAAAGGTAGGGAGCAGCGGTGGATCTGAATTTTTCGATGGTCACGCGGCCGGTCGGGCGGCTGATCGCCACGGCGCAGAATGGGCTGGAGGTCTTGCGGCTGGGGGGCCTGGAAACCGGCAGCGTTCCGTCGCCCTCCCAAATCGTCGAGAGCGTACCGATGTACAAGCTGCGACGGTATTTTCCGCCGGGCAGCCGGCCGGACAAACCGCCGGTGGGCCCGCCGGTGCTGATGGTGCACCCAATGATGATGTCGGCGGACATGTGGGACGTCACCCGCGAGGACGGCGCGGTGGGAATCCTGCACGCCAATGGGCTGGATCCCTGGGTCATCGACTTCGGCGAACCCGACAAGGTCGAAGGCGGGATGCGCCGCACCTTGGCCGACCACATCGTCGCGCTCAGTCAGGCCATCGACACGGTCAAGGGCACCACCGGCAGCGACATCCATCTGGTCGGATATTCGCAGGGCGGCATGTGGTGCTACCAGGTCGCCGCCTACCGGCGTTCGAAGAGCCTGGCCAGCATCGTCACCTTCGGTTCTCCGGTGGACACACTGGCCGCCCTGCCCATGGGCATCCCGGCGAACTTCGCCGCGCCCGCTGCCAACTTCATGGCCGATCACGTGTTCAGCCGGCTGGCCATCCCAAGTTGGATGGCGCGCACCGGTTTTCAAATGATGGATCCCCTCAAGACCGCCAAGGCGCGCGTTGACTTCGTGCGTCAGCTGCACGATCGCGAGGCGTTACTGCCGCGCGAACAGCAGCGCCGGTTCCTCGAACGCGAAGGCTGGATCGCCTGGTCGGGCCCGGCGATCTCCGAGCTCCTCAAGCAGTTCATCGCCCACAACCGGATGATGACCGGCGGCTTTGCGGTCAACGGGCAGATGGTCACGCTCACCGACATCACCTGCCCCGTGCTGGCCTTCGTCGGCGAGGTGGACGACATCGGGCAGCCGGCCTCGGTGCGCGGCATCCGGCGGGCGGCACCAAACGCCGAAGTCTACGAAAGCCGGATCCGCACAGGACATTTCGGTCTGGTCGTCGGCTCCAAGGCCGCACAGCAAAGCTGGCCCACCGTCGCCGAATGGGTGAATTGGCTGTCCACCGGGGGTGACAAGCCCGACAGCATCGACCTGATGGCCGATCAGCCCGAAGAACACACCGACAGCGGCGTCGCGTTCAGTTCCCGGCTCGCGCACGGGCTCGGCGAAGTCTCCGAGACGGCGCTGGCGCTGGCGCGCAACGCGGCCAACACCGTCGTGTCGGCCAACAAATCCGTGCGTACGCTGGCCGTCGAGACCTACCGGACCTTGCCGCGACTGGCCCGGCTCGGACAGCTCAACGACCACACCCGGATCTCGCTGGGCCGCATCATCGACGAACAGGCGCACGACGCCCCGCAGGGCGAATTCCTCTTGTTCGACGGGCGCGTGCACACCTACGAGGCGGTGAACCGGCGCATCAACAATGTCGTTCGCGGCCTGATCGAAGTTGGCGTCCGGCAGGGCGACCGCGTGGGCGTGCTGATGGAGACGCGGCCCAGCGCACTGGTCGCCATCGCCGCATTGTCCCGGCTGGGTGCGGTCGCCGTGGTGATGAAGCCCGACACCGATCTGGCCGCGTCGATCCGGCTCGGGGGGACGACCGAGATCCTGACCGACCCCACCAACCTGGACGCGGTGCTGGCTTGCGACCGCCACCTGCTCAGACAGGTACTGGTGCTCGGCGGCGGTGAGTCACGGAATCTGCACCTGCCCGAGGACACAGACGTCATCGACATGGAGCAGATCGACCCGGACGCCGTGGAACTGCCCGGCTGGTATCGCCCCAACCCGGGATTGGCTCGCGACCTGGCGTTCATCGCGTTCAGCGCGGCCGGAGGCGAGCTGGTGGCCAAGCAGATCACCAACTACCGGTGGGCGGTGTCGGCCTTCGGGACCGCCTCGACGGCCGCCCTGGACCGCCGCGACACCTTGTATTGCCTGACGCCGCTGCACCACGAGTCGGCGCTGCTGGTGAGCCTGGGCGGCGCGGTGGTCGGCGGTACCCGCATCGCGCTCTCCCGCGGCCTCGACGCCGACCGGTTCGTCCAGGAGATACGCCAGTACGGCGTCACAGTCGTGTCCTACACCTGGGCCATGCTCCGCGAGATCGTCGACGATCCCGCTTTCGTCCTGCACGGCAATCATCCGGTGCGACTGTTCATCGGTTCCGGTATGCCGACGGGTCTGTGGGAACGGGTCGTCGACGCGTTCGCGCCCGCCCACGTCGTCGAGTTCTTCGCCACCACCGACGGACAGGCGGTGCTGGCCAACGTGTCGGGCGTCAAGATCGGCAGCAAGGGCCGGCCGCTGCCGGGCGCCGGGCGTATCGAACTGGGTGCCTACGACGCCGAGCACGACCTGATCCTGGAGAACGACCGTGGCTTCGTGCAGGTCGCAGAACCCAAGCAGGTCGGGGTGCTGCTCGCGGCGTCACACGGCCCGATCGATCCGACCGCATCGGTGAAGCGGGGGGTGTTCGCTCCCGGCGACACCTGGATATCGACCGAGTATCTGTTCTACCGCGACGATGACGGGGATTTCTGGCTGGCGGGCCGGCGCGGCTCCGTGGTCCGCACCGCGCGCGGCTTGGTCTATGCCGAGGCGGTCACCGACGCGCTGGGCTACGTCAACGGTGTCGACCTCGCGGTGACCTACAACGTGTCGGTGGGTGGCCGGGAAGTGGCGGTCTCGGCGGTGACGCTTCTGCCCGGGGCCACCGTCACCGCGGCGGACTTGACCGAAGCCGTTGCCAACATCCCCCTCGGCCTGGGGCCCGACATCGTGCACGTGGTCCCCGAGATGACCTTGAGTGCCACCTATCGCCCGACCGTCAGTGCCCTGCGCGCGGCCGGAATTCCCAAGCCAGGACGCCACGCGTGGTATTTCGACGCGCACAGCACCCAGTTCCGCCGGCTGACCCCGGCGGTGCGGTCCGAGCTGAGCGGTGCGCGCTGATGCTCGACGATTCACTGTTGAGCATCCTGGTGTGCCCGGCTGACCGGGGCCCGCTGCTGCTCGTGGACTCAGGAGATGGCGAGCTGCTCTACAACCCACGGCTGCGGCGCGCTTACCGCATCGAAGACGGCATCCCGGTGCTGCTGATCGAGGAAGCCCGCGACGTGGATGAGGACGAGCACGCTCGGCTCATGGCGCGGGGCCGTCCGGCAGATTCCCGGTGAGGTAGCGCTGCAGGTTGGGTGCGATGGTCCGCGCGATCTGCTCGGCCGGCAACGACGCGAACGGCTCCAATCGCAGGATGTAGCGCGCCATCACCACGCCCAACAGCTGGGACGCAACAAACTGGACGCGGACGGTTCCGCTGCCCACCGGATCGTCGACGCGGCTACCTACTTCGGTCGCGATCAGATCCTCGATGAAGGTACGGAACAGGTTCACCTCCGATCCGGCCAGGATTGATCGCAGCGTGGCAATGAGTCCCGCGCCGAGCTCGGAGTCCCACAGCGGCAACAACATTGACGGGATTGTGTAGCCCAGTTCGTCGACGGGCACGTCGCGCAGCGGGCCGATGATGTCCATCGGGTCAATCGAAACGCGAATGGCCGCGGCGAACAGCTTTTCCTTGGTGCCGAAGTAGTGGTGCACCAGCGCCGAATCGACGCCCGCTGCCGCGGCCACCGCACGTATCGAGGTCTTGCCGATGCCATTGCGGGCGAACAGCTCTCGGGCGCTGGCCAGGATGCGCTCACGAGTATTGGAGCTGCCGGACGGCCGTCCGGGCCGCCTGCGTCCCGCGTTGGTGACCGCCACTAGGACCCTCCGTGGCGACCCGCCGCGCCCGGCTGCGCCGCGCTTGCGATCGCCACTAGGACCCTCCGTGGCGACCCGCCGCGCCCGGCTGCGCCGCGCTTGCGATCGCCACTACGGTGTCCGTCGCCGCAGCGTCGCAGCGGCCAGGCACAGCGCCGCGACGGCGAAACCCAGCACGACGAACATGTCGCGCACCGCGATACCGGTCAGCCCGGGGTGGGCATCCACCTGCTGGAGAGCCTCCAGGGCATAGCTGGCCGGCATCGCATTGCTGATCCATTGCAGCCAGTGCGGCATCAATGCCCGAGGAACGATGATGCCGGCCAGCAGCAGTTGCGGGACGATCGCCATCGGTATGAACTGCAGGGCCTGAAACTCGGTGCGGGCGAATGCGCTAGCCAGCAGACCCTCGCCGACCCCCAGCACGGCGTTGACGATCGCGATCACGAACACCCACTCGGGGCTGCCGGCGGTCTCGAAGCCGAGTAGCCAGAACGACACGACGCACGCCAAGGTGGCTTGCGCCGCCGCGGCGATCGAGAACGCGGTCCCGTAACCGGCAAGCAGATCGAGCCGGCGCAGCGGGGTGGTCAGGATGCGCTCCAACGTTCCGGAAGCCCGTTCGCGTTGCATCGTTATCGAGGTGAGGATGAACATCAGGAAGAACGGGAAAAGACCCAGCAGGATCAGGCATGCCGTGTTGAAGGGCGTTGGGGTGCCCGGGCGATGCGGGACGTTCTGGAACATGAAGTACATCAGCGTGATGACCACGACCGGAACAATCAGTATCAATGCAACGCTGCGGTGGTCGGCGGCGAGCTGGCGCAGGATGCGCGTCGTCGTGGCCGTGTAGTTGTGCAGCGTCAGCCGGCTGCGGGCACGGTGGTGTGCCGGATGATGGACAGGAATGCTTCCTCCAGTGACGTGCATCCGGTCTCCTTCCTTAGGCGGTCCGGGGTGGTGTGGGCCAAGAGCCGGCCCTCGCGCATCAGCAGCAGATCACCGCAGCGGTCCGCCTCGTCCATCACGTGGCTGGACACCAGCAGCGTGGTGCCGCGGCGCGCCAGCGCGTCGAACTGCTCCCACAGTTCGGCGCGCAGCACGGGGTCCAGGCCGATGGTCGGCTCATCGAGCACCAGCAGGTCGGGCCGGCCGACCAGCGCACAGGCCAGTGACACCCGGGTCCGTTGTCCGCCTGAGAGGTTCGCGCAGCGGGAGGTGCGGTGATTGCCCAGGTCCACCGCGTCGATGATCTCGTCGGCGGCTTGGCCGTCGGCCCTGCAGAGTTGGGCGAAGTAGCGGATATTGTCGATCACCCGCAGGTCGTTGTAGATGGTCGGGTCCTGAGGCATGTAGCCGACCCCTTGCCGCACCCGGCGTGAGCCGGCCGGGTGACCGAGCACCGTCACCGAGCCTCCGGTGACGATCTGCGTCCCGACGATGCAGCGCATCAGCGTGGTCTTGCCGGATCCGGACGGCCCGAGCAGGCCGGTGATCGTGCCCCGGGCGATCCGCACCGAAAGGTCATGGACCGCAGCCGTTTTGCCCCGAATCACGTGTAGGTGCTCGATGTTGATGGCCGGCTCCGCGCCATCGCCCAATAATTCATCACTTGATGAAATCATCATGTGATGAATATTCACCCGTGCTCGGGGATTGTCAAGACTGCGGGCGTTATTTCAGCGTTCGCCGGATTCCGGGCGACGCAACGGCAGATGTCCGTGCACGCCTTCGGCGTAAGCGGTTTCGGCGTGCTGCGTGAGATCGACACCGGTGGTCTCGTCTTCCGCGCTGAGCCGGAATCCCATCACCCCGTCGACCAACTTTGCGAGAACGAATGACATCGTGAACGCATAGAGTGCGACGACGACGATCGCGAGCGACTGCTTGCCGAGCTGGGTGAAGCCGCCCCCGTAGAAGAGGCCCTGCGGACCCGAGGTCATGACCGCCGTGGCAAGGAACCCGATCAACGACACCCCGACAACGCCGCCGACGAAGTGCACGCCAACCACATCGAGCGAATCGTCATAGTTGAAACGGAATTTCGCGGCGACCGCGAACGAGCAGACCAGACCCGCTGCGAGGCCCACAACCGCCGCGCCGAGCGTATTGACGGTTCCGCACGACGGGGTGATGGCCACGAGGCCGGCGACCACACCGGATGCCGCACCGAACGTCGTGGGTCTGCCATCGCGGATCTGTTCGACAGTGAGCCAGCCGAGCATGCCGAGGCAGCCGGCGACCAGCGTGTTGAGGAAGATCGCTGCGGCAGTCCCGTTGGCGGCCAAGGCAGAACCGGCGTTGAATCCGAACCAGCCGAACCACAGCAGCCCGACGCCAAGCAAGACCAACGGCAGATTGTGGGGTCGCATGGCGTCCTTCTTGAAGCCGATGCGGGGCCCGAGTACCAGCGCCAGAGCCAGAGCAGAGGAACCCGAGACGATCTCGACGACCAGGCCGCCCGCGTAGTCGAGGACGCCCAGATTGGCCAGCCAGCCGCCCGGTCCCCACACCCAGTGCGCGACGACCGAATACACAACGATCGCCCACGCCGGCACGAACACCATCCAGGCCGCGAACTTGGCACGGTCGGCGATCGCACCGCTGACGAGGGCCGCCGTGATGATCGCGAACGACAACTGAAAGGTGGCATAGAGCAGTTCGGGAACCGCGCCGTGAACGGTGTCGGGGGTGATGCCGAGCATCCCGATATGTCTGAGGCTGCCGACGAACCCGCCCGCGCGGTCTTCGGAGAACGCGATCGTGTAGCCGAATATCAGCCATGCCACCGTGACCAACGGTATGGAGATGAAGCTCATCATGATCATGTTGAGCACCCCGGTGGTGCGGACCATGCCACCGTAGAAGATGGCCAGGCCCGGCGTCATCAGCAGGACCAGTGCGGTGCTGGCCAGCAGCCACGCCGTGGCAGCAGGGTCGATCGCATGCATATTTTGGCTCCTTCGCCGCGCGGCAACCGGGATCCTGCCATGTTTGTGTTGCCGGTAGGTTCGGTGGGTGGTTGCAGGCCAGCTGTCGGTCGACCCGGTCGAGGCCGCGCATCGACTACTCGGCGCCACCATCACCTGCCGGGGTGTCAGCGCCGTCGTCGTCGAGGTCGAGGCTTACGGCGGGGTTCCCGACGGCCCCTGGCCGGACGCCGCGGCCCACTCCTACCGCGGTCTCAACAGCCGAAACGCCGTCATGTTCGGGGCTCCCGGGCGGCTCTACACGTACCGCAGCCACGGGATTCATGTCTGCGCCAACGTCTCGTGCGGCCCGGACGGAACCGCCGCCGCGGTGCTGCTGAGGGCCGCCGCCATCGAGGGCGGCGCCGACGTCGCGCGCGAGCGCCGCGGTGCGCTGGTCCGCGCCGCGGCGCTGGCGCGCGGCCCCGGCAACCTGTGCTCGGCGCTGGGAATCACCATGGACGACAACGGGGTTGACGTGTTCGACCCGGACAGCCCGGTGGCCCTGGAACTGAACGACCCGCTGACCGCCGTGGCCGGGCCGCGCGTCGGGATCAGCCAGGCCGCCGACCGGCCGTGGCGGTTGTGGCTGGCGGGGCGGCCGGAGGTGTCGGCCTACCGGCGAAGTCCGCGAGCGCCCGCCCCGGGAGCCAGCGACTAAAGTCGTGCGCGATGTCTCCCGGGATCCTCGATGAGCTGGGCTGGCGCGGTCTGATCGCGCAGTCCACCGACCTCGACGCGCTGGGCGCCGAAGCCCAGCGCGGGCCGATGACGGTGTATGCCGGCTTCGACCCCACCGCGGCGAGCCTGCATGCCGGACACCTGGTGCCGCTGCTGGCGTTGCGCCGGTTCCAGCGGGCGGGCCATCGTCCGGTCGTGCTCGCCGGCGGCGCCACCGGCATGATCGGTGACCCGCGTGATGTCGGCGAACGCAGTCTCAACGAGGCCGATACGGTCGCCGCATGGACGGAGCGAATCCGCGGCCAGCTGGAACGCTTTGTCGACTTCGACGCTTCACCGACCGGCGCCATAGTCGTCGACAACCTGGACTGGACGAGCCAACTGTCGGCGATCGAATTCCTGCGCGATATCGGCAAACATTTCTCGGTCAACGTGATGCTGGATCGCGACACCGTGCGGCGGCGACTGGAGGGCGAGGGCATCTCCTACACGGAGTTCAGCTACATGCTGCTGCAGGCCAACGACTACGTCGAGTTGAATCGGCGCTTCGGCTGCACACTGCAGATCGGCGGTTCCGATCAGTGGGGCAACATCATCGCCGGGGTCCGGTTGGTGCGCCAAAAACTGGGCGCGACAGTGCATGCGCTCACCGTCCCACTGGTGACCGCCGCCGACGGCACCAAGTTCGGCAAATCCACCGGCGGCGGCAGCTTGTGGCTGGATCCTCAGATGACCACCCCGTACGCCTGGTACCAATACTTCTTCAACACCGCCGACGCCGACGTGATCCGGTACCTGCGGTGGTTCACCTTCCTGTCGGCCGACGAGCTGGCCGAACTGGGGCAGGCGACCGCCGAACGTCCCCAGCAACGTGCCGCCCAGCGGCGGCTGGCCCGCGAACTGACCGTGCTGGTGCACGGGGAGGCGGCCACCGAGGCGGTCGAGCACGCCAGCCGGGCACTGTTCGGGCAGGGCGAATTGAGTCGTCTGGACGAGCCGACGCTGGCGGCGGCGTTGCGCGAGACTTCGGTCGCTGAACTCAAACCCGGTGGTCCCGACGCGATCGTCGACCTGTTGGTGGCCAGCGGACTGTCCGACAGCAAGAAGGCCGCGCGACGCACGATCACCGAAGGCGGGGTATCGGTGAACAACATTCGCATCGACAGCGAAGAATGGGCGCCGCAGCCCACGGACTTCCTGCACGGCCGATGGCTGGTGCTGCGTCGCGGCAAACGCACCATCGCCGGGATCGAAAAGGTCTAGAACGGGTAAACGGCTGGCCCGCAGCTGCAAAACGCGTCGGTGCACAAACCTTTACCCCACCGTGTCGTCGTCGTGACACTCGTTGGCCAGGGTTGTCACGATGATGTACCCAACGCGCGCGCAGTCGACCCTCCTGCGGTCCCTGGGAGTGACCGCGGGCTTGACCGCCCTGGCCGCGATACTGGCGGCACCCATCCGCGCGGACATGCTGGGTAATGCCTTCTTGACGGCGCTGAGCAACGCGGGTATCTCGTATCCCCAGCCAGCGAGCGCGACGGCGCTGGGGCAGTCGGTGTGCCCGAAGCTGATCGCGCCGGATGCGTCGTTCTACTCCGTTGCCTCCGAAATGGCCGACCGTAGTGGCCTGTCCTTCGATGCTGCGGGCGTGTTCACGGTCGTCGCGGTCGCGACATACTGTCCCGCGATGATGGCGCCGCTGCTGCAGAACCCGCTCTCGGGGTAGCAACGCGCCAGGTGCCCGTATTCTCAGCAGCGTGGTCGACGACAGGCAGGGGCGCAGCGGCGGACGGCGACCGCGCTCGGCGTCCGGCACATGGTCGGGACCGGGCCGTGCACGACCGAGCCAGCCACAGCGCGCCGCCGCCGAAAATGCTCACGGCCCTCGGGTGCGACCCGACGAGCCCCAGATACCGCCCGGCGTGGAGGCCAGGCAGCTGGCGCCCGAGATCCGCCGGGAGCTGAGCACGTTGGACCGCGCCACGGCCGACGCGGTCGCGCGGCACCTGGTCGCCGCGGGTGACTTGCTCGACGACGATCCCGAGGCCGCTTTGCGTCAGGCCCGCGCGGCGCGGGCCCGATCCAGCAGGATCGCCGCGATTCGTGAGGCGGTCGGAATCGCCGCCTATCACTGCGGCGATTGGGCGCAAGCGCTGGCCGAGTTGCGCGCCGCCCGCAGGATGGGCAGCAAGTCCTCCTTGCTCGCCCTGATCGCGGATTGCGAACGGGGACTCGGCCGCCCGGAGCGGGCGATCGAATTGACCCGGGGCCCGGAGGCGGCCCAGCTCAGCGGTGACGACGCCGACGAACTACGAATCGTTGCCGCCGGTGCGCGCGCGGATCTGGGCCAGCTGGAGCAGGCGCTGACGGTCCTGAACACGCCGCAGCTGGACCCCAGCCGCAGGGGCTCGACAGCAGCGCGGTTGTTCTACGCCTACGCCGACACGCTCCTGGCACTGGGCCGCGCCGACGAGGCGATGCAATGGTTCCTGCGGTCCGCGGGCGCCGATCTCGAGGGTGTCACCGATGCCGAAGACCGGGTCAGCGAGCTTGGCTGAGGTGGGAACCATTGCGCAGCAATATGACTGCTTGCTGGTAGATCTGGACGGCACGGCGTTTCGCGGACGCCGGCCCACCGACGGGGCCGTGCAGGCGCTGGCCGCGGTGCGCAGCCGCGCGTTGTTCGTCACCAACAACGCCTCGCGCAGCGCCGACGAGGTCGCGGCGCATCTGACCGAACTCGGCTTCACCGCAACCGCCGATGACGTCGCGACCAGCGCCCAGAGCGCCGCCCGCCTGCTGGCCGATCAGTTACCACCGGAGTCGTCCGTGCTGATCGTGGGCACCGAAGCACTGGCCAACGAGATCTCCGCAGTCGGACTGCGTCCGGTGCGCCGATACGACGACGACCCGGTTGCCGTCGTACAGGGGCTCTCCACCACCATCGGTTGGCCGGACCTCGCCGAGGCGGCGCTGGCGATCCGGGCCGGTGCGCTTTGGGTGGCGGCCAACGTCGACGTCACGTTGCCCACCGAGCGTGGCCTGCTGCCCGGGAACGGGTCCATGGTGGCCGCGCTGCGCGCCGCCACCGACGCCGAACCAACGGTCGCAGGAAAACCGGCGCCAGGACTGCTGACGGATGCGGTGGCCCGGGGCGATTTCCATGCGCCCTTGGTGATCGGCGACAGGTTGGACACCGACATCGAGGGCGCCAACGCGGCCGAGTTGCCCAGCCTGATGGTGCTCACCGGCGTCAATTCGGCACGGGACGCGGTGTACGCCGGGCCCGCCCGGCGGCCCACCTACCTCGGCCATGATCTGCGTTCGCTGCACCAGGACGGTGAGCTGCTCGCGGTGCGGCCGCAGCCGGGCTGGCGCGTCGAGATCGGCGATGCGGCGGTAACGGTCAGCGGTAGCGGCGCGGACGACGGGGACGGGCTGTCGGTCGTGCGCGCGGTGGCCAGCGCGGTGTGGAGTGCGGACGACCCCGATCGCCCGGGGCGGCCGGTGCGGATCGAGGCCGCCGACGAGCGGGCCCGTGCCGCGCTGCGGCGCTGGTCTTTGGTGGACAGCGACTAACGTAGGAACGCGATGACTATCGATCCTGATCAGATTCGCGCCGAAATCGACGTCCTGCTTGCCCAGCTGCCGGACCCGGGCGACCTGGACAACGCCGAAAAGGAGCCTCTGGAATCGAGGCTCGCGGAGCTGGAAGGGATAGCCCGCCGTCTTTCCGAGGCGCACGACGTGCTGCTGGCTGCGCTGGAGTCGGCGGAGAAGGGCTGAGTGCGGTGGCGCGACGTGCCCGCGTTGACGCCGAGCTGGTTCGGCGCGGCCTGGCCCGATCTCGCCAGCAGGCCGCGGAGTTGATCGGCAGCGGAAAGGTGAGCATCGACGGACTGCCGGCGCTCAAGCCGGGCACCGCCGTCGCCGTCACCGCGACGCTGACCGTCGCCGGCGATCGCGAACGCAGCTGGGTTTCGCGCGGGGCGCACAAACTCATCGGCGCGCTGGACACCTTCGGGATTCCCGTCGCCGACCGCCGCTGCCTGGATGCCGGGGCGTCGACGGGTGGGTTCACCGAGGTTCTGCTGGATCGCGGGGCTGCCGAGGTGGTCGCCGTCGACGTGGGATACGGCCAGCTGGCGTGGTCGCTGCGGTGCGACCCGCGGGTGACCGTCGTCGAGCGGACAAACGCGCGTGACCTGTCGCCCGAGTTGATCGGCGGGCGGGCCGACCTGCTGGTGGCGGACCTGTCGTTCATCTCGTTGGCCACCGTGTTGCCCGCGCTGGTTGGATGTGCCTGGCCGAGCGCGGATATCGTTCCAATGGTGAAACCGCAGTTTGAGGTGGGGAAGGGCCAGGTCGGTGCCGGCGGGGTGGTCCACGACGCGGGGTTGCGCGCCGACGCCGTGCTGGCCGTCGCCCGGCGCGCC
This sequence comes from uncultured Mycobacterium sp., assembly GCA_964397935.1. Taxonomy (GTDB): domain Bacteria; phylum Actinomycetota; class Actinomycetes; order Mycobacteriales; family Mycobacteriaceae; genus Mycobacterium. The sequence continues at coordinate 12,530 of CAYNLB010000058.1, forward strand.
GACGAGCTGGGCTGGCGCGCCGTCGATGTCACCGCCAGTCCGCTGCCGGGCCCGTCAGGCAATGTCGAGTACTTCCTGTGGCTGCGGGCCGAGACCGATCGGGGGTTGTCCCGGGATGGATTGGTGGCGGCCGTGCAGCGTGCTGTAGCGGAGGGCCCGCAATGACGGCTCACCGTACCGTTCTGATGGTGGTCCACACCGGCCGCGATGAAGCCACCGAAACTGCGCGCCGCGTGCAGAAAGTATTGGGCGATAACGGTATTGCGCTTCGTGTGCTGTCCGCAGAGGCGGTCGACAGGGGCCCGCTGCACCTGGCTCCCGGTGACATGCGGGCAATGGGAGTCGAAATTCAGGTGGTCGACGCCGACCCGCACGCGGCCGAGGGCTGCGAACTCGTGCTGGTACTCGGCGGGGACGGCACCTTTCTGCGCGCTGCCGAACTGGCCCGCAACGTCGGAATTCCGGTGCTGGGCGTCAACCTCGGCCGGATCGGCTTTTTGGCCGAGGCCGAGGCCGAGGCCATCGACCGCGTGCTCGAGCGCGTTGTCGGACGCGACTACCGGGTGGAGGACCGTCTGACACTCGATGTGGCCGTGAGCAAAGGCGGCCGCATCATCCAACACGGGTGGGCGCTCAACGAAGCCAGCCTGGAAAAGGGGCCCCGGCTGGGCGTGCTCGGGGTGGTCGTGGAAATCGAAGGCCGGCCGGTGTCGGCGTTCGGCTGCGACGGGGTGTTGGTGTCGACGCCAACCGGATCGACCGCTTACGCGTTCTCCGCGGGCGGCCCGGTGCTGTGGCCCGACCTCGAGGCAATTCTGGTGGTGCCCAACAACGCCCATGCGCTGTTCGGCCGCCCGATGGTCACCAGTCCCGACGCCACCATCGCGATCGAAATAGAAGGAGACGGTCACGACGCCCTGGTGTTCTGCGATGGCCGCCGCGAGATATTGGTACCGGCCGGCGGGCGGATCGAGGTGACACGATGCGTCACACCGGTGAAATGGGCGCGCCTGGACAGCGCGCCGTTCACCGACCGCTTGGTACGCAAGTTCCGGTTACCGGTGACCGGTTGGCGCGGAGAGTGACGCCGGGTGCTGACAGAACTCCGAATCGAGTCGCTGGGGGCCATCAGCGTCGCCACCGCCGAGTTCGATCGCGGCCTGACGGTGCTGACCGGCGAGACCGGCACCGGCAAGACCATGGTGGTCACCGGTTTGCACCTGCTCGGCGGTGCCCGCGCCGACGCCACCCGTATCCGCTCGGGGGCTGATCGTGCAGTGGTCGAAGGTCGTTTCGCGACAACCGACCTCGGTGACGCGACGGCAGCCCGACTGGACGCGATGCTGGAGTCCTCGGGGGCCGAGCGCGATGAGGACGGCAGCGTGATCGCGCTGCGCTCGGTCAGCCGCGACGGCCCGTCGCGTGCCTACTTGGGCGGTCGCAGTGTGCCCGCCAAGTCGTTGAGCGGGTTTACCACCGAGCTCCTCACCCTGCACGGGCAGAACGATCAGCTGCGGTTGATGCGGCCCGAGGAGCAGCGCAATGCGCTGGACCGATTCGCGGGTGCCGGGCCCGCGTGTGAGCGCTATCGGAAGCTGCGCGACGCGTGGGTGTCGGCGCGGCGCGACCTCATTGACCGCCGCAACCGAGCCCGCGAACTTGCGCAGGAGGCGGATCGATTGAAGTTCGCGCTCAACGAAATCGACACCGTCGACCCGCAACCCGGCGAAGACGATGCGCTGGTCGCCGACATCTTGCGACTCTCCGAGTTGGACACGCTGCGCGAGGTGGCGGCCGGGGCGCGCGCCGCGTTGTCCGGGGAAGTCGACGACGTGTCCACCGGCGGCGCCGCCGACAGCCTGGGACGGGCGAGGGCCGCACTGGAGTCGGCCGATGACGCGACGTTGCGGGCGCTGGCCGAGCAAGTCGGAGAGGCGCTGACGGCGGTCGTCGATGCGGCCCGCGAACTCGGCAGCTTTCTGGAAGAGCTGCCCGTCGATGCCAGTGCGCTGGAATCCAAGCTGGCCCGGCAAGCCCAATTGCGCACCTTGACCCGCAAGTACGCGGCGGACATCGACGGGGTGTTGCGGTGGGCGTCGCAGTCGCGGGAACGGCTGGCGCAACTCGACGTCTCCCCGGAAGCCCTGGCGGCGGTCGCGAATCGGGCCGACGAACTGGCGCGCGAATTAGCCGAGGCCGCAGTCGATCTCAGTAAGTGCCGCCGCAAGGCCGCCAAGCGGCTGGCCAAGGAGGTGACCGCGGAGCTGTCCGCCCTGGCGATGGCCGATGCCGAATTCACCATCGACGTGACCACCGACGTCGCCGAGCAGGACGACCCCGCAGCGCTCACGCTGGCTTCCGGCGAGCTGGCCCGAGCCGGCGGCGACGGCTTCGACCACATCGAGTTCGGCTTCGCCGCGCACCCCGGAATGTCGGTGTTGCCGCTGGCCAAGAGCGCGTCCGGTGGGGAGTTGTCTCGGGTGATGCTGGCGTTAGAGGTCGTACTGGCGACTTCACGCAAAGACGCCTCGGGCACCACGATGGTCTTCGACGAGGTCGACGCCGGCGTGGGTGGCCGCGCGGCGGTGCAGATCGGGCGGCGGCTGGCGCGGCTGGCCCGCACCCAGCAGGTCATCGTGGTCACGCACCTGCCGCAGGTCGCGGCCTACGCCGATGTGCATCTGGCGGTGCACAGCACCGGAGGAAAAGGCGCCAGCGAAGTGCGGCGCCTCACCGGCGACGAGCGGGTGGTCGAGCTGGCGCGGATGCTGGCGGGGCTGGGTGAATCCGACAGTGGCCGCGCGCACGCCCGTGAACTGCTGGAGGCGGCGCAAAAGGACGAGATCTAGGGCCCTCGACAGGCGGCGAGGGCGCGTGATTTCACGCCGACACGCCGCAGGCGCTGTGCAACTGCGGACCCTCGCGTACCAAGTCGATGCAGACCTTTTGCGGGCTTGTGACTAATGGGACTCTAGATAACTTCTGAGGCTGATGTTACGGCGCGCCTCCCCACCTCGCCCGCGCTTCACCGACAGAATCCCCCCATGAAGATGTCAGGCCTGCTATCCCGTAATACCTCCCGGCCGGGCCTCGTCGGCACCGCCCGGGTCGACCGGAATATCGATCGATTGCTGCGCAGGGTATGTCCCGGCGACATCGTGGTGCTCGACGTCCTGGATCTGGACCGCATCACCGCAGACGCGCTGGTGGAAGCCGACATCTCCGCCGTCGTCAACGCGTCACCGTCGGTCTCGGGCCGCTATCCCAACCTTGGGCCCGAGGTGCTGGTCAACAACGGGGTCACCCTGATCGACGAGACCGGACCGGACATCTTCAAGAAGGTCAAGGACGGCGCCAAGATTCGTCTGTACGAAGGCGGGGTCTACTCCGGCGACCGCAGGCTGGTCCGCGGTACCGAACGCACCGATCACGACATCGCCGACCTGATGCGGGAGGCCAAGAGCGGATTGGCCGCCCACCTGGAGGCGTTCGCCGGCAACACCATTGAGTTCATCAAGAGCGAGAGCCCGCTGCTGATCGACGGTATCGGCATCCCCGACATCGACGTCGACCTACGCCGCCGGCACGTGGTGATCGTCGCCGACGAGCCCAGCGCCGACGAGGACCTGAAGTCCCTCAAGCCGTTCATCAAGGAGTACCAGCCGGTGCTCATCGGGGTGGGCAACGGTGCCGACGTATTGCGCAAGGCGGGATATCGCCCCCAAATCATCGTCGGCGACCCTGACCAGATCAGCACCGAAGCCCTCAAGTGCGGCGCCCAGGTGGTATTGCCCGCCGACGCGGACGGTCACGCACCCGGTTTGGAACGGATTCAGGATCTCGGCGTCGGGGCGATGACCTTTCCGGCCGCGGGCGCAGCGGTCGATCTGGCGCTGCTGCTGGCCGATCATCACGGCGCCGCGCTGCTCGTGACGGCCGGCCACACCGCCAACATCGAGACGTTCTTCGATCGGACACGCGCGCAGAGCAATCCCTCCACCTTTCTGACCAGGCTGCGGGTAGGGGAGAAGGTGGTGGATGCCCAGGCCGTGGCCACCCTGTACCGCAACCACATCTCGGCCGGTGCCATCGCACTCCTGGCGTTGACGATGCTGATCGCCGTCATCGTCGCCCTGTGGGTGTCACGCACCGACGGCGTGGTGCTGCACTGGATCACCGACTACTGGAACCACTTCGCACTCATGGTGCAGAAGTGGGTGACGTGAGCTTTGCGGGGACCTTGCCCCGATGATCTCGCTACGCCAACATGCGTTGTCGCTGGCCGCCGTCTTCTTGGCGTTGGCGGTCGGAGTGGTGCTCGGTTCCGGCTTCTTGTCGGACACCCTGCTGTCCAGCCTGCGTGACGAGAAGCGGGACCTGTCCACCCAGATCAGCGGGCTCAACGACCAGAAAAATGTGCTGAACGAAAAGTTGAGCGCGGCAAATAATTTCGATACCCAACTGGCCGGCCGGATACTGCACGATGCGCTGGGCGGTAAATCGGTGGTTGTGTTCCGCACCCCGGACGCAAAAGACGACGACGTCGCCGCGGTGTCGAAGTTCATCGGGCAGGCCGGCGGAACGGTCGCCGGAACGGTGTCGCTGACGCAGGAGTTCGTCGACGCCAACTCCGCCGAGAAACTGCGGACCGTGGTGAACTCGTCGGTCCTGCCGGCCGGCCAGCAGCTGAGCACCAAGCTCGTCGACCAGGGCTCGCAGGCCGGCGACCTGCTCGGCATCGCGCTTTTGATCAACACCAACCCGGATGTCCCGCCCGTCGGCGATCCCGAGCGCGACACCGTGCTGGCGGCGCTACGGGACACCGGATTCATCACCTACCAGCCCGCCGATCACCTGGGCTCGGCAAACGCCGCGCTGGTCGTGACCGGTGGCGCGTTACCGCCGGATGCCGGCAATCAAGGGGTCAGCGTGGCCCGGTTCTCGGCCGCGCTGGCGCCGCACGGCTCGGGCACCCTGCTCGCCGGGCGTGACGGGTCGGCGACCGGGGGCGCCGCCGTGGCAGTGGCCAGGGCCGACGCCGGCATGTCGTCGGTGATCAGCACCGTGGACGACGTCGACACCGCACCGGGGCGCATCACCGCCGTGCTGGGCCTGCACGACCTGATCAACGGTGGCCACATCGGCCAGTACGGCACCGGTCACGGGGCGACATCGATCACGGTGCCCCAGTAGCGGGCGTGTTCCCCGCGACACAGCGCCGCGGATGTTAGGGTGGGTTTCCGTGGGTCGGCAGGCCCATCTAGTTAATCGCTAGAAAATTTCAAGCCCTGCCCGTCTTCACGGAGGTCGCCTGTGCGTAAGCACCCGCAAACCGCCACCAAGCACCTCTTCGTCAGCGGCGGCGTCGCGTCCTCGCTGGGCAAGGGCCTGACCGCCAGCAGCCTCGGCCAGCTGTTGACCGCCCGTGGGCTGCACGTGACGATGCAAAAGCTCGACCCGTATCTCAATGTCGACCCGGGCACGATGAACCCGTTCCAGCACGGCGAGGTCTTCGTCACCGAGGACGGCGCCGAGACCGACCTCGACGTCGGCCACTACGAGCGGTTCTTGGATCGCAATCTGTCCGGCTCGGCGAATGTCACTACCGGCCAGGTGTATTCGACTGTCATTGCCAAGGAACGACGCGGCGAGTACCTGGGCGACACCGTCCAGGTGATCCCGCATATCACCGACGAGATCAAGCGACGCATCCTGGCAATGGCCGAACCGGACGCCAAGGGCAATCGCCCGGACGTCGTCATCACCGAAATCGGCGGTACCGTCGGCGACATCGAGTCGCAGCCCTTTCTGGAGGCGGCGCGCCAGGTTCGCCATGACCTGGGCCGGGAAAACGTCTTCTTCCTGCACGTGTCGCTGGTGCCTTACCTGGCCCCGTCGGGCGAGCTCAAGACCAAACCCACCCAGCACTCGGTGGCCGCGTTGCGCAGCATCGGTATCACCCCCGACGCGCTGATTCTGCGTTGCGACCGGGATGTCCCCGAAGCGCTGAAGAACAAGATCGCGTTGATGTGTGACGTCGACATCGACGGCGTCATCTCCACGCCCGATGCCGCGTCGATCTACGACATTCCGAAGGTGCTGCACCGCGAGGAACTCGACGCCTATGTGGTGCGCCGGCTCAACCTGCCGTTCCGCGACGTGGACTGGACCGAATGGGACGACCTGCTGCGCAGGGTGCACGAGCCGCAGGAGACCGTGCGTATCGCGTTGGTAGGCAAGTACGTTGAGCTGTCCGATGCCTACCTGTCGGTGATCGAGGCGCTGCGCGCCGGCGGCTTCAAATACCGTGCCAAGGTCGAGATGCGCTGGGTGGCCGCCGATGACTGCGAGTCGGCCAGCGACATGGCGGCCGCGCTGGACGACGTGCACGGCCTGCTGATCCCCGGCGGTTTCGGCATCCGCGGAATCGAGGGCAAGATCGCGGCCATCCAGCATGCGCGTGCCCGCGGGTTACCGGTGCTGGGCCTGTGCCTCGGTCTGCAATGCATCGTGATCGAAGCCGCGCGTTCAGCCGGGCTGACCGAAGCCAACTCGGCCGAGTTCGATCCCGACACACCGGATCCCGTCATCTCCACGATGGCCGACCAGCTCGATATCGTCGCCGGGCAGGCAGACCTCGGCGGCACCATGCGGCTGGGCGCCTATCCCGCGGTGTTGCAGGAGGATTCGATCGTGGCCAACGCGTACGGCACGACGCAGGTGTCGGAACGGCACCGCCACCGCTACGAGGTCAACAATGCCTACCGCGACAAGATCGCCGAGAGCGGCCTGAGGTTTTGCGGGACCTCGCCCGACGGTCATCTGGTGGAGTTCGTCGAATATCCGCCGGAGGTGCACCCGTTCATCGTCGGCACCCAGGCCCACCCGGAGCTGAAGAGCCGGCCCACCCGGCCGCACCCGCTGTTCACCGCGTTCGTGGGGGCGGCCATCGACTACAAATCGGGTGAGCTGTTGCCGATGGACATCTCCGAACACTCAACCAACGGCACCAACGATCGAGATAGCGCTGCGCGGCCGCTACCTGAGCCCGCGGCCCGTGGCTGAGCACGTCTTCGAGACGGCGTCATCCGAAACGCTGTATACCGGAAGAATTTTCGCGCTGCGCAGCGATCGAGTCCGGATGCCGGGCGGCACCACTGCGGTGCGCGAAGTCATCGAGCATTACGGGGCGGTCGCCATCGTGGCGCTCGACGACGACAACAACATTCCGATGGTCTATCAATACCGCCATGCTTTCGGCCGACGGCTGTGGGAGCTCCCGGCCGGGTTGCTCGACGTCGTCGGGGAGCCACCGCAGCGCACTGCCGCCCGGGAGCTCGAAGAAGAGGTGGGCCTGCAAGCCGAAACCTGGCGAGTGCTGGTCGATCTCAATTCGGCACCGGGATTCAGCGACGAATCGGTGCGGGTCTATCTGGCCACCGGGTTGACCGAGGTGGCCAGACCCGAGGCGCATCACGAGGAAGCCGACATGACGATGCGCTGGTTTCCCATCGCGGAAGCGGCGAGCCGGGTGTTCACTGGTGAGATCGTGAATTCCATTGCTATCGCCGGGGTTCTGGCGGCCCACGCGGTGACCGGCGGCTTCGCGCAGCCGCGCCCGGTGGACAGCCCCTGGATCGACAAGCCGACGGCGTTCGTCGCGCGCAAGGCCGAACAATGACGGCTGTGGCTCTTGATACGCAAGTGCAGGGCTACCTCGACCATCTGACGATCGAGCGCGGGGTGGCGGCGAACACCCTGAGCTCCTATCGGCGGGACCTGCGCCGCTACAGCAAGCACCTATCGGACCGGGGCATTCACGATCTGGCCAAGGTGGGCGAGGACGACGTCAGCGAATTTCTGGTGGCGCTGCGCCGCGGCGATCCCGATTCGGGGGCGGCGGCCCTGTCCGCGGTGTCGGCGGCGCGGGCCCTGATCGCGGTGCGCGGCTTGCATCGGTTTGCGGCCGCCGAGGGGCTCGCCGACCTGGACGTGGCGCGGGCCGTCAGGCCGCCGACGCCGGGCCGCCGGCTGCCCAAAAGCCTGACGATCGAGCAGGTCCTGGCGCTGCTGGAGGGCGCCGGCGGCGACAGCCCGGCCGACGGCCCACTGACACTGCGCAACCGGGCGCTGCTGGAACTGTTGTATTCCACCGGAGCGCGGATCTCCGAAGCCGTCGGCCTGGACGTCGATGACATCGACACCCATGCCAGGTCGGTGCTGCTGCGCGGCAAGGGTGGCAAGCAGCGGCTGGTGCCGATCGGGCGGCCCGCTGTGCAAGCACTCGATGCCTACCTGGTGCGAGGACGCCCGGAGCTGGCCCGCCGGGGCCGGGGGACCCCGGCCATCTTTCTCAATGTGCGCGGCGGACGGTTGTCGCGGCAAAGTGCCTGGCAAGTACTACAAGATGCCGCCGAGCGAGCCGGCATCACCTCGGGTGTGTCGCCGCACATGCTGCGGCATTCCTTTGCCACGCACCTGCTCGAGGGCGGCGCAGACGTCCGCGTCGTACAAGAGTTGTTGGGCCACGCCTCGGTGACCACGACGCAGATCTACACGATGGTCACCGTGCACGCGTTACGCGAAGTGTGGGCCGGAGCCCATCCCCGGGCGCAGTGATCAGGCCGGTGCGTCAGCCCTGGTATTCGGACTCCAGCACCCGATCGGACACCAGCGACTGGTATTCCAGGTGGGCCTTGTGCTCGACGGTGTCCCACAGCTTGCCCTGCTGCTCGCGCATGTAATGCCGGTAATTCGGCGCGCCGGGCACTCCGACGTTGTCGGCGACCACGATGGTGCCCGGGCGCAGCCATCCCCGGTCCAGGATGCTCTTCAGGTCATCCAGGTAGGCGTCCTTGTCGTGGTCGAGGAACACGAAATCGAGCCTCCCGGCGGCGAACCCGTGCTCGTTGGCGAGCGTGTCCAGGGTGCGCCCGCCGTCACCGATAGTGCCGACCACACACGTCACCCGGTCAGCGACACCGGCGTGCTCCCAGATCCGCCGGGCATTGACGGCGTTGGCCTCGGCGAGTTCGACGGAGTACACCTTGGCGTTGGGAGCCGCCCCGGCGATCCGCAGCGCACCGTAACCGCAGTAAGTGCCCAGCTCGAGTGCCAGTGCGGGATCGGCGCGTTGCACGGCGGCGTCGAGCAGTTGTCCCTTCTCGTCACCGACATTGATCAGCAGCGACTTCTCGTAGGCGAACTTGTCGATGGTGGCCAGCACGTCGCCGATGTCGCCGGCCCGGGCGTGCTGCAGAACGTAGTTGACCGCAGCCGCTTCGCGTCCGTCCCCGATCTGGCCCGTGGTGCTGAGGTGGCGAAGCCCGGGGGCCATCCGCCAGACCGACCACCGCAGCAAGGGTATCCGTCGTCTGAAATCCATAGGGGCCACGATAATTCTTCCGCCTGGACCGGCCGGGCGTCCGGGAGAGTGATATCGCCGGCGACATCGCTTTTGCGAGCCGCATCACCCCCAAAAGTTGGTGCTGCTGTGACTGGTGTTAATAGCCTGCCGCGATGTGCGTATCAGCCGCGATTTCTGCACATATTGGCTGGTAAATTGCCTGCGGGTCGCCCGGCTTAGGCGCGCGGACCCGTTAGACTTTGCTGCGATGTTCACCTCCCGAACACCCCCGCCATGACCGATCAGCCGACCAGCGAAGTCGAGCTGGGCCTGACCGGACGGCCGCCGCGGGCGATCCCCGAACCACAGCCGCGCACCTCGCACGGCCCGGCCAAGGTCGTCGCGATGTGCAACCAGAAAGGGGGCGTCGGGAAGACCACGTCGACGATCAACTTGGGCGCCGCGCTCGCCGAGTACGGCAGGCGGGTGCTGCTGGTGGATATGGACCCGCAGGGCGCGTTGTCCGCGGGCCTCGGCGTTCCGCACTACGAGCTGGAGAAGACCATCCACAATGTGCTGGTCGAGCCCCGGGTGTCGATCGATGACGTGCTGCTCCAAAGCCGGGTCAAGAACATGGACCTGGTGCCCAGCAACATCGATCTGTCGGCCGCCGAAATCCAGCTGGTCAACGAGGTGGGGCGTGAGCAGACATTGGCCCGGGCGTTGCACCCGGTGCTGGACCGATACGACTACGTGCTGATCGACTGCCAGCCGTCGCTGGGACTGCTCACCGTCAACGGTCTGGCGTGTGCCGATGGCGTGGTGATTCCCACCGAGTGCGAGTTCTTCTCACTGCGCGGTCTGGCGCTGCTGACCGACACCGTCGACAAGGTGCGCGACCGGCTCAACCCGAAGCTGGAAATCAGCGGCATCCTGCTGACCCGATATGACCCGCGCACCGTCAACTCGCGCGAGGTGATGGCCCGCGTCGTCGAGCGGTTCGGTGACCTGGTGTTCGACACCGTCGTCACCCGAACAGTGCGATTCCCGGAAACCAGCGTGGCGGGCGAGCCCATCACCACCTGGGCCCCGAAATCCACCGGCGCGATCGCCTACCGCGCGTTGGCCCGCGAGTTCATCGACCGATTCGGCGCGTGACAGGCAGCGCGAACGGTGAGGCGCCACCCAAGAACGGCTTCCAGGTACGGCTGACCAACTTCGAGGGGCCGTTCGATCTGCTGCTGCAGCTGATCTTCGCCCATCGCCTCGACGTCACCGAGGTGGCGCTGCACCAGGTCACCGACGACTTCATCGCCTATACCCGCGAGATCGGCGCCCGGCTGGAGCTGGAGGAAACCACCGCGTTTCTGGTAGTGGCCGCGACGCTGCTCGATCTCAAGGCCGCCCGGCTGCTGCCGTCCGGACAGGTCGACGACGACGAGGATCTGGCGCTGCTGGAGGTGCGCGACCTGCTGTTCGCCCGGTTGTTGCAATACCGCGCGTTCAAGCACGTCGCCGAGATGTTCGCCGAGCTGGAGGCCAGTGCGCTGCGCAGCTATCCGCGCGCGGTGTCGCTGGAGGAGCGGTTCAACGACCTGCTCCCAGAGGTGATGCTCGGTGTCGACGCCGAGCGGTTCGCCCAGATCGCCGCGATCGCGTTCACCCCGCGGCCGGCCCCGACGGTGGCCACCGGGCACCTGCACGCGGCGAGTGTCTCGGTTGTCGAGCAGGCCAAGAAATTGCTGGCGATCCTGGAAGCGCGGGGCACTGGCCACTGGGCGTCGTTTTCCGAACTGGTCGCCGATTGTCAGGCACCGATGGAGGTGGTAGGCCGCTTCCTGGCGCTGCTCGATCTGTATCGGACGCGGACGGTAGCATTCGACCAGTCAGAGCCGCTTGGCGTGCTCCAGATTTCGTGGACGGGGGAACGTCCGACCGACGAAGCGTTGCAAGAAGTGCGGGACGAGTCATGAGTGAATCCGAGCCGAAGGTCGACCTCGACACCGACCTCCAAGGCATCCCCGACATCGCCGAGGCAGCGCCGATGGACGCCGAGGAACTCGGCTCCGTGCTGGAGGCACTGCTGCTGGTGGTGGATACCCCGGTCACCGCCGAGGCGCTGGCCGCGGCCACGGAGCAACCCGTGTACCGAATCGCCACCAAACTGCAGCAGATCGCCGACGAACTCACCGAACGCGACAGCGGCATCGACCTGCGACAAAACAGCGAGGGTTGGCGGATGTACACCCGCGCCAAATTCGCGCCCTACGTGGAAAAGCTGCTGCTGGAAGGCGCGCGATCCAAGCTCACCCGGGCCGCGCTGGAGACGCTGGCCGTGGTGGCCTATCGCCAGCCGGTGACGCGTGCGCGGGTGAGCGCGGTGCGCGGGGTCAACGTGGACGCCGTCATGCGCACCCTGCTGGCGCGCGGTCTGATCACCGAAGCCGGCGCCGACGGGGACACCGGGGCGGTGACGTTCGCGACCACCGAGTTATTCTTGGAGCGCCTGGGTTTGCCGTCGCTGGCCGACCTCCCCGATATCGCCCCGTTGCTACCCGACGTCGACACCATCGAGGACTTGAGCGAATCCCTGGACAGTGAGCCACGTTTCATCAAACTAGCGGGCGGCCCGGCGCCCGAACAGGCGCTGACGCTCGACGTGGACCAGGATTGATGGTCGATACTCAAGGGGTCCGCTTACAAAAACTGTTGTCCCAAGCGGGGATTGCGTCGCGGCGGGCCGCCGAGAAATTGATCCGGGATGGTCGCGTCGAGGTGGACGGGCAGCTGGTCACCGAGTTGGGCACCCGCGTCGACCCGGATGTATCGGTGATCCGCGTCGACGGGTCGCGGGTGGTGCTCGACGAGTCGATGGTGTACCTGGCGCTGAACAAGCCGCGCGGTGTGCACTCGACGATGTCGGACGATCGGGGCCGCCCGTGCATCGGCGACCTGGTCGAGCGCCGGGTTCGGGGCAACAAGAAGCTGTTTCATGTCGGGCGGTTGGATGCCGACACCGAGGGGCTGATCTTGCTGACCAACGACGGCGAGCTGGCACACCGGCTGATGCATCCGTCCCACGAGATCCCCAAGACGTACCTGGCGACGGTGACCGGGACGGTGCCGCGCGGGCTGGGCAAGAAACTGCGGGCGGGAATCGAATTGGACGACGGTCCGGCGCGGGTGGATGATTTCGCCGTGGTGGACGCCATCCCGGGGAAGACGTTGGTACGGGTGACCTTACACGAAGGGCGCAATCGCATCGTGCGTCGGCTGCTGGCCGCCACGGGGTTTCCGGTGGAGGCGCTGGTGCGCACCGACATCGGGCCCGTCTCGCTGGGTGAGCAGCGTCCCGGCAGCATCCGGGCGTTGGGCCGTGGCGAGATCGGCAAACTGTACAAAGCGGTGGGCCTGTGAATGCTGTCGTGATCGCCATCGACGGGCCGGCCGGGACCGGAAAATCTTCGGTGTCAAGGGGATTGGCGATTGCCCTGGGGGCGCGCTACCTGGACACCGGAGCGATGTACCGGATGGTGACGCTGGCGGTGCTGCGCGCGGGAATCGACCCTGCCGATGCCGAGGCCGTCGGGCGAATTGCCTCGACGGTGCAGATGTCGGTGGACTACGACCCCGACGGCGACAGCTATTGCCTTGCCGGAGAAGATGTATCGGTTGAGATCCGTGGCGACGAGGTCACCCGCGCGGTCTCGGCGGTGTCGTCGATTCCGGCCGTGCGCGCCCGACTGGTCGGGCTGCAGCGGGCGATGGCCGAGGGGCCGGGCACCGTCGTCGTCGAGGGCAGGGACATCGGAACCGTGGTCTTGCCCGACGCGCCGGTAAAAATCTTCTTGACCGCGTCGGCCGAAACCCGCGCCCGGCGGCGCAACGACCAGAACGTCGCGACGGGGCTACCCGACGACTATGAAAGTGTGCTGGCCGACGTCCGCCGCCGCGACCATCTGGACTCCACCCGGGAGATCTCGCCGCTGCGCGCCGCCCCGGACGCGGTGGTCGTCGACACCGGCGACATGACCGAGCCGCAGGTGATCGCCCACCTGCTGGAGTTGATCAAGCAGCGAAGCGGGGCCGTACGGTGACTCAGGACGGCACGTGGAGCGACGAAAGCGACTGGGAATCCGTCGAATTCGACCTGGAAGAGCAGGCCGAGGCGGGCCCGGCGCCCGTGGTGGCGGTGGTGGGCCGGCCCAATGTCGGCAAGTCGACGCTGGTGAACCGCATCCTGGGCCGCCGGGAAGCGGTGGTGCAGGACGTTCCCGGTGTCACGCGCGACCGGGTTTCCTACGACGCCTTGTGGACCGGACGCCGCTTCGTCGTGCAGGACACCGGGGGATGGGAGCCCGACGCCAAGGGTCTGCAGCAGCTGGTGGCCACGCAGGCGTCGGTGGCCATGCGCACCGCCGATGCCGTGATCCTGGTGGTCGATGCCACCGTCGGTGCCACCGCGGCCGACGAGGCCGCCGCCCGGATCCTGCTGCGCTCGGGTAAGCCGGTCTTCCTGGCCGCCAACAAGGTGGACACCGCGAAGGGCGAAGCCGACGCGGCGGAGTTGTGGTCGCTGGGGCTCGGTGAGCCGCACGCGATCAGCGCGATGCACGGTCGCGGGGTGGCGGACCTGCTCGACGAGGTGTTGGCCGTGCTGCCTGAAGTGTCCGAGGTGGTAGCGGCGCCGGGTGGTCCGCGGCGCGTGGCCCTGGTCGGCAAGCCCAATGTGGGCAAGAGTTCGCTGCTGAACAAGCTGGCGGGTGACCAGCTTTCGGTGGTGCACGAGGTAGCCGGGACGACGGTGGATCCGGTCGACTCGCTCATCGAGTTGGGCGGCAAGTTGTGGCGGTTCGTCGACACCGCGGGGTTGCGGCGCAGGGTCGGCCAGGCCAGCGGGCATGAGTACTACGCATCGGTGCGCACCCATTCGGCCATCGACTCGGCCGAGGTGGTGATCGTGCTGATCGACGCGTCGGAGCCGCTGACCGAACAGGATCAGCGGGTGCTGTCCATGGTTGTCGAGGCCGGGCGGGCGCTGGTACTGGCGTTCAACAAGTGGGACCTGGTCGACGAAGACCGGCGCGAGCTGTTGGAGCGGGAGATCGACCGCGAACTGGTGCAGCTGCGCTGGGCCCAGCGGGTCAATGTCTCCGCCAAGACGGGCCGGGCGGTGCAGAAGCTGGTGCCCGCAATGGAGAATGCCCTGGCGTCGTGGGACGCGCGGATCGCGACGGGCCCGCTGAATGCCTGGCTGAAGGAGGTGGTGGCGGCCACGCCGCCGCCGGTGCGCGGAGGCAAGCAGCCGCGCATCCTGTTCGCCACCCAGGCCACCGCCCGGCCGCCGACGT
>CAYNLB010000059.1:0-27034 GCA_964397935.1 uncultured Mycobacterium sp.
GCGAAATTCCTTGTCGGGTAAGTTCCGACCTGCACGAATGGCGTAACGACTTCCCAACTGTCTCAACCATAGACTCGGCGAAATTGCACTACGAGTAAAGATGCTCGTTACGCGCGGCAGGACGAAAAGACCCCGGGACCTTCACTACAACTTGGTATTGGTGTTCGGTACGGTTTGTGTAGGATAGGTGGGAGACTGTGAAACCTCAACGCCAGTTGGGGCGGAGTCGTTGTTGAAATACCACTCTGATCGTATTGGACACCTAACCTCGAACCCTTATCGGGTTCAGGGACAGTGCCTGGTGGGTAGTTTAACTGGGGCGGTTGCCTCCTAAAATGTAACGGAGGCGCCCAAAGGTTCCCTCAACCTGGACGGCAATCAGGTGTTGAGTGTAAATGCACAAGGGAGCTTGACTGCGAGACTTACACGTCAAGCAGGGACGAAAGTCGGGATTAGTGATCCGGCACCCCCGAGTGGAAGGGGTGTCGCTCAACGGATAAAAGGTACCCCGGGGATAACAGGCTGATCTTCCCCAAGAGTCCATATCGACGGGATGGTTTGGCACCTCGATGTCGGCTCGTCGCATCCTGGGGCTGGAGCAGGTCCCAAGGGTTGGGCTGTTCGCCCATTAAAGCGGCACGCGAGCTGGGTTTAGAACGTCGTGAGACAGTTCGGTCTCTATCCGCCGCGCGCGTCAGAAACTTGAGGAAATCTGTCCCTAGTACGAGAGGACCGGGACGGACGAACCTCTGGTACACCAGTTGTCCCACCAGGGGCACCGCTGGATAGCCACGTTCGGACAGGATAACCGCTGAAAGCATCTAAGCGGGAAGCCTTCTCCAAGATCAGGTTTCTCACCCTTTTAGAGGGATAAGGCCCCCCGCAGACCACGGGATCGATAGGCCAGACCTGGAAGCCCAGCAATGGGTGCAGGGAACTGGCACTAACCGGCCGAAAACTTACCAACACACCTCGCAACCACATTCCAGACCAAGACAATTAGTCTTGGGAAATTACGGACACCACACCCCCCACCAGAACAACCAAGAATAGTGATTCCTAAATAGAGTTACGGCGGCCACAGCGACAGGGAAACGCCCGGTCCCATTCCGAACCCGGAAGCTAAGCCTGTCAGCGCCGATGATACTGCCCTTTCGGGTGGAAAAGTAGGACACCGCCGAACATACACAAAAACGCCCCCGGCAACGGGGGCGTTTTTGTATTTGCGTATTTATGCGCACTTCTAGTCGAATAATGTCAAATTCGCATGCGCCGCGGTGCGGCGCTTCTCCATTTCGAGGAGGGTACGTTTTCTGTCGAGCCCGCCCCCGTAACCGGTGAGGCTGCCATTGGCGCCGATCACTCGGTGGCACGGCACGACAATCGCAACCGGGTTGCGGCCGTTGGCCAACCCCACGGCGCGTGCGGAACCGGGAGCGCCGATCTGTTCGGCGATTTCTCCGTATGCTCTGGTCTCTCCATACGGAATTGTCAGCAGCGCCTTCCACACTCGCTGCTGGAATTCGGTACCCCGCAGATCAAACTCGATATGGAACTCGGTTAGGTCGCCGGCGAAATACGCGGCAAGCTGGTCGACGGCCTCGGTGAAGGCCATCGGATTGGGTGACCAGCCGACACGGCTCGGTTCATGGGTCTGGTCGACCATCCGTAGCATCGTCAAGACCGAATCCTGCCCGGCCAGGGTCAGCGGTCCGATCGGGCTGTCGATGGTGCGGTACTCGATCATCATGCAACCTCCTGTGGTGGCCAATGGTTTACCGGGTGCTCGAGGGTGCTCCACAGATATTGGGTGGCGTAGGAACGCCAGGGACGCCACCGCGCGCCGTGCTCGATGAGGGCCCGTTCCCCGGTGGGCAAGCCAAGCCGCCTGGCGCCGAGGCGAATGCCCAAGTCGCCGGCGGGAAAGGCGTCCGGATCTCCCAGGCCGCGCATCGCGATAATCTCTGCCGTCCAGGGGCCGACTCCGGGCAAGGCGAGCAATCGTCTCCGGGCGCTTTCCCAATCGCTGCCCGCGTCCAGGACGATAGTTCCCTCGGCAAGGCCGGCGACCAGGGCGCTCAGCGTCCGTTGCCGGGCCTTGGGCACGGCCAGATGCTCGGGGCCGAGCTCAGCGAGTTGTTCGACCGAAGGGAAGGTATGGGTCAACGCGCCCTCGGGATCGTGGACCGGTTGGCCGTAAGCCGCAACCAGCCGGGCCGCATGGGTTTGCGCGGCCTTGGTCGACACCTGTTGCCCCAGGACCGCGCGCACGGCGAGTTCCGCCTCGTCGACCGTGCGGGGGATGCGCTGCCCGGGCGCTTTGGCAACCTCCGGCCCGAGTTCCGGGTCGCCGGTCAGCGCGTCGACCACCGCTTCCGGATCGGCATCGAGGTCCAGCAGCCGCCGGCAGCGGGCGATTGCGGTGGTCAGGTCGCGAAAGTCGTCGAGCACGAGCAGGCAGCGGACGTGATCGACAGCAGGTGTCAGGGTGACGACGGCGCTGCCGAAGGGAAGGCGCAAGCTGCGCCGGTAGGCGCCGTCGCGGATCTCCTCACAGCCGGGCACGACGGTGGCGGCCAAGTGACCGAAAACGCCGGCGTAGGCGAACGGTGTGCGTACCGGCAACCGAAGGCATACCGCCCCGGGTGAGATTGCGATGGGGCCGGGTCGGGCCGCTGCGCGTCGCCGTAGCGCCGTCGGTGTGCTTTCGAACACCCAGCGCACCGTGTCGTTGAACTGACGGATGCTGGAAAAACCCGCGGCGAAAGCGACGTCGGCCAACGGCAGTTCGGTGGTTTCGATCAGCACCCGGGCGGTCTGCGCGCGTTGTGCGCGGGCCAACGCAAGTGGGCCGGCGCCCACCTCGGCCTGCAGGAGCCGTTCCAGCTGGCGGGGGGTGTAACCGAGGTGGGCCGCGAGGCCGCCCACGCCCTCGCGGTCCACCGTGCCGTCGGCGATGAGCCGCATCGTCCGCGCCACGACGTCGCCCCGCACATTCCATTCCGGTGATCCCGGGGAGGCGTCGGGACGGCACCGCTTGCATGCCCGGAACCCCGCTCGTTGGGCGGCCGCGGCGGTTGGATAGAACTGCACGTTGCGAGCGAAGGGTGGCCGCACCGGGCAACTGGGCCGGCAGTAGATCCGGGTGGTCAGTACGGCGGTGACGAACCATCCATCGAACCGCGCGTCTTTGGACTGGACGGCCCGGTAGCAGCGCTCGAAATCATCATGCACGTATCAACAGTTACACCAGGGCAGCGACAAAACTAGCGGAAATGCGACATGATGGTGGGCCCCCAGTCGCTCCTCGACGCAGCGAAATGCCTCTTTTCGCCGGGGCGCCACTGATGGCTTTGTCCGGACGCGGCACATCCCATTCCCGAGGCCAGGGACCGGGAGACAAAGGCAGCGTGGCCGGCCGCCAGGTGCGTGCCGGAGCAGTCGCCCATGACCGTTCGGAAAACCCGCGTCACGCGTCGGACGGTCGACTGACCGGAACCGCTGCCGAATTGCGCGAAATCACTGAATTGCTAAGCAAACTCGCCGGACTCCGTGACAATGTAGTCTTGAGTGACAAAGAATTCATCGAGCAGAAGCAGCGCTTACTCGGCGGTCACTGACCGAACAGCCACGGCGGCTCTTCAAGTTTGACCGGGCAATCGACCGGAGGTTGCGGCCGGGGCTTCGGGTGTAGTGGAATCGCACCGGCGCGAATGCCCGCCCTGAGCGGCCGGGCCGATTCCGATAGTCACGAAGGCATTGGCCTTGGGCCGCCAGGCGTCGACAGCGGGTGATCAGCGTGCTTTGCCGGATGCCGTGGCAGCTCTTAACCCGTTTGATCAGCTACGGTCCCGCGATGATTACAGCTGTGCCGAATCGCCGGCCGGCCTGGCCGCGCCCGCAGGTGATGCCAGCCGGGTGGGATCCTCATGTCCGCGCAGCGTCACTGTCTCGCCCAAAGACCAACGAGCGCACTCATGTTCGCTTGCGCCCTGCAGGGCTTCGGCCGTCGCGAGCAGGTGCCCCGGCCGTGCCTTGGCGAGCTCGCACAGCCTGGCCGCCGCGTTGACCGGTTCGCCGATCACGGTGTATTCGAAGCGTTCCCGGGCGCCGACATTGCCGGCGACGACCTGCCCCGCCGCTACGCCGATACCGGCCTGGCATTCCGGCATTTCCTCGCTCAGCCGGTCGGCGATAGACCGCGCGGCGGCCAGCGCCTGATCCTCGGGACTGTCAAGGTGATTCGGCGCGCCGAAGACCGCCAATGTCGCATCACCCTCGAACTTGTTGACCAGCCCACGGTGTCGGTCCACTTCTTCGACGACGATTCCGAAAAACTGGTTGAGCACCGAAACGACTTCGGCTGGAGGACGACTGGTCACCAACTCGGTGGAGCCGACGATATCGATGAATACGACAGCGACGTGACGTTCCTCGCCGCCCAGTTTGGGTCTCTCGCGTTCTGCGGCCAGAGCCACTTCCCGTCCGACGTGTCGGCCAAAAAGATCGCGCACGCGCTCTCGCTCGCGCAGGCCGGCGACCATCGCGTTGAAACCACGTTGTAGCTCACCGAGTTCGGTGCCGTCGAACACCACGAGGTTGCCCCACAAGTCGCCCCGCTCGACGCGCTGCAGGGCCGCACGCACCACTCGCACCGGGGTTGCGGTCAGCCAGGCGAGGATCCACATCAGGATGCATCCGAAAATCAACGTGGCGGTCGCGATGATTAGTTCGCCCACCGCGAATTGGACCTCGGTGAGGTTCCGCATCATCACCTGGAAGATCGCCAGCAACGCAATGCCGATGACGGGTACGGCCGAACCGAGGAACCAGACCATCATGGTTCGGCCCATGATGCCGGCCGACAACCGCCGCGGTGGCGGTCCCGCTTCCAGTGCCTGAGCGGCCACCGGGCGCAGCGCGAACTCGGCGAGCAGATAGCTGCCGGTGGCGACGAGCACGCCGCAAAAGCTGACCACGACCAGGAACCGCGGGATGAATACCACGTCGACCAGGCCGTAGAGGGTGGTCAACAGCACTGCCCCGACCCCCCACAGAATGAGGTCGACGATCGCGACCCGCCACGGGGCCAGGAAGGTATTGCGCTCGTCGTCGGGGGTCGGCCTGCGCTCCTCGATCGCCCAGCGCAGCGCCAGCACGGTCCGCCGGGTAATCCAGTAAGCGCCCAGCGCCAAGGCGACTGCGACATACGCGGGCACCACTCCGAAGGTGAGCCACAGCGGGGCGTCGTCGAAGACGCTCGGTTGGGGAATGGCGACCGTCACCAACAGCATGGCGACGCCGATTCCGAGCAGGTTTGCCACCACCACCAAGACGGTCAGGATGATCTGGATGCGCACCCGCCGGCGGCTCTGGCTCTCCGCAACCCGTCCAAGCAGCAGGGAACCGTACGCCGGGGTCTCCGGTAGCCGACCGCTCTGACGGGTGACCGTCTCGAGCACCCGGCCTATTCGCTGCGCCACGGACTTGTTGGCCGACATGGTGGCGTCAGCCTAATTCGTCGGTCAGGCTTTAAGGTGACTCGGGTGCGTCTAGTGATAGCTCAGTGCACCGTCGACTACATCGGCCGGCTCACCGCGCATCTGCCGTCGGCCCGTAGATTGCTGCTGTTCAAGGCCGACGGATCGATCAGCGTGCACGCCGATGACCGCGCCTACAAGCCGCTGAACTGGATGAGTCCGCCGTGCTGGTTGACCGAAGAGCCAGGTGATCAGGTGCCGGTGTGGGTGGTTGAGAACAAATCGGGCGAACAACTGCGTATCACGGTCGAGGAGATCGAGCACGACTCCAGCCACGATCTGGGCGTCGACCCCGGATTGGTCAAGGACGGGGTGGAGGCCCACCTGCAGGCGTTGCTTGCTGAGCACGTCCAACTGCTGGGCGAGGGATACACATTGGTCCGTCGTGAATACATGACCGCCATCGGGCCCGTCGATCTACTGTGTCGTGATGAGCGGGGCGGCTGCGTCGCGGTGGAAGTCAAGCGGCGCGGCGAAATCGACGGTGTCGAGCAGCTAACCCGCTATCTCGAGTTACTCAATCGCGACA
This sequence comes from uncultured Mycobacterium sp., assembly GCA_964397935.1. Lineage (GTDB taxonomy): Bacteria > Actinomycetota > Actinomycetes > Mycobacteriales > Mycobacteriaceae > Mycobacterium. The sequence continues at coordinate 6,070 of CAYNLB010000059.1, forward strand.
GTGTGCTGGCACCGGTGCAGGGGGTGTTCGCCGCGCAGCAGATCAAGCCGCAAGCACGCACCCTGGCCATCGACCGCGGTATCCGGTGCGTGACATTGGATTACGACAGGATGCGCGGGATGGACAGCGACGAGTACCGGCTGTTCTGAACTCTTTCGAGAATAGACTGGCCGCATGGCACGGCGCCGCACCCCGCCACGTCGGAGGCTATCGCCACCGCCGGTTCTGCGGCGGGTGGAAATCGGGCCCGACGGTCACGAGTACGAGGTCCGTCCGGTCGCGGCCGCCCGCGCGGTCAAGACCTACCGTTGTCCCGGCTGCGATCACCAAATACGTTCCGGTACCGCGCATTTAGTGGTGTGGCCGATCGACTCGACGCTCGGCGGATCCGACGATCGGCGGCATTGGCACACTTCGTGCTGGACCCACCGCGGCACTCGCAGCCCGACCCGAAAGTGGTCTTAGGCTGCCGGCCTCAGGCAGCTTGCTCGACCAGCTCGATCAGAACTCCGCCGGCATCCTTGGGATGGATGAAGTTGATCCGCGAGTTTGCGGTGCCGCGCCGCGGTGTCTCGTAGACGAGCCGGACGCCTTGCGACTCGAGCCGCTCGATCATGCTGTTGAGGTCGCTGACCCGAACCGCCATTTGCTGGATGCCAGGTCCGCGCCTGTCCAGGAACTTGGCGATGGCCGAGGAATCGTCGATCGGGGCCATCAGCTGGATCTGTGCGGTGCCCTTCAGGGCACCGGGCACTGCGAGCATGGCCTCGCGGATTCCCTGGTCATCGTTGACTTCCTCGTGCACCAGGATCATGCCGAGGTGGTCGTGGTACCAGGCGATTGCCGCGTCCAGGTCGGCGACAGCGATGCCGACGTGATCGATCGCCGTCACCAGTGCGGTGGCCAAGACCTGACGGGCGTCAACTTGATCGGTCGTCATCACATAACGGTAACCTGACGGCAAAGATTGCGCCTCTCCAGGGAGCGCCCAGTAGGCCTAAGGAGATAGTCATGACGACGTCGGTGATCGTTGCTGGAGCACGGACACCCATCGGCAAGTTGATGGGTTCGTTGAAGGATTTCTCGGCCAGCGAGTTGGGCGCGATCGCCATCGCCGGCGCTCTGGAGAAGGCCAACGTAGGAGCGTCAGCGGTCGAGTACGTGATCATGGGGCAGGTGTTGACGGCCGGGGCCGGCCAGCTGCCGGCACGCCAGGCGGCGGTAGCTGCGGGCATCAGCTGGGATGTGCCGGCGCTGACCATCAACAAGATGTGCCTGTCCGGTATCGACGCCATTGCGCTTGCTGACCAGCTCATTCGCGCCGGAGAGTTCGACGTGCTGGTGGCCGGTGGACAGGAGTCCATGACCAAGGCCCCCCATTTGCTGATGGATAGCCGCGCCGGCTACAAGTACGGTGACTTCACGGTGCTGGACCACATGGCCTACGACGGCCTGCACGACGTGTTCACCGATCAGCCGATGGGTGCGCTCACCGAGCAGCGCAACGACGCGGACAACTTCACCCGCGCCGAACAGGACGAGTTCGCTGCCCGGTCGCACCAAAAAGCGGCCGCGGCGTGGAAGGACGGCGTCTTCACCGACGAAGTGGTGCCGGTCAAAATCCCGCAGCGCAAGGGTGATCCGCTGCAGTTCGCCGAGGACGAGGGGATCCGCGCCAACACCACCGCCGAGTCGTTGGCCGGGCTCAAACCGGCATTTCGCCGCGACGGCACCATCACGGCCGGTTCGGCGTCGCAGATCTCCGACGGTGCGGCCGCGGTTGTGGTGATGAACAAGGACAAAGCGCAGGAGCTGGGGCTGACCTGGCTGGTCGAGATCGGCGCGCACGGCGTGGTGGCCGGACCGGATTCGAGCCTGCAGTCGCAGCCGGCGAACGCGATCAAAAAGGCGCTCAGCCGCGAGGGCATCGGAGTTGACCAGCTCGATGTCGTGGAGATCAACGAGGCGTTCGCGGCAGTGGCACTGGCCTCGACCCGCGAACTTGGCGTGAATCCGGAGCTCGTCAACGTCAACGGCGGTGCGATCGCGGTCGGCCATCCGATCGGAATGTCGGGAGCAAGGATCACCCTGCACGTGGCCCTGGAATTGGCCCGACGCGGCTCAGGTTATGGCGTCGCTGCGCTGTGCGGGGCCGGCGGGCAGGGCGACGCCCTGATCCTGCGGGCCGGTTAGCCGGCTCCTGACGCTTCCGTCAGCGTTGCTGGCAGGCGACGCGCGAAGCCGAGTGTGATCTTCGTCATACCGGGCCATCGCGGCCTTTTTCGGAGAGGTTGCCGGGTCGGCATATCTTTGCCTGAGCGACGGTGCCACCGAGTGGATTGCTGCCCGATGCGCATGACAAACTTGACGGCGTGACGCGTCCGCGATCTTCGATTGGGCCCGCGATGGCCGGTGCGGTCGATCTGTCGGGTCTCAAGCAGCGGGCCCAGCAACCGGCGTCGGCCGACGGCCCCGGCGGCGGCGCAGCGGCGGCTGCCGACGGTGGCCCCGGAGTTACCGCCATCACCGAAGCCAATTTCGAAGAGGAAGTGCTGGTCCGGTCCGGTGAAATACCGGTTGTGGTGCTGTTGTGGTCACCGCGCAGTGACGCGTGCGTCCAGCTGGTTGAGACGTTCTCCGGTCTGGCCGCGGAGGACAACGGGACCTGGTCGCTGGCGACGGTCAACGTAGACGTGACGCCCAGGGTGGCCCAGATATTCGGAGTCGACGCGGTTCCGACCGTGGTGGCTTTGGCCGCCGGGCAGCCGGTTTCCAGCTTCCAGGGGATTCAGCCCCCCGACCAGTTGCGTCGCTGGGTGGATTCGCTGCTGTCGGCCACGGCCGGCAAGCTAACCGGCCCGACGGGTTCCACTGGTTCCTCGCAAGCCGCGGAAGTCGACCCCGAACTGGCCGCAGCCCGTCAGCAACTCGAGGCCGGAGACTTCGAGGCCGCCAGGACCTCGTATCAGGCAATACTGGACGAAAATCCGGCCAGCTCCGAAGCCAAGGGCGCGATCCGCCAACTCGACTTCCTCACCCGTGCCACCGCGCAACGCCCGGACGCCGTGGCCATTGCCGATGCCGCGCCAAGCGATATCGAAGCCGCTTTCGCGGCCGCCGATGTGCAACTGCTCAACCAGGACGCCAGTGGCGCGTTTGAACGTCTGATCGCCTTGGTGCGCAACACATCTGGCGACGAGCGAACTCAGGTGCGCACTCGGTTGGTCGAGTTGTTCGAACTCTTTGACCCCGGTGACCCCGAGGTCATCGTCGGCCGGCGCAACCTCGCCAACGCGCTGTACTGACCTGGCGAACCGCTGAGTGCTATTCGGGCTCTAGCCACAAGGCCGATGTCGGCGGCAGCACCAATACCGCCGAGGCGGGTCGACCGTGCCATGGATCCTCGGTGGCATCGACGCCGCCGAGGTTACCGATTCCGGCGCCGTTGTAGACCGTGGCATCGGTGTTGAGCACCTCGCGCCAGCGGCCGGCGGAGGGCAGCCCCAACCGGTAGCCGCTGTGCTCGGCACCCGCAAAGTTGAACACGCAGGCCATGACCGAGCCGTCGTTGCCGTAGCGCAGGAAGCTCAACACATTGTTGGCGGAGTCGTTGGCGTCGACCCACGAATAGCCGTCGGGAGTGGTGTCTTGACTCCACAGCGCCGGGTGGCTGCGGTAGATGTCGTTGATGTCACGCACGAGGCGTAGAACGCCGTTGGAGAAACCGTGCTCGTCGAGCTGCCACCAGTCCAGGCCACGTTCCTCGGACCACTCGGCGCGCTGGCCGAATTCCTGGCCCATGAACAACAACTGCTTACCCGGGTGCGCCCACTGGTAGGCGAGCAGGCTGCGCAGCCCGGCGGCTTTGACGTGGTTGTTACCCGGCATCCGCCCCCACAAGGTGCCCTTGCCGTGTACCACCTCGTCGTGGCTGATCGGAAGCACGTAGTTCTCGCTGAACGCGTACAGCATCGAGAATGTCATCTCGTGGTGGTGGTAGCTGCGGTAGACCGGATCGCGGCTGATGTAGTCGAGCGTGTCGTGCATCCAGCCCATGTTCCACTTCATCGAAAAACCCAGACCGCCAAGGGTTGTCGGTCGCGTTACCCCGGGCCACGACGTCGACTCCTCGGCGATCGTGACGATGCCCGGCGCGGCTTTGTGCGCCGTGGCGTTCATCTCTTGCAGGAATTGCACGGCTTCCAGGTTTTCCCGTCCCCCGTAGACATTCGGTGTCCAACCGCCCTCGGGGCGCGAGTAATCCAGGTAGAGCATCGAAGCGACGGCGTCCACGCGTAAGCCGTCGATGTGGAACTCCTCCAGCCAATACAACGCGTTGGCCACGAGGAAGTTACGCACTTCTCGGCGCCCGAAGTCGAATACGTAAGTACCCCAGTCGAGTTGCTCGCCGCGTTTGGGATCGGAATGCTCGTAGAGTGGGGTGCCGTCGAAACGCCCCAACGCCCACGCGTCTTTCGGGAAATGCGCCGGTACCCAGTCCACGATGACACCGATACCGGCTTGGTGCAGGGCGTCCACCAGCGCCCGGAAATCGTCGGGCGCGCCGAATCGCGATGTCGGCGCGTAGTAGGACGTCACCTGGTATCCCCACGATCCGGCGAACGGGTGCTCGGCGACCGGAAGCAGCTCCACGTGGGTAAACCCGTGTTCCACCACATAATCCGTCAGCTCATGGGCAAGCTGGCGGTAGTCCAGTCCGGGGCGCCACGAGCCGAGGTGAACCTCGTATGTGCTCATCGGGTCGAACACCGGGTTGCGCCCGGCGCGCCGTGCCATCCACTGGGCGTCATCCCAGGCGTATTTGCTGCGCGTCACCCGCGATGCGGTGTGCGGGGGCACCTCGGTGGCGAAGGCCATGGGATCGGCCCGCTCGGTCACAACGCCATCGGCACCGTGCACACGGAACTTGTACAGACCGTCGAGTGGGAAGCCGGGCCAGAACAACTCCCATACTCCCGAGGAGCCCATCACCCGCATGGGGGCTTCGTCGCCGGTCCACCCGTTGAACTCGCCGATCAAGCTGACGCCCTTGGCGTTGGGTGCCCACACCGCGAACGACACCCCGTTGACGACACCGTCGGCCGTGGTGAACGAGCGAGGGTGCGCGCCGAGAACTTCCCAGAGCCGCTCGTGGCGGCCTTCGCCGAACAGATGAAGGTCGACTTCGCCCAGGGTCGGCAAGAAACGGTAAGCGTCGGCGACCGTGTAAGGGTCGGAACCCTGATAGCGCACCTGCAGCCGGTAGTCGATCAGGTTGGTGAACCCCAACGCCACCGCAAACAACCCCGATTCGACGTGCTGCATCGGGAACCGGTCGTCCCCCACCAGTGCAACGACTTCGGCCGCATGCGGCCGAAACGCCCGGATGACGGTGTGGTCGCCGTACTCGTGGGCGCCCAGGACGCCGTGCGGGTTGTGATGCGTGCCGGCTACCAGCCGCGACAGGTCAGCGGGGTCGGGCGCCAGGTGCGTCCCGGCGAGTTGGTCGGCTCGGCTCATTTCCCTTTCACCTCCGGTCCGTTCACCTGCGCAGCAGCGTCATTCGGGATTCATGCGGTATCAGCGGCATGTTGATGACATGCGCGACCGCCTGCACAGGGTCGATGCGAACGTAATTGGCTTGCCCCCATTGGAATTCTTGGCCGGTGATCTCATCGCGCACCCAAAACCGCTCGTAGGGCTCCATACCCAATGCCGCCATATCCAAAAACAGCGTCGCTTCCTCGGGCCCGAATGCGTTGAGCGTCACCACCACCAGCACACAGTCACCGGTGGCCGGATCGAACTTGCTGTAAGCCAGCAGCGCATCGCTGTCCACGCTGTGGAAATGAATGGTCCGCAGCTGCTGCAGGGCCGGATGGAGCCGACGGACCTCGTTCAGCCGCGTGATGAAAGGCTCGAGCGACCGGTGTTCCGCGACCGCGCTTGCGAAGTCGCGGGGACGCAACTCGTACTTCTCCGAGTCCAGGTATTCCTCGCTGCCTTCCCGCACCGCGCGGTGCTCGAACAGCTCGTATCCCGAGTACACCCCCCAGGCCGGACCCATGGTTGCCGCCAGTACCGCGCGGATGGCGAACATCCCCGGGCCGTTGTGCTGCAGAATGGCGTGCAGGATATCGGGGGTGTTCACGAACAGGTTCGGCCGGCGGAAGTCGGCCAATGCGGCGATGTCGTTGCCGAATTCGGTGAGTTCCCACTTGGCCGTGCGCCAGGTGAAATAGCTGTATGACTGCGTGAAGCCGAGCTTGGCCAGGCCATACTGCCGGGCCGGCGGCGTGAAGGCCTCGGAGAGGAAGAGCACGTCGGGATCGATGCTTTTCACCTGAGCGATCAACCATGCCCAGAAGTCCGGCGGCTTGGTGTGCGGGTTGTCGACGCGAAAGAACTTGACGCCGTGGTCCATCCAGTGCCGGACCACGCGCAGCACTTCATCGTAGAGGCCCGCCGGGTCGTTGTCGAAGTTGATCGGATAGATGTCCTGGTACTTCTTGGGTGGGTTTTCCGCATAGGCGATGGTGCCGTCCGGCAATTCGGTGAACCAGTTGCGATGTTCACGCGCCCACGGATGGTCGGGTGCGCATTGCAGCGCGAGATCCAGGGCTACCTCCATACCGAGTTGGCGCGCCGCGGCTACGAAGTCGTCGAAGTCGTCGATGGTGCCCAGCTTCGGGTGGATGGCGTCATGGCCGCCCTCGTCGCTCCCAATTGCCCACGGGGAGCCCACATCTCCCGGAGCCGCAGTGGGAGAGTTGTTGCGCCCCTTGCGGTGTATCTTGCCGATCGGATGGATCGGCGGCAGGTACACGACATCGAATCCCATTGCCGCTATCCGCGGAAGCTGGGCGGCTGCCGTAGCGAAGGTGCCGTGTACCGGCTTGCCGTCGGCGTCCCGCCCGCCCGTCGAGCGGGGGAACATCTCGTACCACGCGCCGAAGCGGGCCAGCGGCCGATCCACCCACACGCCATGCTGTTCACCGCGGGTGACCAGGTCGCGCAGCGGATAGTTCGCCAAGAGTGCTTCGATTTCTTCGGACAGCGCCAGGGCCGTGCGGGTCACCGGATCTCCAGGGCTCCGCAACGCCGCGGCGGCCGCAAGCAACGGGTCGCGCTGCGCGCGCGGCACACCGGTCGCGGCACGTTCGAAGAGCGCGGCGCCGACCAAGAGATCGTTGGACAGTTCGTTCTCGCCCTGGCCGGCTTCCAGCTTGGCAACCACGCCGTGCCGCCAGCCGTGGATGGGGTCGCCCCAACCGTCGATCCGAAAGGTCCACAAGCCGACACGGTCCGGGGTGAACTGACCGTGGAAAACATACGGCTCCAGCCCCATCGTCATCCGAAGCTGCAGCGGCTTGATCCGTTGCTGCTCGGCAGCGCCGTCGTCGTCGAGCTCGGTTGCCGGCTTCTCCGGGGCCTGCACCGCCTTGATCCGGCGGGTTTCCGTCACCTGCGGATAGCGCGGCCCGAGGTAGCGCACCACCAGGGTCGCTGCGACAGCTTCGTGGCCTTCTCGCCATACCGCGGCACTGACCGGGACGGTTTCACCGACCACTGCCTTGGCGGGATACACGCCGCAGGACACGACGGGCTGGACGTTGTCGATTTCAACACGACCGGGCACAACACTCCGTTCCGATTGTGTGCGGCCAAACCGCGGTGTGCTCCGTCGCGGAATGCCTCTCGTCTGGCGAAACTTCCTGTCGTGGGGAACTTGCTACCCGGGGACGCACCGTTGCGGCCCCGATAACTATCCGATACCCACCCTAGTGTCTGGTCAACCAACGGACGGAAAAGCGCTCTCCCGTCGCCGTGCGCGGGCCGGAATCCTCAGTAAGGTATTGACGCGTGAGAGCCCTCCGCCGGTTTAATGTCCGTGCTCATCTTCCCGAGCGTCTGGCTGCGCTGGGCCAGCTGTCGACCAACTTGCGATGGTCGTGGGACAAGCCGACGCAGGACCTGTTTGCGACCATCGACCCGGCGCTTTGGGAGCGGTGCAGCAGCGATCCGGTGGCGTTGCTGGGTGCGGTGAACCCGGCCCGGCTCGACGAGTTGGCGCTCGACGAAAACTTCCTGAGCCGGCTCGATGGCCTGGCCGCAGACTTGGACGACTACCTCAACCGTCCACTGTGGTACCAGCAGCAGCAGGAAGACGGCTCGACCACCGACGTGATGCCGACCGCGATCGCGTACTTCTCGATGGAGTTCGGCATCGCCGAGGTGCTGCCCAATTACTCGGGTGGCTTGGGAATCCTCGCCGGCGACCACCTGAAGGCCGCGTCGGATCTGGGAGTGCCGCTGGTAGCGGTCGGTCTCTACTATCGCTCCGGGTACTTCCGGCAGTCGTTGACCGCAGACGGCTGGCAGAACGAGAACTACCCGTCGCTGGACCCGCAAGGACTGCCGTTGCGGCTGCTCACCGATGCCACCGGCGATCCTGTCCTGGTCGAGCTGACGCTGCCGGAGTCCGCACGGCTGCGCGCCCGCATCTGGGTCGCACAGGTGGGCCGGGTTCCGCTGCTGCTACTGGATTCCGACGTCCCGGAAAATCAACACGATCTGCGCGGGGTCACCGACCGCCTCTACGGGGGCGATCAGGAACATCGGATGCGACAGGAGATCCTTGCGGGTGTCGGGGGCGTGCGGGCGATCCGCGCGTTCACCGCCATTGCGGGGTTGCCCGCGCCCGAGGTGTTTCACATGAACGAGGGCCACGCCGGGTTTCTTGGCGTGGAACGTATTCGCGAGCTGATGAGCGGTTCGGGATTGGACTTCGACACCGCGCTGGCCGTCGTGCGATCCAGCACCGTGTTCACCACCCACACCCCGGTGGCTGCCGGTATCGATCGTTTCCCGATCGACATGGTGCAGATGTATTTCGACGATCATGTTGCTGAGGATGCCGGTAGGAAAAGCGAGAAGGGTGTCCGCAAGAGTGCGCCCGTGCTGTTGCCGGGCGTACCGACGGCACGGATACTCGCGCTCGGTGCCGAGGACGATCCGACCAAGTTCAACATGGCTCACATGGGTTTGCGGCTGGCGCAACGAGCCAACGGTGTCTCATTGCTCCACGGCCGGGTGAGTCGAGCCATGTTCAATGAGTTGTGGCCCGGATTTGATGCCGACGAGGTACCGATCGGGTCGATCACCAATGGAGTTCATGCGCGGACCTGGGCGGCCCCCCAGTGGTTGCAGTTGGGGCGCGAGCTGGCCGGGTCCGACTCGTTCAGCGATCCGGGAGTCTGGTTGCGACTGAAGCAGGTCGATGCCGGCCACCTGTGGTGGATCCGCTCGCAGTTGCGGTCACTCCTCGTCGAGGACGTCCGGCGACGGTTGCGTCACTCCTGGCTGGAACGCGGTGCCACGGACGCTGAATTGGGCTGGATATCAACGGCTTTCGATCCAGACGTGCTTACCATTGGATTCGCCCGGCGGGTGCCGACGTACAAGCGGCTGACGTTGATGCTGCGCGAACCGGATCGACTGGAACAGTTGCTGCTCGATGAACAAAAGCCCATCCAGCTGATCGTTGCCGGTAAGTCGCACCCGGCCGACGACGGAGGAAAGGCCCTGATCCAGCAGGTGGTGCGGTTCGCCGACCGGCCCGAGGTGCGCCACCGCATCGCTTTCCTGCCCGACTACGACATGTCCATGGCCCGGCTGTTGTATTGGGGCTGCGACGTGTGGCTGAACAACCCGCTGCGGCCGCTGGAGGCGTGCGGCACCTCGGGCATGAAGAGTGCACTCAACGGTGGGCTGAACCTGTCCATTCGCGATGGTTGGTGGGACGAATGGTACGACGGTGAAAACGGATGGGAGATACCGTCCGCCGACGGCGTGGCCGACGAGGCCCGTCGCGACGACCTGGAGGCCAGCGCACTGTACAACCTGCTGGAAGAAGCGGTGGCGCCGAAGTTCTACGAGCGTGATGAGCACGGGGTGCCGCCCCGATGGATCGAAATGGTGCGCCACACCGTGCAGACCCTGGGGCCGAAAGTGCTCGCTTCCCGTATGGTGCGCGACTACGTCGAGCAGTACTACACGCCGGCGGCACAGTCGGTGCGCAAGACCATCATGGCGCCGGAAGGCGCCGAAAGCTCGGGAGTAGGCGGCCAGTTCGGCGCTGCCCGCCAACTGGCCGCCTACCGTCGGCGCGTCGGGGAAGCATGGCCGAACATCGAGATCACCGATGTCGACAGCACCGGCCTGCCGGATACTCCGCTGCTCGGCTCCAAGTTGACTTTGACCGCGACCGTTCAACTGGCCGGGCTACGCGCCGACGAAGTCAGCGTGCAAGCGGTGCTGGGTCGGGTGGACTCCAGCGATGTGCTGCTGGATCCGGTCACCGTCGACATGTCGCACACCGGTAGGACCACAAGCGGCAACGAGATCTTCACGACGACAACACCGCTGCCGCTGGCCGGCGCGGTCGGATACACCGTCCGCGTGCTGCCCTACCATCCGATGCTTGCCGCCAGCAGCGAGCTCGGTCTGGTGGCTCTCGCCAGATAGCCGGAGTTGCGCGTCAGGCCGACAAACCCTCTGCGGCGGTGCGCAGCCGCTGGAGCGCCGCACGGACCTGCGTTGCATCGGTGGTCTGCCAAAACGGCGGCAGCGAGGCGCGCAGGTAGCGGCCGTAGCCGGCGGTGACCATCCGCGAGTCCAGCACCGCAACCACGCCGCGGTCGGTCACGCGACGCAGCAGTCGACCCGACCCCTGCGCCAACAGCAGCGCGGCATGGCTGGCGGCGACGGCCATGAAACCATTGCCGCCGCGCGCGGCCACAGCGCGCTGCCGCGCGCCCAGCAGTGGGTCGTCTGGCCTGGGGAACGGGATGCGGTCGATCAGCACCAATGACAGCGACGGGCCCGGCACGTCGACGCCCTGCCACAGCGACAGGGTGCCGAACAGTGAGGTCTCGGGTTCGGCGCTGAACTGCTCCACCAGCGCGGAGGTGCTGTCGTCGCCCTGACACAACACCGGCGTCGACAGCCGTTGGCGCATGGCCTCGGCGGCGGCCCGGGCGGCCCGCATCGACGAGAACAACCCCAGGGTGCGTCCGCCGGCGGCGGTGATGAGCTCGTCGATTTCGGTGAGTTGCTCGGCGGACCCGACACCGTCGCGGCCGGGCGGTGGTAGATGCGCGGCCACGTAGAGGATTCCCGCCTTTGCGTGGTGGAACGGTGATCCGACATCGAGGCCGCGCCACCTCGGATCTTCACCGGCGTTCGATCCGGTCAGACCCCACGCCGCGGCCATGGCATCGAAGGACCCGCCGATCGTCAGTGTCGCCGACGTCAACACGGTGGTTGACCGGGAGAACACCCGGTCGCGCAGGAGGCCGGCGACCGATAGCGGCGCCACCCGCAGCACCGGGCGCGGTGAACCCCGGTTGTCCTCGTGATCCAGCCACACCACGTCCGTGCGATCCGGGATGGCCGGGGTGAACGACGTGAGGACACGCGATGCGGTGTCAGATATCTCGCTCAGCGCCGCAACCGCTTCGGCGCGTGCCGACGCCGCTTTGGCGTCGCTCGTGGTGTCGATCGCCGACCTCGCCGCGTTCGCGACGTCGCGCAGCGCCGTCAGGTAGGTCGCCATCTCCTCGTCGAGATGATCGATGCGCGCGGGCGTGGCGTCGTGGATCGCCGCGGCGAAGTTGGCCGTCGTCGCCTCCAGCCGCTGCGTCAGCTCCGGATTCACCAATCGGCTGATCCGTCGCAAGGCGACGCCGAGGGCGGCCGACGTCAGCTCCGCGGTGGCCACCGACGTCACCCGATCGACCAGCTCGTGTGCTTCATCGACCACCAGCAGCGTATGTTCGGGCAGCACCGCCGAGTCGGCCACCGCATCGATGGCCAGCAGCGCATGATTGGTGACGACAACATCAGCACGGCCGGCCTCACCTCTGGCCCGCTCGGAAAAGCACTCGGAGCCAAACGGGCAGCGGGCCAGGCCCAGGCACTCCCGCGCGGAAACGCTGACCTGGGACCAGGATCGCTCCGGCACGCCGGGCTTCAGGTCGTCACGGTCACCGGAGTCGGTCGCCGACGCCCAGGCGGTGAGCCGTTGCACGTCGCGCCCCAGGGCGGTGACCGCCATGGGATCGAACAGGTCCTCCTGGCGACCGTCGCCGGTTTCATCGCCGCCGTCTGCAGCTCCGTTGTGTATCTTGTTCAGGCACAGATAGTTTCGTCGGCCTTTCAGCAGCGCGAATTCCGGGCGGCGCGGCAGCGCATCAGCGAGCGAATCGATCAGGCGGGGCAGATCGCGATCGACGAGCTGACGCTGCAATGCGATGGTGGCCGTGGACACCACGACCGGTGAGTCGTCGCTCACAGCGCGGACAATCGCCGGAACCAGGTATGCGAGCGACTTGCCGGTGCCGGTACCGGCCTGCACAACGAGGTGCTCACCGGTCGCAAAGGCCTGCGCGACCGCGGCAGCCATCTCCTGCTGGCCGCTGCGCTCGCTGCCGCCGAGCGCGGCCACGGCGATGTCCAACAGCTCGCGCACGGACACAGACACGTCGGTCGTGGCTACCCCTTCGTTCGTCGGGCGGTGTTACCTGCGGCGGGCCGGGATCTGCGTGGTCGGGATCGCGGGTTCGCCGTGCGACAGGTTCAAACCCTCCCACGGCAGACTGCGCAGACCGGAAGCTACCAGCTCGCGCGTGGCGGCCAGGTTCGGTTTGGACAGCACCTCGCCGCCGCGGACCAACGGCGTGGTCAACACCCGGGACGCTTCGGTAACGACCGGCCGACGGAGTACGGGATACACCACCTCCTCGGTGATGGTGCCGGTCGGGCGCGAAAGGCGAAGCGCCTCTTTGCGACCACCGTGGGACTCCTTGTGGCTACTGCGCTTCTGTACCGGCATGCCGTCCACCTCGACCAGCTTGTAGACCATGTTCGCGGTCGGGGCGCCCGAGCCGGTCACCAGCGACGTCCCGACGCCGTAACTGTCGATGGGCTCGGCGCCCAACGCGGCGATGGAGAATTCGTCGAGATCGCCGGACACCACGATGCGGGTGCGGGTGGCTCCCAACCGGTCCAGCTGGTCGCGGACCTGGCGGGCCAGCACGCCCAGTTCACCGGAGTCGATGCGGACTGCGCCCAGCGCCTGACCGGCTGCGGCCACGGCATTGGCCACGCCGGCCGTCACGTCATAGGTGTCCACCAGCAGCGTGGTGTCAACACCCAGCGCATCAACCTGGGCACGAAAAGCGGCCAGTTCGTTGGGCCCGTCTGTACCGGTGTGCAGCATGGTGAAGGCGTGCGCGGCGGTGCCCTCCGCCGGTATGCCGTACAGGCGCTGGGCGGCCAGGTTGGACGATCCGGCGAATCCGGCGATGTAGGCGGCACGAGCGGCGGCGACCGCCGCATGTTCGTGGGTCCGCCGTGATCCCATCTCGATCAGCGGGCGTCCCCTGGCCGCAGTGACCATCCGCGCCGCTGCGGACGCGATCGCCGTGTCGTGATTGAAAATCGACAATGCCAGCGTTTCTAACACCACGCATTCGGCGAAGGTGCCGGTCACCGAGAGCACGGGTGACCCGGGGAAGTACAACTCACCTTCGGTGTAGCCGTCGATATCGCCGCCGAACCGATAATCGCGCAAGTAGCCCAGCGTGTCCCGGTCGAGGAATTCCCGCAGCGACTGGCACGCGTCGTCGTCGAAGCCGAACTGCGGCAACGCTTCCAGCAGCCGGCCGGTCCCGGCGACCACGCCGTAACGGCGACCATCGGGGAGCCGGCGGGCGAACAGTTCGAAAGTGGTGCGGCGATTGGCGGTGCCGTCTTGTAGCGCGGCCGCCAACATCGTCAACTCGTATTTGTCGGTCAGCAGCCCAGTCATGACCGGGTCGTTCATTCCATCACGGTATCGGCCGCTATCAGAGGCTCGGTATCCTCACCTATCGCTCGGTATCGTGTAAGCCATGGTTGTTACGTCAGCGCCCACCAAGCCGGGCACTACCGGGCAACGCGAGTCGGCTCCGGTAGACGTCACGGCCAGTCCGTGGGTCACCATCGTGTGGGATGACCCCGTCAACCTGATGACCTACGTGACGTATGTGTTCCAGAAGTTGTTCGGTTACAGCGAGCCGCACGCCACCAAGCTGATGCTGCAGGTGCACAACGAAGGCAAGGCTGTGGTGTCGGCCGGCAGCCGCGAATCTATGGAAGTCGACGTGTCCAAACTGCATGCCGCCGGTTTGTGGGCGACGATGCAGCAGGACCGCTGAGGTTCGAGGGTACTGGCGATTCGCTGTGCGCAAATGGAAGCGCGTCGAGACCGCTGACGGCCCCCGCTTTCGGTCTGCGCTGGCTTCGCATGAGGCCGCCCTGCTCAAGAACCTTGCCAGCGCGATGGTCGACTTGCTCGACGAGCGTGAATCTGGCTCGCCACCAGACGAACTCGAGGAGATCACCGGCATAAAGACCGGTAACGCGCAGCCCCCGAGCGATCCGACGCTGCGTCGGCTGCTGCCCGATTTCTACCGGAACGAGGGCGATGATTCCTTGCCCCGCGACGTCTCCGACAGCCTCAACGCCGCACTCCGCAGCATGCACGAGCCGGAGATCATCGACGCCAAACGCGTTGCCGCGCAGCGCTTGCTGAATACCGTTCCGGACAACGGCGGCCGCTTGGAGCTGACCGAGGAAGACGCGAACGCCTGGATCGCGGCGATCAACGACGTTCGGCTGACACTGGGAGTCATGCTCGATGTCGGGCCCGAGGGCCCTGAGCGACTGCCCGCCGACCACCCACTGGCCGTGCATTTCGACGTCTACCAGTGGCTGACCGTCTTGCAGGAGTACCTGGTCCTGGTGATGATGGGGCCCCGATGATCGGTATGGCGGCCGGATGAACGCCATCACCGACATCGGAGGCATCCGTGTCGGCCACTACCAGCGACTGGATCCCGACGCATCCATGGGCTCAGGTTGGGCCTGTGGCGTCACCGTCGTGCTGACCCCGCCGGGGACCGTCGGCGCGGTCGATTGCCGCGGCGGTGCGCCCGGCACCCGGGAAACCGATCTGCTGGACCCGGCCAACACCGTCCGCTTCGTCGACGCGGTGCTGCTCGCGGGCGGCAGTGCCTACGGCCTGGCGGCCGCCGACGGCGTGATGCGCTGGCTGGAAGAGCACGAACGCGGCGTGGCGATGGATGGCGGGGTGGTGCCCATCGTGCCCGGGGCGGTGATCTTCGACCTGCCGGTCGGCGGCTGGGACTGCCGACCGACGGCCGAATTCGGCTATCTGGCCTGTACCGCCGCCAGCGGCGGCGAAGACGGTGCCATCGCCGTCGGGACCGTCGGCGCCGGGGTGGGGGCGCGGGCCGGGGTCCTCAAGGGTGGCGTCGGAACGGCCTCGACGGCGCTGCCGTCCGGCGTGACCGTCGGCGCGGTCGCCGCGGTGAACTCCGCGGGCGAGGTCGTCGACCGGATCACCGGCCTGCCGTGGATGGTGGACCTGACAACGGAGTTCGCGCTGACTCCGCCGCCCGCCGAGCAGATCGACGCTTTCGCGCAGTTGCCGTCCGCGTCGAGTCCGCTGGACAACCCCCTCAATACCACCATCGCGGTGGTCGCGACCGACGCCGCACTCAGCCCGGCCGGGTGTCGGAGCGTCGCGATCGCCGCCCACGACGGCCTGGCCCGCACGATTCGGCCGGCGCATACTCCGCTGGACGGTGACACAGTGTTCGCGCTGGCGACCGGGGCGGTCGAGGTAGTGCCCCCGGTCGGCGCGCCGCCCGTGCCCGCCGCGTTCTCTCCAGAGACGCGGCTGGCAACCGAGGTTGGTGTCGCCGCGGCTGACTGCCTGGCACGTGCGGTGTTGGTCGCCGTGCTCGCCGCTCAGTCGGTCGCCGGGATACCGACCTACCGCGACGTACTGCCCGGGGCATTCGGCTGCTGAAAGTCCCTCGGAGCGCACCCCGGTAGCCTGGCGGTATGGGTAGGGCCAGGCCGAAGGGGCAGCGCGGTGCACCGGCGACTCAGGCCGACAAGCGGCCCACGTGGATGGTGGGCGGAGCCACGATCCTCACCTTCGTGGCGCTGCTCTACCTCGTCGAGCTGATCGACCAGCTGACGCGGCATTCGCTGGACGCCAACGGCATCAGGCCGCTGCAAGCCGACGGCCTGTGGGGCATCGTCTTCGCGCCGGTCCTGCATGCCAGCTGGCAGCACCTGGTGGCAAATACCGTTCCGCTGCTGGTGCTGGGCTTTCTGATGACGCTGGCCGGACTCTCCCGCTTCGTCTGGGCGACCGCGATCGTATGGATCCTGGGAGGCTTCGGTACCTGGCTCATCGGCAACATGGGCAGCGCCTGCGGCCCCACCGACCACATCGGAGCCTCCGGCCTGATCTTCGGCTGGTTGGCGTTCCTGCTGGTGTTCGGGATATTCGTGCGCAAAATCTCCGACATCGTCATCGGGCTGGTGGTGTTGTTCGTCTACGGCGGCATCCTGCTCGGCGCGATGCCGGTGCTCGGCAGGTGCGGTGGCGTGTCGTGGCAGGGGCATCTGTGCGGCGCGATAGCCGGCGTCGTCGCTGCCTATGTGTTGTCCGCCCCGGAACGCAAGGCCCGCGCGCGAAAAGCCGTCGCCGCTTCGCCACGCTCCAAGACATGAGCTCGCCGTTGGCGTCCGTCGGGGTCTTCGACTCCGGCGTGGGGGGGCTGACCGTCGCCCGCGCAATCCTCGACCAACTGCCCGACGAGGACATCATCTATGTCGGCGACACCGGCCATGGACCCTACGGTCCGCTGACCATTCCGGAAGTCCGCGCGCACGCGCTGGCCATCGGTGACGACCTCGTCGCTCGCGGCGTCAAGGCGTTGGTGATCGCTTGCAACACGGCGTCCGCGGCTTGCCTGCGGGACGCGCGCGAGCGCTACGACGTACCCGTCGTCGAAGTGATCCTGCCTGCGGTGCGCCGCGCGGTGGCCACCACCCGCAACGGGCGTATCGGTGTCATCGGCACCAGGGCGACCATCAACTCACACGCCTATCAGGACGCCTTCGCCGCCGCCCGCGACACCGAGATCACCGCGGTCGCCTGTCCCCGTTTCGTCGACTTCGTCGAGCGCGGCGTGACCAGTGGTCGTCAGGTGCTCGGACTGGCCGAGGGTTACCTGGAGCCGTTGCAGCGTGCGCAGGTCGACACTCTGGTGCTCGGATGCACGCACTATCCGCTGTTGTCCGGGCTGATCCAGCTGGCGATGGGGGACAACGTGACGCTGGTGTCGAGCGCCGAGGAGACCGCGAAGGAAGTGGTGCGCGTGCTCACCGAGCAAGACCTGCTCCGTCCTCATGACGCCCCACCCGGTACCCGGTCCTTCGAAGCCACCGGTGACCCCGAGGCATTCACGAAGCTGGCGGCGAGATTCCTGGGTCCCGCAGTGACCGGTGTTCAACCCGTTCACCACGTGCGCATCGACTAGCGCGGATGCGATTCTCGTCACACGAATGCGGGGATGTTTTCGTCATGGTTGTAGTGGACATGGCACAGTAGTGTGCGTGCGAATAACCGTGCTCGGCTGCTCAGGCAGTGTGGTGGGCCCGGATTCGCCTGCATCGGGTTATCTGCTCCGGGCACCGGATACGCCGCCGCTGGTACTCGACTTCGGCGGTGGGGTGCTCGGCGCGCTGCAGCGCTATGCGGATCCCGGCTCCGTGCACGTCCTCCTGTCCCATCTGCACGCCGACCACTGTCTGGATCTGCCCGGGCTGTTCGTATGGCGTCGCTACCATCCGTCGCGGCCCGATGGCAAAGTTCTGTTGTACGGCCCGAGTGACACCTGGTCGCGGGTGGGGGCGGCGTCGTCACCGTATGGCGGCGAGATCGATGACTGCTCGGACATCTTCGACATTCGGCACTGGGTTGACGGCGAGGCGGTGACCTTTGGGGCGCTCACGGTGATGCCGCGGGCAGTGGCCCACCCCACCGAGTCGTACGGGTTGCGGATCACCGACCCGAGCGGGGCCTCGTTCGTCTATAGCGGGGACACCGGTACTTGCGACCAGCTCGTCGAACTCGCTCGCGACGCCGATGTCTTCCTCTGCGAGGCGTCCTGGACGCACTCGGCCGACCGTCCGCCGGCCCTGCATCTGTCGGGCACGGAGGCCGGGAGGGCCGCGACACAGGCCGGAGTTCGTGAACTGCTGCTGACACATATCCCACCGTGGACGTCGCGCGAGGACGTGATCACCGAGGCCAAGGCGGAATTCGATGGCCCGGTGCACGCGGTGGTCTGCGGTGAGACGTTCGATATCTGCCGCTCTGAACGGGTCTGAGCCGACCGGCGTTGGGCTTGGCTAGGGTTGATGGGTGACCAGACGAGAAGACGGCCGGCTTGACGACGAGCTTCGCCCCGTAGCCATCAGTCGCGGGTTCACTGACCACCCGGCGGGATCGGTACTGATCGAATTCGGCCACACCAAGGTGATGTGCACCGCCAGCGTCATCGAGGGGGTGCCGCGCTGGCGCAAGGGATCGGGCCTGGGGTGGTTGACCGCGGAGTACGCGATGTTGCCGTCGGCCACTCACACTCGTTCTGATCGGGAATCGGTGCGGGGACGCCTGTCGGGGCGCACCCAGGAAATCAGCCGTCTGATCGGCCGGTCGTTGCGGGCGTGCATCGACCTCGCCGCACTCGGGGAGAACACCATCTCCGTCGACTGCGACGTGTTGCAGGCCGACGGCGGCACCCGCACTGCCGCCATCACGGGCGCCTATGTGGCCTTGGCCGACGCGGTGACCTATCTGGCGGCGGCCGGCAAGCTCTCGGATCCCCGGCCGTTGTCGTGCGCCATCGCGGCGGTCAGTGTCGGTGTGGTCGACGGCAGGATCCGGGTGGACCTGCCCTACGAGGAAGACGCGCGTGCCGAGGTCGACATGAACGTCGTCGCCACCGACACCGGCACCCTGGTGGAGGTCCAGGGCACCGGCGAGGGGGCGACCTTCCCGCGTTCGACGTTGGACAAGTTGCTCGACGTGGCGCTGGCCGCCTGCGACAAGTTGTTCGCCGCGCAACGTGACGCGCTGGCGCTGCCGTATCCCGGTGTGCTACCCGAAGGTCCGACACCGCCGAAAGCGTTCGGCAGCTGACCCGGCTGCTGGTCGCCCAGCCAACGGAACACCGCCGGCCTGCGGATCACCTTCACTGGGTCGACGATGCCGTCGGCACGCAAGGCGCCATAGCCGAGCTTGTCGTTGTGTGCTTCGGCTAGCGGATCGGATCAAGCAGTTCGAATCCGCGGGCGCTGTCGTGTTGGTCACAGGGTGGGCATTGGTCGCCTACAGCTTTGCCATTGTCGTCGACTCAAAGTGGCTGGCCAGAGTCCTGCACAATACCGTCATGGTAAACTCTCGACGTCCAATTGAGTTTTGCCAAAACCAATGTTTCGCCACGTTTTTAGGATCAATTGATGGTTAGTCGGCCAGTCCCCCTTGAACATGCTTTTCTCAATACGCCGTGGTGGGCAATGGGGCAGATGACGCATTCACATGCGGAACCGCGCATCAACGAAGTCGCGACCCGCGCAAGGGCAGGTTTGCTAAATATCATCTCGGCAATCACGATCGCATTATTGCTTTTGCGTCCGGAAACCGATCCGGTGATCATTGTTGGTCCGCTCGTGCTTTTTGACATGTTGGCTGCGGCGGCTACCGGCTTAACTCCGTTCAGCCCCACCGGCATTCTGGGCACAGCGTTGACAATGCACATTCGTCCGGTGTGGAAACCAACACGGCCGAAACGGTTTGCATGGTTGCTCGGTGCCGGTTTGGCAGCGACGTGTCTTGCCATGCGCCTGCTCGGGGCGTCGCCCGTAGCGATGGCGGCTGTTGTTGCGGTCTGTTTTGTCCTGACGTGGTCGGAGGCCACACTGGGATTTTGTGTGGGCTGTTACATGCACAAATTGATTTGGGGTTGTGAAGACTGCGAAGTCCCTTACGTCAGGGGAATAGCGCCACGACCGGCGATAAACCAGGAAACTCCGGCAATAAACCTGGAAAGTCGCGCGTAGGTCCGGGACCGCAGTCGGTGCGCTCAGTCGGCCCCGGCAGTGACGACGACGCCGAGGATTCGACAACTGCCCGCATTGCAAGCCGAGATGGTTCCTGCAGAGGTGATGACCATGTTTCGGATTGATTGGTGACCAAGCTGCTGGTCGCCAGCCGCAACCCCAAGAAGCTGGCCGAATTGCGCCGGGTGCTCGACGCCGCCGGACTGACGGGGTTGACGTTGGTGTCGCTCAACGAGGTGGCGCCGTTCGACGAAGCGCCCGAGACGGGTGCGACTTTCGAGGAGAACGCCCTGGCCAAGGCGCGGGACGCGTTCACCGCGACCGGTCTGGCGACTGTCGCCGACGACTCCGGTTTGGAGGTGGCCGCCCTGGGCGGGATGCCCGGCGTGCTGTCGGCGCGCTGGTCGGGAAACCACGGCGATGACGCCGCCAACACCGCATTGCTGTTGGCCCAGCTGAGTGAGGTGCCGGACGAGCGACGCGCTGCGGCGTTCGTGTCCGCCTGCGCACTGGTCTCGGCATCCGGCGAGGTCGTCGTCCGTGGCGAGTGGCGCGGCAGCATTGCCCGGGAAGCGAGCGGCGACGGCGGCTTTGGCTATGACCCGGTGTTCATTCCCGACGGCCTCGGTGACCGCACCGCGGCGCAGCTCAGCCCGGCCGAGAAGGACGCGGTCTCCCATCGTGGTCGCGCGCTGGCGCTGCTATTGCCGGCGCTACGCGACTTGGCTTCCCCGCGAGCGTGAAGCCAGTTCCACGCTCGAGCCCTAGAGCCCGAAGCGCGCTTTGACGTCCTTGGTCTGGAAGTGCTCGACGATGATGCCCAGCAGCGGGATGGTGCCGGAAAGCAGGACGCCGATGGTTTTGCCGATCGGCCATCTGACCTTGACCGCCAGATTGAACGCAGTCAGCA
>CAYNLB010000060.1:0-11761 GCA_964397935.1 uncultured Mycobacterium sp.
TGCTGCTACGCGACGACAGCGACGACGAATGGTAGCCCTGGTTACCCGCCCAGCGTCGCCCGGATGCACACGGTGACATAGGGCAGCGCCAGACCGTTCGAATTGGCCAGCGCCGGATGGGTGGCCAGCAGCTCACGCACCTGATCGAGTGTTTTGGTGCGGACCTCGGTCGGCGAGGTGATGCAATAGCTACGGGACGACACCAAGTCGATCAGTGCCTGCGGCGTAAGGTAATTCGTCCACTCCACTTGATGACGCACCAACTCGGTGAATGGTTCGGGCAGCGTCACTTGGGTACGGTGCCCGTCGCCATCGCTACCGATGATTTGCCCCAGCTCGCGCACCCAGCCGAGCCGTTCGTCGCGGATGTTCCACACCAGGCCCAGCCGCCCTCCGGGCCTCAGCACACGGGCCACCTCGGGAATCGCACACTCGGGGTCCACCCAGTGCCAGGCCTGCGCGACCAGCACGGCATCAACACTGTTGTCCGGCAAGGGAATCTCTTCCGCGGTGCCCAGCAGTGCACGAGTCTCCGGCAGCGAGGTCCGCAACACTTCCAGCATGTCGGGAATCGGGTCGACGGCCACCACGTCCAGGCCGCGTTCCACCAGCCGGGTGGTCAGCTTGCCGGTTCCCGCCCCCAGATCGAGCACCTGGCGCGCGCCGGTGGGCAACAGCCAGTCGATGGCCTCCGGCGGATAGGACGGACGTCCATGGTCATAGGCTGCGGCCGCCGAACCGAACGACAGGGAGCGGTCGTGCCTAGAGCGGGTCACCGTCGACACGTGCCTTCGTCGTTGTCCGAGTCGGCCAATACGAGCGTCTTGCGGATCAAGTCGCCGACCGCCTCGGATTCGACCAGGAAGCCATCGTGCCCGCACCTGGAGTCGACAACATGCAGACCGGAGCAACCCGGCAGCAGCTCGGCCAGCTCCTCCTGCAACCGCAGTGGGTAGAGCCGGTCGGAGGTGATGCCGCCGACCACGGCGGGTACCGGGCAGCCGCGCAAGGCCCTGCGCACTCCGCCGCGACCACGGCCGACATCGTAGCTGTTCAGCGCCTCGGTCAAGACCACGTAGCTGCCCGCGTCGAAGCGGGCCAACAGCTTGTCACCCTGATGTTCCAGGTAGCTTTGCACCGCATAGCGGCCGCCGCCGGCCGGGTCCTCGTCGTCCTGCGCGCCGTTGCCGAACCGGGTGTCGAGCTCGACTTCGCCGCGGTAGGTCAGGTGGGCGAAGCGGCGAGCGATCGCCAGCCCGGCCTCCGGCTTGCGTCCGGTGTCGTGGTAGTCCCCGCCCAGCCAGTTCGGGTCCGCCTTGATGGCCGCGATCTGAGTGGTCTGGGTGCCGATCTGGTCGGCGGTGGCCCGCGCCCCGACCGCCAGCAGCAGGCCGGCCCTGACCCGCTCGGGGTAACCGATCATCCATTCCAAAGCCCTTGCGCCACCCATGGATCCGCCGACGACGGCGGCGACCTCATTGATGCCCAGCGCGGCCAGCGCGGCGGCATCGGCCTCCACTTGGTCGCGCACCGTAATCGAGGGAAATCGTGAGCCCCACGGCTTTCCATCGCGGGCCAGCGAGCTGGGTCCGGTGGAACCGCGGCAACCGCCCAGCACGTTGGTGGCTATCGCGCACCAGCGGTTGGTGTCGATCGGCGCACCCGGTCCGGCCACCCCGTCCCACCAGCCGGGCGTGGGATGTCCGGGTCCGGCCGTTCCGGTGATGTGCGAGTCACCGGTGAGCGCGTGCAGCACCACCACCACGTTGTCACGCGTCGGCGACAACTCGCCCCAGCGCTGGATGGCGATACAGACGTCGTCGATCACCGCACCGCTCTCGGTGGTCAGCGAGCCGATGTGGACGAAACCGATCTCACCCTCGGCGGGCAGCGTTTGGGTGGGAACCTCGAAGATCGTCATGGCGGAGCTCCTCAGAACGCGGCCACAGCTTGCGGGTCGTTGCCGGTGCTGGCGGCTTGAGCCGCCGCACCATATTTGCGGGCCGCGGCGAAGCCGAGCTCCAGGTCGGCCAGGATGTCGTCGATGCCCTCGGTGCCGACGGCCAGCCGCACCAGGCCCGGGCTGACGCCGGTGGAGAGCTGCTCGGCCGGGGACAGCTGAGCGTGGGTGGTCGACGCCGGGTGGATCACCAGGGACCGCACGTCGCCGATGTTGGCGACGTGGCTGTGCAGCTTCAGCGCGTTCACGAACGCCTTCCCGGCTTCGATGCCGCCGGCCAATTCGAACGACAGCACCGCTCCGGGTCCCTTGGGCGCCAGCTGCTTTGCCCGCTCATGCCATGGCGAACCGGGCAGTCCGGCGTAGTTGACGGACAGCACGCCATCATGGCCGGCCAGGAACTCGGCGACGCGTTGCGCGTTGGCGACGTGGCGTTCCATCCGCAGGCTCAGCGTTTCGATGCCTTGGGCCACCAGGAACGCGTTGAACGGAGAGGCGGCCGAACCAAGGTCGCGCAGCAGTTGCACACGGGCCTTGAGAGCGAACGCCGGCGGTCCGAGCTCGGCGTACACCACGCCGTGGTAACTCGGGTCCGGCGTGGTGAACCCGGGGAAACGGCCCTGCGTCCAGTCGAAAGTGCCGCCGTCGACGATGACGCCGGCGATCGCGGCGCCGTGTCCGCCCAGGTACTTGGTGGCCGAGTGCACCACGATGTCGGCGCCGTGCTCGAACGGCTGGATCAGATAGGGCGTGGCAACGGTGTTGTCGACGATCAGCGGCACCCCGTTGGCATGGGCGATCCCGGCGACCCCGGGGATGTCGAGCACATCGATCTTCGGGTTGGAGATGGTCTCGCCGAAGAATGCCTTGGTGTTCGGTCGCGCCGCGGCCTGCCACGAGTCCAGGTCGTCGGGATCTTCGACGAAGCTGACGTCGATGCCGAGCTTGGCCAGCGAATAGTGGAACAGGTTATAAGTGCCGCCGTAGAGCCGCGGGCTGGAGACGATGTGATCCCCGGCGCATGCGAGGTTCAATATGGCGAATGTCTCAGCGGCCTGCCCGGAGCTCAAGAAAAGCGCGGCCACGCCGCCCTCGAGCGCGGCGATGCGTTGTTCGACGACATCGGTGGTCGGATTGCCGATCCGGGTGTAGATGTTGCCGGGAACCTCGAGGCCGAACAGGGCGGCGGCATGTGCGGTGTCGTCGAAGGTGTACGAGGTGGTCTGATAGATGGGCAGGGCGCGGGCGTTGGTGGCCGCGTCCGGGTGCTGGCCAGCGTGCACCTGCTTGGTTTCGAACGACCAGTGCGCGGTCGGATCGGTGTCGTCGGTACTGGTGGCGCTGTTGTCAGAGCTCACGGGAGTTTGCTTTCTGCTTCGAAACGGGCGAATCGGGTATCGGGGGTGCTGGCAGCCGTATGGGACGTCAGTTCTGAGAACGTCAACAGGCGGCCGCCGGTTAACAACGACACACGGTTCGACACATAGGCCGATCCAAGGGAAGAAGCCCACCCAAAGGAGCTGGACAGATGCACATCACGTTTCCCCTCTAGTCAGGGGTCCGTTATGGCGGACCCGCGCTTGCCGCGCAGCCGGTGGCTACTAGACCTGGTCATCACCCGGGGCACCCCACCGCGGTTGGAGGGTTGCCGGCCAGCAAGCCGGGGCTTAGCGCTGGCGCTCATGACCAATAAGAAGACTAGCTTATTGTGCCGGTTCTTTGCCAACTCCGGTGGCCTCACCTTCCCTAAGGTCCCGGTGAAGGCTCCTAGTAGGCTTGCCTAGCGGGCAACCGCTCGCCCACGTTCCCCACTTGATGGAGGATTCGGACACAGATGTCCAACGAAGCCAAGATCAAAGTCGAAGGCCCCGTCGTAGAGCTCGACGGTGACGAGATGACCCGCGTCATCTGGAAGCTCATCAAGGACATGCTGATCCTGCCGTACCTCGACATCAATTTGGAGTATTACGACCTGGGCATCGAAAACCGGGACCGTACCAACGACCAGGTGACGATCGATGCCGCCTATGCCATCAAGAAACACGGTGTGGGCGTCAAGTGCGCAACCATCACCCCCGACGAAGCCCGCGTCCTGGAATTCAATCTGAAGAAGATGTGGCTGTCGCCCAACGGTACGATCCGGAACATCTTGGGCGGCACCATTTTCCGCGAGCCGATCGTGATCTCGAATGTCCCGCGATTGGTTCCGGGCTGGACCAAGCCGATCGTCATCGGCCGCCACGCTTTCGGTGACCAATACCGGGCGACGAACTTCAAAGTCGAGAAGGCCGGCACCGTCACATTGACTTTCACCCCTTCCGACGGCAGCGAACCGATGGTGCACGAGGTGGTGTCCATCCCCGAAGAGGGCGGCGTCGTCATGGGGATGTACAACTTCAAGGAATCCATCCGTGATTTCGCCCGCGCCTCGTTCGCCTATGGTCTGAACGCCAAGTGGCCGGTGTATCTGTCCACCAAGAACACCATCCTCAAGGCCTACGACGGCATGTTCAAAGATGAGTTCCAGCGCATCTATGAAACCGAATTCAAGGACAAGTTCGAAGCCGAAGGACTGACCTACGAGCATCGGCTGATCGACGACATGGTCGCTGCCTGCCTTAAATGGGAGGGCGGCTACGTGTGGGCCTGCAAGAACTATGACGGTGACGTCCAATCGGACACCGTCGCGCAGGGTTACGGCTCACTGGGGCTGATGACGTCGGTGCTGATGACGGCCGACGGCAAAACAGTCGAGGCCGAAGCCGCGCACGGCACCGTCACCCGGCACTTCCGCCAATACCAGGCCGGCAAACCGACCTCGACGAACCCGATCGCCTCCATCTTCGCGTGGACGCGCGGACTTCAGCACCGAGGCAAGTTGGACGACACGCCGAAGGTGGTCGAATTCGCCCAGACGCTGGAGGAAGTCGTGGTCGCCACGGTCGAGAGCGGCAAGATGACCAAGGACCTCGCCATCCTCATCGGTCCTGATCAAGAGTGGCAGAACAGCGAGGATTTCCTCAGTTCGATTGCCAAGAACCTGGAAAAGAAGCTCGCCAACTAGCCGGTGGCTCGGCCGGGCCGCTGTCCCCGGCACGAGTCGAGGAAGTCGGTGATCACCCCGGTGACGCGTTCCGGTGCCTCGAACATCGGAACGTGCCCGACGCCGTCGAGCACCGTGACCTTGTGGTCGTCGGGCAAGTGGGTGGTGAAGTGCCGGGTGAATCTTGGTGCCGGGATGATCCGGTCCTTTTCGCAGATCACCAGGTGCGCCGGGACGACGTTGTATGCCAGTTCCCGCAGGCCGTGCAGCAATGTCGCCTTGACCAGCAGCTGGAAGTAGGCGGGACAGTGGGCGACATCGTCGATGCAGCCGAGCAGTTGGGCGTCGCTGACCCCATCCGGCGATGCGCTGATCGCATAGGTGGCTAGCCGGCGGCTGAACGGCAGGCCCAACACGCGCGGGCCGAACAGCCAGGCCAGCACCAACAGCGGAACACCCAGGATGAACTTGGCGATCACCTCGAACTTGGCCGGACTCCATCGGTGCCAGCCGCCCGCCGGAGCGATCCCGATGACGCTGCGGGCCCGCCCGCGCCGCTCCAGTTCGAAGGCGACCCAGCCGCCCAGCGAGTTACCGACGATGTGAGCGGTTTCCCAGCCCAGCTCGTCCATCTGGCGTTCGACGTGATCGGCCAGCACCGCAGAGGACAAGAACCAGGTCCCGGCGGCCGGCCCGCCGTTGTGGCCGGCCATGGTCGGGGCGAAGACTTCATAGCGGCCGGTGCCGGCCAGCAGCGGTGCCACCTCTTCCCACACGGCCTGGGACAACAGGAACGGATGCAGCAGCAGAACAGGCTCTCCGGAACCGAGATGGATCGGTGGACGACTCCCCATTCCCGTGACATTAAAGCCGGTACCGCCGGTACCGCAAGCAACGAGCCCGGCGAGGCCCGGTCTTTGCAGGGTCGTCTTTGCAGGGTCGGCGGCCTCGCGTGAAAAGATCGGGGCATCATGAGCACCGCTACCGGATCCAGCCGGATTTTCTCCGGCGTGCAGCCCACTTCCGATTCGCTTCACCTCGGTAACGCGTTGGGTGCCATCACCCAGTGGGTCGCGCTGCAGGACGACCATGACGCATTCTTCTGTGTGGTCGACCTGCATGCCATCACCATTGCGCAGGATCCCCGGGCGCTGCGACGCCGGACATTGATCACCGCCGCCCAGTACCTGGCGCTGGGCATCGACCCCGCCCGCAGCACCGTCTTCGTGCAGAGCCATGTTCCGGCTCACACCCAGTTGGCGTGGGTACTGGGCTGCTTCACCGGCTTCGGGCAGGCATCGCGGATGACGCAGTTCAAAGACAAGTCGTCGCGCCAGGGCGGCGACTCCACCACCGTGGGCCTGTTCACCTACCCCGTGTTGCAGGCCGCCGACGTACTGGCCTACGACAGCGATCTGGTGCCCGTGGGTGAGGACCAGCGCCAGCACCTCGAGTTGGCTCGCGACGTGGCGCAGCGCTTCAACAGCCGGTTCCCGGACACGTTCGTGGTACCCGACGTGCTCATCCCCAAAGGCACCGCCAAGATCTACGACCTGCAAGACCCGACCTCGAAGATGAGTAAATCGGCGGCCGCCGATACCGGATTGATCAACTTGCTCGACGATCCTGCGGCCTCCGCCAAGAAGATTCGCTCGGCGGTCACCGACAGCGAGCGCGAAATCCGCTTCGACACCGACGCCAAACCGGGCGTGTCCAACCTGCTCACCATCCAGTCGGCGGTCACCGGGGTCGGCATCGAAAAACTCGTCGAGGGCTACGCCGGCCACGGCTACGGCGACCTGAAGAAGGACACTGCCGAGGCGGTCGTCGAGTTCGTCAGCCCGATCAAGGCCCGAGTGGACGAATTGATGGCGGATCGTGGCGAGTTGGAGGCGGTGCTCGCGGCCGGGGCGCAGCGCGCCGAGGATGTGGCCGGCAAAACCGTGCGGCGGGTCTACGACCGGCTGGGATTCCTTCCGCAACGGGGGTAGCAAGTTCCACCATGAGCGAACCGGGCAAACCAGGGATCCTCGATCGGCTGCGGAACCGGTACGAATGGATCGACCACTTGATGCGCGCCTACCGGCGCTACAGCGACCGCAATGGCGGCTTCTTCGCGGCCGGCCTGACGTACTACACGATCTTCGCGTTATTTCCCTTGTTGATGGTCGGTTTCGCGGTCGTCGGGTTCACCCTGTCGCTGCGGCCCCAGATGTTAAGCCTGATCGAACACCGCATCAGGTCAACGGTGACGGGCGATCTGGGGCAGCAGCTGGTCGACCTGATGTACTCGGCGATCGATGCGCGCACGTCCGTCGGCGTCATCGGCCTGGCCACCGCGGCCTGGGCCGGGCTGAGCTGGATGTCGCACCTGAGGGAAGCGCTGACCGAGATGTGGTGGGAACATCGTTTCGACTCACCGGGTTTCGTGCGGAGGAAGATATCCGATCTTGTGGCCATGCTGGGTACGTTCTTCGTAACCGTGGCCAGCATGGCCCTGTCCGCGCTGGGTCATGGGGCGCCGATGGCCGCGGCACTGAAATGGCTTGGCATACCTGAGTTTTTCGTCTTCGACTGGATCTTCAGGGCCATTTCGATATCGGTGTCGGTTCTGGTGTCGTGGCTGCTGCTGACGTGGATGATCGCCCGGCTGCCGCGGGAGAAGGTCAGCTTCGCCGACTCGATGCGGGCGGGATTGATGGCCGCGATCGGGTTCGAGTTGTTCAAGCAGGTGGGCTCGATCTATCTGCAGAGAGTGGTGCGGAGTCCGGCCGGTGCCACGTTCGGGCCGGTGCTGGGCTTGATGGTGTTCGCCTACATCACCGCTTACCTGGTGTTGTTCTGCACCGCTTGGGCGGCCACCAGGTCGACGGACCCACGTGCCAAGCGGGTTGCGCCGCCGGCTCCCGCGATCATCGCTCCCCGGGTGCAACCGGACGAGGGTCTAAGCGTGCGCCAGACGCTGGCCGCGCTGGCCGCGGGGGCCATTGGTGCGCTGGCAGTTTCGCGGGTCACCCGCTGGTTTCGTTAGTGCTCGGGGCGGCCGTCCAGTCGCCGCGCACCATGACGGCGGTAACCCGCAAGTCGTGGTCCAGCACAACGAGACTGGCGAGATGGCCGGCCCGCAGGCCGCCCACGCGCTCGAGGCCCAACGCGCGCGCCGGCGTCGCGGCGGTGGTCTGCACGGCGGCGACCAGACCCGCCATCGCGGCCGCGGTGCGAAAGAGTTGATCCATCGTGGCCGTGCCGCCCGCGATCGTCGATGTTCCGTGTACCCGCGCCACACCCGATACGACGTCGATCGGTACTGCCCCGAGCGCAAACGCGCCATCGGCACAGCCGGCCGCGGCGATGGCATCGGTGACCAGGGCGACTCGCTCCGGTCCAGCGGCATCGATGACCGCGTGTACCACGGCCGGGTGCACGTGCACGCCGTCGGCGATCAACTCCACGGTCACTCGCGGGTCCTGCAGCAAGGCGAGCGCCGGTCCCGGCTCGCGATGGTGCAGCGGTGGCATCGCGTTGAACAGATGGGTTCCCACCGTGGCGCCCGAGTCGATGGCCCGGGTGGTCTGTTCGTAGGTCGCATCCGTATGTCCCACCGCAACGACAACTCCCGCGTCGACGAAACGCGGGATCGCCTCGTCCGTTCCGGGCAACTCGGGGGCCAGGGTCACCATCCGGATCGCGCCGCCGCCGGCGGCGAGCACCTCGTCGATCTCGGCGGGGTCCGGGCCACGCATCTGGCGGGGGTCGTGCGCTCCGCAGCGCGCCCGGCTCAGCCACGGACCCTCCAGGTGGATGCCCCCGACGGTGCCCTGCCCAGTGGCCTCGGCGAGCGCGCGTACCCCGGTGAGCAGTTCCGCGGGTGAGGTGGTCACCAGACTGGCGAGCGTCGTCGTGGTGCCATGCCGCAGGTGAAAAGCTGCGGCCTCGGCGATGCCGTCGGTGCTCGTGTACGAGGCCCCGCCGCCGCCGTGCACGTGCATGTCGATAAATCCCGGCACCACCGTGCAATCCGGGAAGTCTCCGTCCGGCGACCGGGGCGGTGCGCCGGCGCCGCAGTCCACGATCAGCTCACCCGACGTCTCCAACCATCCGGGTCGGCAGACCTGTCCGTCGAGGATCATGGTGCCCGCGCAGATCAGGGGCATGGGTTTTCCCAGCGCCCACCGTTTTCCCAGAAGTGCCGGATATCCTCGAGCTGACGGCCCTTGGTCTCTGGCGCGTACCGGTAGACGAAAACGAAGGCGGCCAACGCGAGTATCGCGAATACCGCGAAGGCCCCCGCGCCGCCGAGGGAATGCAGCATGGTCAGGAAGACGGCGGCGATGATCGCGTTGGCCACCAGGTTGGAGGTCAGCATCGCGCTGGACCCGAAAGAACGTAGCCGGGACGGAAAGCTTTCGCTGGCGTACACCCAGCCCAGCGAGCCGAAACCCAGGGTGAAGCCGACGATGAAGAGCAGCACGCCGGCGAAACCGAGAATCAGTCCGGCACCGCCGAGGCCTCGGGCGAACACGGCCATCAGCACGACGTCGGCGACGATCATCATGGCGATGCCGGACAACAGGATTGGGCGCCGGCCCAGCCGGTCGACCAGCAGCAGCGAGGTACCCACCGCCGCCAAACCGGCGATCTGAACCACCGCCGGCAACCCCAGCAGCGCGAAATTGCCGGTGAAGCCCATGGCTTCGAATATCCGTGGGCTGTAGTAAACGATCCCGTTGATCCCGGTGATCTGGATCAGGAAGCCGAGCGTGACGACGAAGACGGTGGCCCGCAAATACGGTCTGCGTAACATTTCCTGCAGCATTTCGGACATGCCGCCCCCGGAACCGGCTGAGCCTTCGCTCAACGCCCGGCCGATCTCGGCAAGCTCTTCTTCGGCGTTCGCGTTTGGCTCCATGCGCAGCAGCGCCTCGCGGGCGTCGTCGACCCGGCCCTTCAGCAGGTACCACCGGGCGGTGTCCGGCATCCGAATCACCAACGGCAGCAGCAGCATCGCGGGCGCGGCGGCCAGCCCCAGCATCCACCGCCAGTTGTGCGCACCGGCAAGCAGGTAACCGCTCAGATAGCCGATGATGAGTCCGCTGACGATCGTCAACTGGTAGGCCGTCAGCAGCGATCCGCGCACCGCCGCGGGAGCCGATTCCGCCACGTATACCGGCACGACCACCACCGCCACGCCGATGGTCAGGCCCACCAGGAAGCGGGCCGTCAACAGCATCGGCAGCGAGACGGAGAGCGCACCCAGCAGTGCGAACGTCGCGTAAGCGGCGAGGATCAGCACCACCGACTTTTTTCGCCCGATCGCATTGGCGAGGACGCCGGCACCCAACGCCCCGCCGATCTGACCGATCACCGCCATCGTCGTCAGCAGTTCCTGTTGCCGTGTCGTCAGCCCGAAGTCGTCGGTGACGAACAGCTGGACGCCGGCGATGATGGACAGGTCATAGCCGTAGATGACGCCGACACTGGCGGCGGTGAGCCCGACCCACAGGCCCTGGAATCGAGGGCTCAACGATGTTGGGGCCGGCGGTTCATCGAGCGTGCGACCATGATCAATCCAAACACAATGATCGCGCCGATCACCGCCACGCCCACCCGTATCGGCAGTGCGTCCGCCGACGGCATGATTCCGGCGGCCTGGGCGCCGTTGGCTTGCCGGTCGGCCGCGCTGTCGCGCTTGGCGGGCAGCAGCGAGGGATCGGCTTCGATCAGCGTGCCGACCTGGGTGCCCTGCGGGGTGGCGAACCCGTAGTCAAGCAGGTGCGCCGCCTGCTCCCAGGGAGCGATCGGCTGCCGCGTCCCGTGCAGCAGCACCGCCACCAACCGCCGCCCATCGCGGTTGGCCGCACCCACGAAGGTCTGGCCGGCGTCGTCGGTGTAACCGGTCTTGCCGCCCAGCGCGCCGGGGTACTTGTAGAGCAGCTGGTTGTCGTTTTCCAGCTCGTAGCCGGGGTGGTCACCATGGCCGGGGAAGTCGAAGGTTCGCGTCGCGACGATGTTGGCGAAGATGGGGTTTTGCCAGGCGTACCGGTAGAACAGCCCGATGTCGTAGGCCGAGGTGCTCATGCCGGGCCCGTCCAGTCCCGATGGCCTCGCCACCCGGGTGTCCCGGCCGCCGAGCTTGGCGGCCAGCACGTTGATTTTCTCGAGTGCGGTCGGCATCCCGCCGAGCTGCATGGCCAGCGCGTGCGCGGCGTCGTTGCCGGAGTGCATCAGCAGTCCGTGCAGCAGCTGGTTGACCGTGTACACCCCGCCGTCGGCGACGCCGACCTTGGTACCTTCGGTGGCCGCGTCGTCGGCGGTGCCGGGCACCGACTTGTTCATGTTGAGCGTATTGATGGACACCATCGCGACCAGCACCTTGATGACACTGGCCGGGCGGTGACGACCGTGCGGGTCCTTGGCGGCGATGACCGCGCCGCTGTCGAGATCGGCCACCAGCCATGCGTCGGCGGAGACGTCGTTCGGCAGCGGCGGCGTATCGGGGGCGGCGACGACGCCGCAGCTGCCGAGCGCCTCGCCGCCGACCGGTTGCGGGGGCACCGCCAGCGGGATCGGCGGGTCACCGGCTTCGGGAATCTCCGACGAATCCACCGCGGGTGGGGTGTTCACCTTGAAGGGGCAGTTGGTGGGTGCGGCGTCGGGCTCGGCGATCGCGGCCGGGGCGCCGAACACCGCCGGGGCGGCCATCAGGATAACCGCCGCTGCCAGGCATGACGCGGAGCGTAAGAAGGTCATCGTTTGTG
>CAYNLB010000060.1:11861-26820 GCA_964397935.1 uncultured Mycobacterium sp.
CGCGGCCACAGCGGGCCAGAGCCGGCTAGAGCCGCTTACCGGCCTCGGTGAGCACGTCGCGCAGGATGGATTCGATGGTGTCGAACTCGGCCTGACCGCTGATCAGCGGCGGCGCCAGCTGGATGACGGGATCGCCCCGGTCGTCGGCGCGGCAGTACAGGCCGGCCTCGAACAGTGCGGGCGATACGTAGCCGTGCAGCAGCCGTTTGCGGTCGGCGTCGCCGAGGGTTTCTTTGGTCGCTTTGTCCCTGACCAGCTCGATTGCGTAGAAGTACCCCTCGCCGCGCACATCGCCCACGATGGGCAGGTCATACAGCTTTTCCAGGGTGGCGCGTAAGGCGGACGCGTGATGCTTGACGCGGTCAACCAGGCCCTCGCGCTCGAAGATGTCGAGGTTGGCCAGCCCCACGGCCGCCGAGACCGGGTGGCCGCCGAACGTGTAGCCGTGGGGGAAGACCGTGGAGCCGTCGTTGAACGGCTCGAACAACCTGTCGCTGGCGATCATCGCGCCGATCGGTGAGTAGCCCGACGTCATCCCCTTGGCGCAGGTGATCATGTCGGGGACGTAGCCGAAGTCTCCGATATCTGATGAGCAGGCGAACATTGACCCGATCCGGCCGAACGCGCAGATCACCTCGTCGGACACCAGCAGCACGTCGTACTCGTCGCAGATCTGGCGCACCCGTTCGAAATAGCCCGGGGGCGGGGGGATGGCGCCGCCCGCGTTCTGCACCGGTTCCAAGAACACCGCGGCGACGGTGTCGGGCCCCTCGAACTCGATCGCCTCGGCGATTCGGTCGGCCGCCCACTGCCCGAAGCTCTTGACGTCGTCGGCGTAAGGCTCGGGTGCGCGGTAGAAGTTCGTGTTGGGCACCCGGAAGCCGCCCGGCGTCACCGGCTCGAACGGCGCCTTGTACAACGGCAGCCCGGTGATCGCCAGCGCGCCCTGGGTGGTGCCGTGGTAGGCGATCGACCGCGAAACCACCTTGTGCTTACCGGGTTTGCCGGTGAGCTTGAAGTAGTGCTTGGCCAGCTTCCACGCGGTTTCGACGGCCTCGGTGCCGCCGGTGGTGAAGAACACCCGGTTCAGGTCGCCGGGGGCGTAGTGGGCGAGGCGCTCGGCGAGTTCGATCGCGGTCGGGGTGGCATATCCCCAGAGCGGGAAGAAGCCCAGCGTCTGCGCCTGGCGGGCCGCGGTCTCGGCGAGTTCGGTGCGCCCGTGGCCAACCTGGACGACGAACAGCCCGGACAACGCGTCGAGGTAGCTTTTGCCGCGATCGTCGAAGATGGTGACACCCTCGCCGCGGGTGATGATCGGCGCCGTGATGCCCGGACCGTGCCGAGCGAAGTGCAGCCAGAGATTGTCAGTCATCGTGGTCGCGAGCGTATCGCTAAAGCGCGCCGAACTCCGTTTTGGTGACCTTCCGATTCTCCATCGTTCTTACTACGATCGGTAGTAGGACCGTTCCGAGGAGGTAATGGTGCGCTGGCGCGGTGTTCATCACGTTGAATTCGCGGTCTTGGACTACGACAGGTCCATCGGTTTTTACGATGCGATGTTCGGGTGGTTGGGATACACGAGCTTCTCCACGCTCGACATCGACTACCGATCGACGTATTACCTGACCCGCTTTATGGTTCCGCACAGCTACATCGGCATTCAACCGGCCCGCACCGGGGAAAAGCTCGTTCATTCCGATCAGGCTGTCGGCATCAACCACATCGCGCTGTGGGCCACGAGCCGACGCGAGGTCGATCGCTTTTGTCGCGAGTTCCTGAAGCCGCGCGGAATTCCCGTCACCGACGAACCCAAGGCGTATCCGCACTACTGGCCCGGCTACTACGCCGTTTTCTTCGACGACCCGATCAACGGCATCCATTGGGAGCTGGCTTGGCTGCCCAAAATTCCTTCCCCACGCCAACTTTGGGCGTCGCATCGCGCGTTTCGTTCCATCTTGTCGGGCCGGCCGGACCTGGCGGACTCCGTGCCCGGCCTGGTCCGGCAGGCGATGCGTGCCTTGCCGTCCCGAAACTCGTTGTGACTGCCTGCCGTGGCGCCTAGGCTTTCGGGTATGACCTCGGCGCAGGAGGTCCGTGAATTCGAAGACCTGCGGCCGCATCTCATGACGGTCGCCTACCGGTTGATCGGCACCGTGGCCGACGCCGAGGACATCGTGCAGGAAGCCTGGCTGCGGTGGGACGCCCAGGACCCCGAAAAAAGAACGGAGATCATCGACCTTCGGGCCTGGCTGACCACCGTGGTGAGCCGGCTCGGCCTGGACCGGCTGCGGTCGGCCGCGCATCGGCGCGAAACCTACACCGGCAATTGGCTGCCCGAACCGGTGGTCACCGGCTTTGAAGAAACCGATCCGCTGTCTGCCGTGGTGGCCGCCGAAGATGCCCGGTTCGCGGCGATGGTCGTGCTGGAGCGCCTGTCCCCCGATCAGCGGGTCGCCTTCGTGCTGCACGACGGGTTCGCCGTGCCCTTCGCCGAGGTGGCCGAGGTGCTGGGAATCAGCGAGCCCGCCGCCCGGCAGCTGGCCTCGCGGGCCCGCAAGGCCGTCGCCGTGTCGCCCCCGCCGGAACCCGATCCCTCGCACAACGAGGTGGTGGGTCGGCTGATGGCCGCCATGGCCGCCGGCGAGGTGGACACCGTGGTGGCGCTATTGCACCCGGACGTGACGTTCACCGGCGATTCCGACGGGAAGGCGCCCACCGCCGTTCAGGTCATCCACGGGGCGGACAAGGTGGTTCGGTTCATCTTCGGCTTGGCCCGCCGTTACGGCCCGGCGTTCTTCTCGTCGAATCAGCTGGGCCTGGTCAACGGTGAACTGGGCGCCTACACGGCGGGAACGCCCGGCGGGGACGGCCATCGGGCGATGCTGCCGCGAATCCTGGCGATCACCGTGCGTGACGGAAGGGTATGTGCGCTATGGGACATCGCCAACCCCGACAAGTTCACCGGCTCTCCGCTGGGGTCTCGGTAATCCATGGGACGCGGCAGGCGTCACCGGAGTTGAAGCCCTGCTCGGTGATGCCCAGCGCGGTGTTCATCCGCGCCCTCATGTTCTCCACCCCGATCTGGTAGGTCAGTTCGATCACCCCGGCATCGCCGAAGCGGGCCCGCAGATCGGCGACCTGCTCGTCGGTGACGGTGTGCGGGTCCAGGGTAATCGCGTCGGCATAGCGGATCGCTGCGCGCTCGTCGTCGGTGAATGCCGTTGAGGTGGCGTAGTTGTCGATGTCCTTGAGCCGCTCGATGTCGAGGCCGTCCAGGCGCTGCAGCATGGACCCGAAGTCGACGCACCATGAGCAGCCGATCGTGCGCGCGGTCCAGAGCACCGCAAGCTCACGCACGCTGACCGGCAGTGTTTTCGACGCCCGGTCGACCATGGTCTCGTGCACGGCGCCGGCGACCATCAGCTTCCGGTGATGCGCGGCGACGGTGAAGGGCTCCGGTACTTGGCCATAGCGCCGCCGGGCGACGCGATACATGGCGCGGGTCAGCAGCGGCGCGCGCTGCGGGGGCAGGGGTTCGATGCGGGTTTTCTGTGTCATACCCCTCAGACGAGACGGTCCCCGAACGTGTGACGCCCGCCCGCGTCACGCTGGCGTGACGCTCGGCGCTGGACGCCACGCTGGCGTGACGCTCGGCACGTGAAGGGACGCCCGGCGCGAAGGACCCGCGCATCTACCGCGAGAACATCAGCGCCCGTTTGACCTCTTGGATCGCCTTGGTGACCTGGATGCCGCGCGGACAACACTCGGTGCAGTTGAACGTGGTGCGACACCGCCACACGCCGTCCACCTCGTTGAGGATGTCGAGACGTTCGGCGGCGGCTTCGTCGCGGCTGTCGAAGATGAAGCGGTGCGCGTTGACGATCGCCGCCGGACCGTAATAGCTGCCCTCGTGCCAGAACACCGGGCAACTGGTGGTGCAGGCCGCGCACAGGATGCATTTGGTGGTGTCGTCGTAGCGGGCGCGGTCGGTCGGGCTCTGGATGCGCTCCCGCGTCGGCGGATTGCCGCTGGTGACCAGGTACGGCTTCACCGCGCGATAGGCGTCGAAGAACGGCTCCATGTTGACCACCAGGTCCTTTTCCACCGGCAGCCCGCGAATCGGTTCGACCGTGACGGTCAGCCCCTTTCCGGGCTTGCCCGGCTTGTCGGGCAGCAGGTCACGCATCAGCACCTTGCAGGCCAGCCGGTTGGCGCCGTTGATGCGCATGGCGTCCGAACCGCACACGCCGTGGGCGCAGGAGCGCCGGAAGGTCAGCGTCCCGTCCAGGTAGCTCTTGATATAGATCAACAGGTTGAGCAGCCGATCGCTGGGCAGGCAGGGCACCCGGAAGCTTTGCCAGCCAGCCGTTTCCGCGAAGGCGTCGGGCCGGTCGGGGTTGAACCGGGCGATCTTCACGGTCACCATCACGGCGCCCTCGGGCACTGGCGGCAAGGGTGGTTCCGGTGCTGTGTCGACCTCTGAAGCCTCCTCTGGTTCAAAAGCCATCAGTACTTGCGCTCCTTGGGTTCGTAACGGGTCTGCACGACGGGCTTGAACTCCAGCGCGATGTCGCTCAGCAGATCGGTGCCCTGCTTATCGGCCCCAATTTCCTTGTAGGCCATGGTGTGGCGCATGTAGTTGACGTCGTCGCGGTTCGGATAGTCCTCGCGGGCGTGGCCGCCGCGGGACTCCTTGCGATTCAAGGCCCCGACCACCGTGACTTCGGCCAACTCCAGCAAAAAGCCCAGCTCGATGGCCTCCAGCAGGTCGCTGTTGAAGCGCTTTCCTTTGTCGTGCAGAGAGATTCGGGAATACCGCTCCTTCAACGCGTGGATGTCGATGAGCGCCTGCTTGAGCGTCTCCTCGGTGCGGAACACCGCCGCGTTGTTGTCCATCGACTGCTGCAGCGCGCCGCGGATATCGGCGACACGCTCGTTGCCGGGCTCGGAGAGGATGTCGGCCACCCAACCGAGGACCATCGCCGCCGGATTCGGCGGCATGTCGACGAAGTCATGCCGTCGCGCATAGCCGGCCGCCGCGATGCCGGCCCGACGGCCGAAGACGTTGATATCGAGCAGCGAGTTGGTGCCCAGCCGGTTGGCGCCGTGCACCGAAACGCACGCGCACTCACCGGCCGCATACAGGCCCGGCACGGTGAAAGTATTGTCCCGCAACACCTGTCCGGTGACCGTGGTGGGGATGCCGCCCATCACGTAATGGCACGTCGGGTAGACCGGGACGAGCTCGCGCACCGGGTCCACGCCCAGATAGGTGCGGGCGAACTCGGTGATGTCGGGCAGCTTGGCTTCCAGCACGTCCGCACCGAGATGGCGGACGTCGATGTAGACGTAATCCTTGTGCGGGCCGGCCCCGCGGCCCTCCAAGACTTCGAGCACCATCGAGCGGGCGACGATGTCGCGCGGTGCCAGGTCGACGATCGTCGGCGCGTAGCGCTCCATGAAGCGCTCACCCTCGCCGTTGAGCAGCCGGCCGCCCTCACCGCGCACCGCTTCGGAGATCAGGATGCCCAGTCCGGCCAGACCGGTCGGATGAAACTGGTGGAATTCCATGTCTTCCAACGGAAGTCCCTTGCGGAACACGATGCCGATACCGTCGCCGGTCAGCGTGTGCGCGTTGGAGGTGGTCTTGTACATCCGCCCCGAACCGCCGGTCGCGATCACCACGGCCTTGGCGTGGAAGACGTGGATCTCGCCGGTGGCCAGCTCGTAGGCGACCACGCCGGTGGCCACCGGCCCGCTCGGCGTCTGGGTGAGCACCAGGTCCAGCGCGTAGAACTCGTTGAAGAACTGCACATCGTGCTTGACGCAGTTCTGGTACAGGGTCTGCAGGATCATGTGGCCGGTGCGGTCGGCGGCGTAACAGGCCCGGCGCACCGGGGCCTTACCGTGTTCGCGCGTGTGTCCGCCGAAGCGGCGCTGATCGATGCGGCCCTCGGGGGTGCGGTTGAACGGCATCCCCATCTTCTCGAGGTCGAGCACCGCGTCGATCGCTTCCCGGCACATGATCTCCACGGCGTCCTGGTCCGCGAGATAGTCGCCGCCCTTGACGGTGTCGAACGTGTGCCACTCCCAGTTGTCGTCTTCGACGTTGGCCAGCGCCGCGCACATGCCGCCCTGGGCGGCACCGGTGTGGCTACGGGTCGGGTACAGCTTGGTCAGCACCGCGGTGCGCACTCGGGGGCCGGCCTCGACGGCCGCCCGCATCCCGGCACCGCCCGCGCCGACGATCACCACGTCGTATCGGTGTTGGGAGATCACCGCCGCCGCCGACGATGCAGTGGGGGCACCCCCAGCCGCGCGGGGGTACCCCAGCGTAGCGAGGGGACGGCGAGGGGGACGAAGCGATGAGAAGGAACCGGCTCAATCATGTTCACCTCTCACGAGATGTTCGGGTCGAATGTCAGCACGACGTAGGTGCCCAGCACCAACGTGAATGCCATCGACAACAGCAGCAGACTGTTGAGCCAGAAGCGGGTGCTGTCCTTGCGGCTGTAGTCATCGATGATGGTGCGCAGGCCGTTGCCGCCGTGCAGCTGCGCCAGCCACAACAACGCCAAATCCCAGAACTGCCAGAACGGCGAAGCCCAGCGCTGCGCCACATAGTTGAAGTCGATGCGGTAGACGCCGTCGTCCCACATCAGCATGATGAACAGGTGCCCGATCGCCAGGAACAGCAGCGCGACTCCGGAGAACCGCATGAAAAGCCACGCGAATTTCTCGAAGTTGGGTATCCCGGCGCGGCGCCGTGGGGAGCGTGGATTGTCGAGGCTGGCGGGGCGGTCGTGGCTGCGCTGCCGGACCGGCGCTGTGTCGCCGCGTCCGAGCTGAAGGTCGGGGCTGGTCATCGCAAGTGCTCCATGATGTGAATGGCGGTCACCACGCCCGCCGGAACCATCAGCAGCAGGAAAACCACGCCGACGATCCAGAACATCAGCCGCTGGTAGCGGGGGCCCTGTGACCAGAAGTCGATCAGGATCACCCGAACGCCGTTCAGCCCGTGCAAGAGCACCGCGGCGACCAGGCCGTATTCCATCAGGCCGACAACCGGGGTCTGATAGTCGTGGATCACCGCGTCGTAGGTCTGCGGGCTCACCCGCAGCATGGCGGCGTCCAGGACGTGGACGAAAAGGAAGAAGAAGATCGTCGCCCCGCTGATGCGATGCAACACCCACGCCCACATGCCGGGGTCTCCCCGGTACAGGGTCCGTGGGGGTCGCCGTTTGCGCGACGGCGCCGATCCGGTTGCCGGATCCGCGGATGTCGCCTGCGTACTCACCCCAGTCCTCACCGCCTTCGCGGACGTCGAACGACACTCAAGCCGGGCAGTTCAGCGTAGCTTGACGACGATTGGAGCGGGGGCCGAAACGGCGCGCGGAGGGGAGCCTCCTTCTCGGGGGGACTGGGGCCACCATCCGCTCGGAGCTTGAGCTTGCGTGCGGTCGACGAGGGCGCCGGCCCGACGGGTGCGCCCGTTTTGCCGTGCCGCCGAACCTTCGACCGCGTCGTTGCCGCATTGAGGCATAATCCGACGCGGCCAGCGCGATCTCCTCGGAGAGGATCGAGATGACGGCAGTGCGCACAGTCGCTGAAGAAACCTTCGAGGTCCTTCGAAGTTTCGGGGTGGATCGAGTTTTCGGCAATCCGGGCTCGACCGAGATGCGCATGTATGCATATTGGCCGGGGGATCTCGATTACGTCTTGGCGCTACAGGAGGCCAGTGTGGTGGCGATGGCCGACGGCTACTCGCAGCGCAGCGGGCGGCCGGGCGTCGTCAACGTGCACACGGCTGCGGGCCTTGGCAACGCGATGGGCAGCGTCGTGTCGGCGGCACGCAACAACACTGCGCTGCTCGTTACCGCCGGCCAGCAGACCCGCGCGATGCTGCCCACGGATCCCTACCTGTGTTCAAAGCAGTCGACGCTGTTGCCGATCCCTTACGTGAAATGGGCCGACGAGCCTGCACGCGCCGCCGATGTGCCCGGCGCGATCGCCCGGGCGCTGCTGACGGCGCTTACGCCGCCGCGCGGCCCGGTGTTCGTGTCGATTCCCGAAGATGACTGGAGCCGCGAGGCCGAGCCGGTCCGCCCCCGTACCGTCGCGCCCTCGGTCGGCGCCGACCCCGCCATCATCGCCCGGTTCGCCAAGGCCCTGGCCGCTGCCCGGCGGCCGGCGATAGTCGTCGGCCAAGCTGCCGACGCCAGCGGCTGCGCGACCGAGATCGTCACCTTGGCCGAACGGCTGAACGCGGGCGTTTACGAGGCGCCGCAGTCGTCGCGCTTCAGTTTTCCGCAGCGCCATCCGTTGTTTCGGGGCTTCCTCGCCGCGAGCCGGCAAAAGGTGGTAGAGGCACTCGACGAGCACGACGTGATTCTTGTCGTCGGCGCCCACGTGTTCACCTACCACATCCACACCGACGGTCCATTCGCGCCGCCGGGCGCGCAAGTGTTGCAGCTGACCGACGATCCTGCGCTGGCGTTCTCCGCACCCGTTGGTGACAGCATCATTTGCTCGCTTGACGAGGCTGTGGGCGCGCTGACGGCGCTGTTACCGCCGACCGGCTCGGCGCCGCCCAAGCCGTGGAATCGCCCCGACCCCGGCCCGGTTTCGGCCCCGTTGCAGGCCAGCGCGGTGACCCGTGTCCTTTCCGAGTTGCTGCCCGACGACGCGGTGGTATTCGAAGAAGCCCCATCGTACCGCGAGATCGTCCGTACCCATCTCAGAATGAAAACAGCTGGAAAATACCATAATTCGTTCAGCGGCGGATTGGGGTGGGCCCTGCCGGCGGCCGTCGGTGGCTCGCTGGCGAACCGCGACTGCAGAACGGTCTGCATCATCGGAGATGGGTCGATGATGTACTCCATTCAGGCCCTGTGGACCGCGGCGCAACATCAACTGCCGCTGACCGTCGTGGTCTACAACAACGCAGAATATGGCGCCATGAAGGGGTTCAAGACGATATTCGGCATGGACCGGTTTGCACATGTCATCGAGACGGCCCTCGACCTGCCCGGAATCGACATGGTTGGCCTCGCCCAGGGCATGGGCGTGGCGGCCGCCCGCCTAGACGATCCGGCGACCTTGTCGGACACCCTGATCGCCGCCCTCGCATCCCCCACGCCGATCCTCGTCGACGTGCCGGTGGCACCGCTGCGCGGCGTGGGACCGGTCTGACGACGCCCGCGCTGCCATCATGCACGCCGAAATTGATTGGAACATGCTGCGGAGCAAGGCAATCCAAGCAGCTGAGAGCGCGTATGCACCGTATTCGCAGTTTCGGGTGGGTGCGGCGGCGCTGACCGACGACCATCGTGTGGTTATCGGCTGCAACGTGGAGAATGTGTCGTATGGCCTGGCTCTGTGCGCCGAATGCGGTGTGGTGTGCTCTCTGCACTCGACCGGTGGTGGCAGATTGCTCGCGCTGGTCTGCGTCGACGCGCGGGGATCGCTGCTGATGCCGTGCGGCAGATGCCGTCAATTGCTGCTGGAACATGGCGGCCCCGACATGCTGATCGACCATCCGGCCGGACCGCGGCGGCTCGACGACCTGCTACCCGACGCCTTCGGCCCAGAAGACCTGACCCGGTAACAGACGTGATCGACTTCGGGTTCGATGCGCCGACGGTGATCAGGACCAAGCGCGATGGCGGCCGGTTGTCTGATGCCGCCATCGACTGGGTCATCGACGCCTATACCCACGGCCGGGTCGGCGAGGAACAGATGGCGGCCCTGCTGATGGCGATCTTCTGGCGCGGTATGGACCGCGGCGAGATAGCCAGGTGGACGACGGCGATGGTGGCGTCGGGCGAAGTGATGGATTTCCGCGATCTGCGCATCGGGGGCAAGGTGGTGCCCACCGTCGACAAGCACTCGACCGGGGGCGTTGGGGACAAGACCACACTGGCGTTGCTCCCCGTCGTCGCCGCCTGCGGCGCTGCGGTGCCCAAGGCGTCCGGCCGCGGGCTGGGCCACACCGGCGGCACCCTGGACAAGCTGGAATCCATTGCCGGCTTCACCGTCGAGCTGTCCAACCGGCGCGTGTGCGAACAACTGGGTGATGTCGGCGCGGCGATCTTCGCCGCCGGCCAGCTGGCGGCGGCGGACAAGAAGGTCTACGCGCTGCGAGATATCACCGCCACCGTCGAATCCCTGCCGTTGATCGCCGGCTCGGTGATGAGCAAGAAGCTGGCCGCGGGAGCGGGCGCGCTGGTGCTCGACGTGAAGGTCGGCGCCGGAGCGCTGGTGGAATCGGAGGCGCGGAGTCGTGAGCTCGCGCGCATCATGGTCGAGCTGGGCACGGCGCACGGGGTCCCCACCCGCGCGCTGCTGACCGACATGAATTACCCGCTGGGCGCCACCGTCGGCAATGCCCTCGAGGTCGCCGAGGCGCTGGACGTGCTGGCCGGTGGCGGCCCGCCCGACGTGGTCGAACTGACCTTGCGGCTGGCCGACGAGATGCTCGAGTTGACCGGGATCGACGACCGCGATCCCGCCCAGACGCTGCGCGACGGCTCCGCGATGGACCGTTTCCGCCGGCTCGTCGCGGCTCAGGGCGGTGATTTGTCGGTACCGTTGCCGATCGGTACGCATTCCGAGACCGTGACCGCCGGCCGAAGCGGCACAATGGGCGATATCGACGCGATGGCAGTGGGACTGGCGGCTTGGCGACTCGGTGCGGGTAGATCCCGTCCGGGCGATGCGGTGCAGTACGGCGCCGGTGTCAGGATTCACCGCCGCCCGGGGGAGCCGGTCGCGGCCGGAGCGCCGTTGTTCACCCTGTACACCGACACCCCGGAACGCTTCGCCGCCGCGCTGGCCGAGCTGGACCGCGGCTACAGCGTCGGTGACCCACCGGCGCCGCGCCCGCTGATCATCGATCGGATCGCCACGTGACAAACCTGGATCTGGCGCAGATCAGGAAAGCGCCCAAGGCCCTGCTGC
The DNA here is from genome assembly GCA_964397935.1 of uncultured Mycobacterium sp. Classification (GTDB taxonomy): domain Bacteria; phylum Actinomycetota; class Actinomycetes; order Mycobacteriales; family Mycobacteriaceae; genus Mycobacterium. The sequence continues at coordinate 22,821 of CAYNLB010000060.1, forward strand.
ACGACCATCTCGACGGGGGGCTGCGCCCGTCGACCGTGGTGGACATCGCCGGGCAGAACGGCTACGACGGCCTGCCCAGCACCGACGTCGACGAGCTGGCCACCTGGTTTCGCACCCAGTCCCACAGCGGCTCGCTGGAGCGCTACCTGGAGCCGTTTTCGCACACCGTGGCGGTGATGCAGACACCCGAGGCGCTGCATCGCGTGGCCCACGAGTGTGTGGAAGACCTGGCCGCCGATTCGGTCGTCTACGCCGAAGTTCGGTTCGCGCCCGAGTTGCACATCGACCGCGGGCTGTCGTTCGACGATATCGTCGACGCCGTGCTGGCCGGTTTCGCCGACGGCGAGAAGTCCTGTGCGGCCGTGGGCCGTCCAATCGTGGTGCGGCTCTTGGTTACCGCCATGCGGCACGCTGCAGTGTCGCGGGAGATCGCCGAGCTGGCGATCCGGTGGCGGGACAAGGGCGTGGTCGGATTCGACATCGCAGGCGCCGAGGCCGGCAATCCGCCGACGCGGCACCTGGATGCCTTCGAGTACATGCGAGATAACAACGCGCGCTTCACCATTCACGCCGGTGAGGCTTTCGGACTGCCGTCCATCCATGAGGCGATCGCGTTCTGCGGCGCTGACCGGCTGGGCCATGGGGTGCGCATCGTCGACGACATCGACGTCTTGGACGACGGCCCCGAAGCCGGGGAGATCCGGTTGGGCAGGCTGGCATCGATATTGCGGGACAAGCGAATTCCGCTGGAGCTCTGTCCCAGTTCGAACGTGCAGACCGGCGCCGTCAAGAGCATCGCCGACCATCCGTTCGATCTGCTGGCCCGCAGCCGCTTCCGGGTGACGGTCAACACTGACAACCGGTTGATGAGCGACACCTCCATGAGCCTCGAAATGTGCCGGTTGGTGGAGGTGTTCGGTTACGGGTGGAGCGACCTCGAGCGCTTCACCATCAATGCGATGAAATCGGCCTTCATTCCCTTCGACCAGCGGTTGGCGATCATCGACGAGGTGATCAAGCCACGGTACGCGGTGTTGATCGGCTGAGGCGCCTCACGAGATCCCTTATGGCCCATCGCGATACCGTCGATAGCGAGCGCCGTCGTGGCACGGGGTTCGCCCCGACACCATCGCCACGACGGCTGCGTCTGACGCGCGAACGCCGTCCGCCCGGCTAGCGGGCGAGCGGCGCTTATCGGCGGCCGCATAACACACTTCGTTGGGTAGGTTCTGCCACGGCGCACACCGTGCTCGCGAGGTGGTTGCGGACGCCGTGGAAGGCGCGTTCGTTGGCTGACCGCTCCCGCCGGCGGGGCCGTGCGGCGCCAAATTCGGACGAATAGGGTGGGTGGGCATGAAGTTGCCCCTGCTGGGCCCCGTGTCGCTGACGGGCTTCCAGCACGCCTGGTTCTTCTTGTTCCTGCTGCTCGTGCTGTTGGTGGTGGGAAGCTACGTCGTCCTGCAATACGCCCGCCGCCGGCGGGTGCTGCGGTTCGCCAACATGGACGTGCTGCAGCGCGTCGCACCGCCGCGCCCAAGCCGGTGGCGCCATGTGCCGACGATTCTGCTCGCCACCTCGTTGGTGCTGCTGACCACGGCAATGGCCGGCCCGACCTCCGACGTGCGTATTCCGCTCAACCGTGCGGTAGTGATGTTGGTCATCGACGTTTCGGAGTCCATGGCCGCCACCGACGTCGCCCCGGACCGGCTGACCGCAGCGAAGGAGGCCGGCAAGAAGTTCGCCGCCGAGTTGACGCCGGCCATCAACCTCGGGCTGGTGGAATACGCGGCCAACGCGTCGCTACTGGTGGCGCCGACGACCAACCGCGAAGCGGTCAAAGCGGCCATCGACAGGTTGAAACCGGCGCCGAAAACGGCGACGGGAGAAGGCATTTTCACCGCACTGCAGGCCATCGCGACGGTCGGCTCGGTGATGGGCGGTGGCGAGGGTCCGCCACCGGCGCGGATCGTGCTGGAGTCCGACGGCGCCGAAAATGTGCCGCTGGATCCCAACGCCCCGCAGGGAGCTTTCACCGCGGCGCGGGCGGCCAAGTCCCAGGGGGTGCAGATCTCGACGATCTCTTTCGGGACGCCGTACGGCACGGTTGTGTATGAAGGCGCCACCATTCCGGTGCCGGTGGACGACCAAACCCTGGAGAAGATCTGCGAGATCACCGACGGCCAATCGTTCCACGCCGACAGCTTGCAGTCGCTCGAGCAGGTCTACGACACACTGGAGCGTCAGATCGGCTACGAGACAGTGAAGGGAGACGCCAGCCTCGCCTGGATGCTGCTCGGCACCGTCGTGATGGCCGGCGCCATACTGGCGGGTCTGCTGCTGAACCGCAGGCTGCCCTCGTAGCTCAGGTCGGCAGTCGCCGGTTGATCACCAGTGACAACGCCGTCGCGATCAAGGCGGTGACGACACCGAGTCGCAGCCATCCGGCGCTGCCCGGCCCGGGCACGGTCCGGTAGCCGATCTCCTTCTCGATGGCGTCATAGTCCTTGTCGAGTTCGTCGATGTTGGTGGCGGTGTAGGACTGCCCGCCGGACAACCTGGCTATCGTTTTCATCTGGTCGGTCGAAACCGGGACCGCGACCCGTTGCCCATCCATCTCGATCTCGCCGGTCTTTGTTCCGAACGAGATCGTCGAGATGGGCACTCCTTCGTCCCTGGCCAAACGCGCCGCGGTGTAGGCCCCATCATGGGGATCGCTGGGATTCGACGGCTTGTTCTCGCCGCCGTCGGAGAGCAGCACGATGCGGCCCGGTGGCGGACTGTCGCCACCCGCTATGGCCGTGGCGCCGATCGCGTGCAGTGCGGTGAAGATGGCTTCGCCGGTTGCCGTGCTGTCGCCGAAGTCGAGCTTTTTCAGCGCCTCGATGGTCGCCTGGTGCTGAGGGGTCGGCGGCACCAGCAGGTAGGGCGTTCCCGCGAAAGCGACCAGCCCGAGGTTGATGCCCGGCGTCACTTTGCTGGCGAACTGACCGGCTGCCTGCTCGGCCGCCTTGAGCCGGTTGGGCTGGATGTCGGTCGCCCGCATCGATTGCGAGATATCGATCACCAGCATGATGACGGCACGGTTGCGCGGTATGCGCATGTCGTGGGTCGGGGTGGCCAGCGCAATGGTCAAGAAGGCGAGGCAGAGCAGCGATACCGCGATGGGGAGATGTCGCCACGGCGACTGCGGCACGTTCGTCTCGGTGAACCGGCGCAGCCGGAGCCGGCGCCGGGCCTGCACGAGGATGTAGACGGCCAGCAGGGCCAGCGGGACCACACCGAACAGCAGCATGCCCGGACGCTGAAAGCCGTACAACGGTAACGGGCCGATCCCGGGAAGCGACACCCGCCAGTAAAAGCGACTCTCGAGAGCCCGTCAAACGGCGCGCTATTCGCGCCTCAGCCGCCCGTCGACGAATTGCTCCAGTTTTTCCCACTCCCGCACCGCCGCGGCGTACGGCGGCGTGGGCTTGGCGACCGAGTCCGGCTCGAGCACGTAGGCCACCAGCTTGCCCAAGGGCCGACTGGTCTCGAGCGTCTTGTCGACCGTGCCTTCCTCGGAGTAGTCGCCGATGTCGCGGAGCAGCTCGACGGCCAGGTCCAGCTGCTCCCGGTCCACGGCATCCGGCCCGTCGGCAATGTCGTCGGCCAGGCCGCTGAGCACGTAGATGTTGTCATCGGTGACCTCGACCTCCAGTGAGCCGTCGGTTGCGGCGGTACGGATGTCGTCGTAGGTGCTCAGATCGGCCAAGTCGTGGTCGTGCTCGTCGGCGAGGTAGCGCGCCAGTACCCGTTCGGAGCTGAACACGCTGATCCGTCCGTTGCGGCCCAGGAAGATCGGCCGATCGTCCAGGTAGCAGCGCAGCGTGTAGAAAGTGCCGGAACTCGTCATGATCCGAATCGGGTCGATGCCGACCTGCAGCCAGAAATCGTCCTCGCTGCCCAGCACCACGGTGTCGCCGGGTGCGCGGGCCTCCTCTTGTTCTATTTCGTCTTCGGC
>CAYNLB010000061.1:0-26360 GCA_964397935.1 uncultured Mycobacterium sp.
CATTCGGTCCCTGGCGGGACACCACTAGCTTTCGACAGCTACTGCCAAGCCGGGGGCTGCTGATTCAACCCCGCAGAACACGCATGCCCGGAGAGGAGACGCACTCCGCCAATCTGCGCCGGTAATTGCAGATAAAGCCGCAGGCGTTTAGTCGATGATAGGGCACTGGGCAAACCACACTCAAAATCCTGGAGGGGTTCTGGCGTCGCAGCGTGGTCAGGATTCGAGCGACGGTCACCGAAAGCCGGGAACGGACGGCGCGCGTGCAGCCGGGGGAGGTGGTGGCAACAAGGGGTACTCTTTCACACGCTCGTTGTGCGCGACCGGCTTCTCGATCGCATGCCGCTGTGGCCCCCCAAAACCGCCCTCGGCGCCAAGAGACGAAGCCGAAGTGTGACGACCTGCCTGCTCGGGTTGTGACCGGACGAATATGATCGGCACGATTCAAGCGTGACCGCGCACGGTACCGACCGGCGCGGTGCCCTGAGGGACCACGAGGGAGTGGAGAGTTCCATGCCGAACGAGAAGCAAGTGGACCGGATGACTTCGGGCAAGGGATTCGTCGCGGCGCTGGACCAAAGCGGTGGCTCGACGCCGAAGGCGCTGCGCTTGTACGGCATCGAAGACAGCGCATACTCCTCCGAGGAGGAGATGTTCGACCTCATTCACCAGATGCGCTCGCGGATCATCACCTCCCCGGTGTTCACCGGCGACCGGGTACTGGCGGCGATCCTGTTCGAGCAGACCATGGACCGCGAGATCGCGGGCAGGCCGTCTACCACCTACCTCTGGGAGACCAAGGGCGTGGTGCCCATCCTCAAAATCGACAAGGGCCTGGCGGACGCGTCCGACGGCGTCCAGCTGATGAAGCCGATGCCCGGACTAAACGAGCTGCTGGAACGTGCCGTGGGCAAGGGGGTCTTCGGCACCAAGGAGCGGTCGGTGATCGGTGGCGCCAATGCCAAGGGCATCGCCGCGGCGGTCGCCCAGCAGTTCGAGGTGGCCCATCAGGTGCTGTCGCACGGCCTGGTACCGATCCTCGAGCCCGAGGTCACCATCTCGATTCCGGACAAAGCTCAGGCCGAGGACATTTTGCGCGATGAGATCGGCAAACGGCTCGATTCGGTGCCCGACGGTCAACGGGTGATGCTCAAGCTGAGCCTGCCCACCGAAGCCAACCACTACCGCGCCCTGGTCGAACATCCGAAGGTGATGCGCGTACTGGCGCTCTCCGGCGGCTACACCCGTGACGAGGCCAACAAGCTGCTGGCCCAAAATACCGGGGTGATCGCCAGCTTCAGCCGGGCGCTGACCGAGGGGCTGCTCGTCGACCAGTCCGACGAGCGGTTCAACGCCATTCTGGACGAGGCGATCCAGTCGATCTATGACGCCTCCATCGCCGGCTGATCCGGATACGCGCTAATAGTGATGGCGGGCCATGCGTGGGCTGCCCTGGCCGGTGTCGCCTTCATCCGATACCAACGCGGGCACCATTTCGCTGGTGACCAGACCCTCGTCCCGGGTCAGCTCGTCGACCACCTCGAAGCAGTCGGCGATGTTGGCCGGGGTGTCGATGATGATGGTGACGACGGGCACCCGACGACTCAGGGAAAGCACCCTGTCGCCATGGGGTAGATGGTCGCCGTGGAAACCCCAGATGCCGCGCAGCACCGTGGCGCCGTCGGGTGTTTTGCGCCGCCAAAGCCGCTGCATCAGCGCCCGGTGAATCGGCACGCGGCCGTAGCGCGAGGATTCGGAGGTGTAGATCGTCAGTTTCTGCCACAGTGGCAGGCCGTATTCGTCGGCCGCCGGCAAGGCGTGCGGCGCTGCGAGCAATTCGCCGTCCCGCTTGCACACGTGGACGCGTTCCAGCGTGATCATGGGCTGGTGAAGCAGCCCGCCGAGCTCGGGCAAGACCCGGCCGATGCGCTCGCCGGAACCGACAGCGATGATCATCATCGGGACATCGGCATTGCGACCGAAAAAGCTCGCACGTTGGCGCTGTCCATGGGTGATGCCGTCCACGCCGAGGAACACCGATGCGCCGGCGATTCGGCGCCGGTACATCAAATCGCAGATGGCGATGTACGCGGGCACCCCGTAGACGCGTTCCTTGCGGCCAAGGTAGATGGTCAACTTGACCGCTTCGCGCAGATCGGCAGGCAGCTCCAGCGGCGGAAGCTCCTCGCTCAGCAGTCGCGCACGCTCCAGGGTGACCAGTCCGCGTTGTTTGACGGCCAGCACCTGTTCGAGCAAAGCCTCGATAGTCGGTCTGCTGTCGACGGCGGTGATGAGCACTGGCGGGTCCTCGGACAGGGTAAGGGACCGGTCCGTTCGATAGAGGCGCCCCGTGCCGAAGCCGCCGACGCCACGCAGCATGATGCTGCTGGCGATGCGATGTTGTTCGTACAGACCGAGCAGCACATCGGAGACGAAGCCGTCGTCGGTGCGCCGACGTTCGGCCAGATAGGTACTGAGCTTCAGGCAGTCTTCGTCCACGGCCGCTCCTCAGGCGTTGCTGTGTAGGAGTTTTCAGGTGCCGCCATCAACGAAAAGCCCACTCCGGATATGTTCTGTCGCTTTGCGGAGAGCTTACCCGCAGGTCGCTATGCTGTTGAATGGTCAGTTCACGATGGCGGTGCGGGTCGCGAATCACGCGGCCCGATATGACACGGAGGAAGACGGTGGACGGAGCGACCAGGGTCTATCTGGCCAGGCACGGGCGTACTGCGCTCAACGCGGAAGGGCGATTACGAGGGCTCAGCGACCCCCCGCTGGACGAAGTCGGCATCGCCGAAGTGTCTCGGCTCGCCGACACGTTGGCCGCTCGACGGCCCGGGGCGGTGGTGTCCAGTCCGCTGCAGCGCGCGGTCTCGACCGCGCAGGCAATCGGCGCGGCCGCGGGCGCGCCGGTGACCATCGATGTCCGGCTGAATGACCGCGACTACGGGCCAATGACCGGGCTTCCGCGCGAAGAGGTCGAAAACCGTTATGGCAGTGTCGATTCCGCGCCCGGCGTGGAGAGCCGCACGGCGCTCGCGGATCGTGCGCGGAGAGCGTTTTTCGAGCTGGTGGCCGAATTCGGGCCCGACCCTGTCGTTCTGGTGTCGCACGATGCTTTCAACACGGTTCTGCTGGCGCAATTGGATCCGTCCCTGGACGGCATCGGCCAGCGGACGGCATGCTGGAACCAGCTCAGCCTGGTCGACGGGGCGTGGCGGGTGGATGCCTACGACCTAGTCGCCGAATAACCGAGATCCGAAGCCCCGCACTGCCATTCACCGCCCGGACGGCGAAGTCACCGCAGCTGTTCGGTCGGTACACCGTAGCGGCCTTGATAGGCGCTCACGCGCTCGCGTACCTCACCGGCGTCCAAGCCGGTGTCCGACCAGGTGTAGCGGCCACGTCCGCCGTCTCCGGGATGAGCGGCGAGGAACTCTCGCATCCGCTGCTCGGTGCCCGGTTGCAGCTCACGGTCGAGGCGCTGGTAAATGTCCTTGATCGTGGTCCATGGGTCGTTCATGAAGTCGGTGAACTGCACGTCGATCACGCGGCCGGCGGGCACGGCACCGCTGGTGCGTAACGCCATCGCGCGGTCGAGGCCGACGACGATCTCTTCATAGGACTGAGCGGCGCAGTCGGCGATGCTGGAATCGTCGCTGCACATCCGGCGCAGGTGGTGGGTCAACGCGGCGATCGACGAGATGACGTTGAGCGGATCGCGGTGGGTCTGCACGATCAATGCATCGGGGTAGGTGGCCAGGAGCACATCCAGCTGCCACAGGTGCGCGGGTGACTTCAGCAGCCACTGGCCGGGGACGCCAGACTGCAGATGCTGCAGGAACATTCGGTGATAGCGATAGGCGCCGGCGTGGTCGGCGTCATAGAGGAGCCACCGGTAATAAGTCGGCAGGCGGTACTGGACCGAGTAGATCATGCTGGTGAACTCGCTGGCCGTGATGCGGACACACTCCTGCCCAACGAGAGCACCCATCGGATGAAATGCCAGGAAGCCGGGCATGATCTGTTCGGAGAGGTCGATGCTGGCCTGCGTCTGGGCGATGCGCGGATCACTGTGGTAGGTCTCGGGCTGCGGGACCGGACAGGGCTCGTCGACCTCCCACGTCAACGGTGCGCGCAGCCCGGGGTCCTGGGCGAGCAAATCGTAGAGGATTGTGGTCCCGGTGCGGGGCTGGCCGACGATGAATATTGGCGCCGCGATCGCCTCCGTGGGGACCCGGGGATGCTCCTTGCGCCAGGCGATGACGCCAAGCCGGTTCTTCAGTGCCCGCATGATGTCGAGGTGAGCGATCTCGACGCCGATGTCTGATAGCCGCGCGTCGTTGATCAGACCGTCGACGAGACGGTCCAGCCCGGGCCGCCAGCCCTCGGCGCCGAAATCGTCGCTGCCGGTTTCTTCGCAGGCGGTGGCGATCAGCCGTTCCGGCGCAAATCGCTCCTGCAGTGTCATACCGGACCCTCACCTTGACGCACCGATACGGCGACGTCGGGCGGGCTGGGGTTGTCCAGCCAGCGCACGACGATGAATCCGCGGTGCCGGCCACCGGTGTCGAGCCAATGACCGAAGCCGAAGTCTTTGGCGGAGATCGCAATCCGGACGCCCCCGGCAGCGTCGGGTTGCACCCCGTGATTGGTTACCGAGCTGTGCCGGTGGCGCGGCTCCAGGCATTCGTGCCAGATGTTTTCCAGTGTGACGTTCCAGTAGCGAGTGTCGGGAGGCGCGATGTCGAGCACCATTGCCTGGCCGGGGTCGAGCCGGAAGGTGCCCATCATGTACAGGTTGTCCGGGGTGGTGTCGGCCGCACCCAGATCGGCGGCCTCCGCCGTCAGCAGCGTGTTGGGGTTGTCGATTAGCTCCGGCTTGATGGTGCGGTGCAGGGTCGCGAGCTTCATCAGCGACCATGCCATCGCGGTGAACTGCTCGGAGAGCCCGCTGTCGGTCAGTGCGGTCGGCGGACGCGGGTCGAGGGCCTCGATCCGCAGGGCGGCCAGCTCTTCGGAGGCTCGGTCACCGATGTATTCCCGGACGACAACCGACGACGCGTCGTCGGGGATTTTCACCCACTGCGCCCCGGCAAGCTCGGAGGGTTCCTCGGCCGAGAGCACGAGCGCGAATTCGCCGGAATCCAGTGCCAAGTCGACGTCGCTGACGTAATTCGCCATCCGCCGCGGCGTCAGTCCGGTACCGGCCAGGATCTGTAGTCCGAGGTAGGCGCTGGTGCCACGGGAGCCGCTGATCCGGTAGCGTCGGTCGCCGCGGATCATCGCCACGTAGTAGTTGCCGTCGGGATTGGGACCGCCGACCATCCGGTTGTCCGAACACATATCGAAGAACGAGGGCCGCTCGGGGTCGGCCTCGACGGTCAACTGGGAGCACAGCGACGATACCCGGGCGATGAGTCGCATACCTTCGAGCAGTTCGCGCTCCGATTCGGCGTCCTCGGTCACAATCTTGGTGACGTCGGCGAGCATCTGCTGGAAGAACTGCCAGGCAGCGCGTGCCTTCGGGGCGGCGTGGTCGATCGCGCCCGGCAAGCTTTGATACATCGTCTCATGGTAAGACTATGTCTTAACCTTTTGGTGTCGATTCGGGTGCATGGGTGGGGCCGATGTCCGTCACGACGTCGCTGGCGCAGCGGAAGCGAACGGCGATGCGGCAGCGCATCGCCGGCGCGGCGGCCCAGCTGGTAGCCAGTCGTGGCCTGGCGGGGACAACGGTCGACCGCATCGCCGCCGCGGCCGACATCGGCCGGGCGACCTTCTTCCGCTACTTCAACAGTAAGGAAGACGCTGTCGCCGAGGGCATGAACGCCCACTGGCTGAACCGGATCACCACCGCGCTGGCCGCTCAGCCCGCGCAGCTGGCCGCCGTCGACGCGGTCGTCGGCGCTTTCGATGAACTCGCGCGCGGATTCGCCGAGATCGAGGACCAGGTTCGCGAATTGGCCACGCTCACGCGATCGTCCGAGACACTGGATGCCTGGACGCTACACGTCTATGTGCGATACGAATCGGCGATCGCCGAGCTCATCGCACCGCGCATACCCGGGTTGGCGGCCCAAGATCCCAGGCCCCGCCTGATCGGTGCGCTGGCGATGGCGGCGGTGCGCATCGCCTTGGACGACTGGCTCAGTCACGGCGGATCGCTACCCGAGCGCGTGCACCAAGGTCTGGCCGCGATCACTATCGCGTAGTTCCCCGTCGGCTTGGGACCAACGCCTCTGTTGCACCCCGCTCGCCACCGTTAACGTATTATCCACGTTGATAATTGGCGCAAAAGGGTCGTTACGCAGACGTTAACGCTGCGCGGCTGTGAGATGACAAGGAGAAGTCGTCGTGGCGAGTGATCCCTTGGCCGCCAATTCGAGCGCAACCCCATACGACACACTCGCACCAGTTGACGACGGCACCCGCCAGCGCCTTGTCGGCTTGCTCGAGCAAATCGACAGCCTCCTGAGCCGATTGGCGGACGCGGAGTATTCATGGGCTAGCTGGATATCCGCGGTCGCTCCCGAGCATCGGGCCAGCGCCCGAAATCTGGTGCACTATTGGGCGATTCGCCAGTTCGATCTGCGTGGACTGCAAACCGAGCTCGCGTTGTTCGGGCTTTCGTCGTTGGGCCGCAGCGAATCACACGTTCAGGCCACCCTTGCGGCCGTTCGCTCTGCGATCCTCGCCATAGTCGATGGAGTGTGGCAGCCACCTCCGCCGTCGGCGGTGGCGATCGAACAGGGTCCGCAAATCTTGCGGCAACGTACCGTCGAGCTGCTGGGGCCCTGTCCGCCGCACCGTACGACTCGCATCATGGTCACATTGCCGTCCGAGGCCGCGACCGACCCCGATCTGGTGCGCGGATTAGTGCAGCGAGGCATGGACATCGCGCGAATCAACTGCGCCCACGACGATGTAGCGGCGTGGCGCGCGATGGCGCGCCATGTCCGGGAGGCGGCCTTAAGCACGGGCACAACATGTCTGGTGGCAATGGATTTGGCTGGTCCGAAGCTGAGAACCGGACCATTGCGCCCAGGGCCGCCGGTCGTCAAATTGCGTCCACAACGGAACGCGCTCGGGCAGGTCGTGGCCCCGGCGCGGGCATGGCTGACCTCGATTGAAGCACCAACCGATCCGCCAGAACCCGGCACGGTGGCGGTTACGGTTCCGCAAAATTGGCTGACCAACCGCAAAGCAGGTGACGTGCTGAGTTTGCGGGACACCCGTGGGGCCAAGCGCCGTCTTTTTCTCGAGGCGGTCGGTGGGTCTGCCGAAATGGGTGGACTGGTGATGACCGCGCCCGATACAACGTACCTGCAGACCGGAACGCTGTTGCATGCCGAAGGCGACGGCGAGGTTGCCGAAATCGGCCCGCTCCCCGACACGGAACGGAGCCTGGTGTTGCGGGCCGGAGACCTACTGCAACTGACTCGCGACTGTTCACCGGCCCCGGTCGATCCGAACCAAGCCGTTGCACAGATTGGCTGCACCTTGCATGCGGCGTTTGATCATGCTCGCCCCGGTGACGTAATCCAGTTCGACGACGGCAAGGTCGGCGGGCGGGTGATATCGGTCAACCACGATGCCTTGACCGTTCGTATCGATCACCCGGGTCTGCGGGAAGCTCACCTCAAGGCAGGTAAGGGCATCAACATGCCCGACACCGATTTGCCGATATCGGCGCTCACCGACCACGACATCGTTGACTTGGCTGCCGTGGTCGAATTGGCGGATCTGGTCGACATGTCCTTCGTGCGTACCCCATCGGATGTCGAGCGGTTGCTCGATGAGCTCGACCGGCAGGGTGGCGACAGCCTGGGCATCGTGCTCAAGATCGAAACCCGACGAGCCTTCGAGCACCTGCCGCAGCTGCTGCTCACCGCGATGCGCCGGCCCCGGGCCGGGGTCATGATCGCGCGCGGGGATCTCGCGGTGGAATGCGGTTACGAGCGAATGGCCGAGTTGCAGGAAGAGATCATGTGGCTGTGTGAGGCCGCGCACTTGCCGGTGATCTGGGCGACCCAGGTGCTCGAGCAGCTCGCCAAGACCGGGCTACCCTCTCGCGCCGAGATCAGCGATGCGGCGATGAGCGAGCGGGCTGAGTGCGTGATGTTGAACAAGGGTCCCTACCTCAGTAACGCGGTCACCGTGCTCGACGACATCATGCGGCGAATGGCCGAGCACTACTACAAGAAGAATGCGTTGTTGCGCCCGCTGCGGTCCTGGTCAGCGTCCACGGACGAGGGCGTCGACGATGATGCGCGTGGTGAGCTCCGCACGCCGCCGTGAATAGCGCTGCGCGCCAGAAAGAATCGGGTAAACCACGCCGCCGACGATGGCGTCCGCTGCTGATTCGGCGGTGACCGTGCTGATGCCGTCGGCAAGGAGTCGGGCCCGTACGCTCTCGTGTAGCGGCGCACTGAATCCGGCGCGCAATTTGACCGCGGTGTCCTCGTGCTCCATGCAGGCGACGGTCAAGGTCCGCAGCATGGCCGCGCCGCGGGCCGTCGTAAGGCTGGCGGCAAGCTTGCCTACCCAACCGACGAGATCGGCAGCAAGGTCGTCGGTGTGGTTGACCGACACGAGCAGCTTGTCGGCGTCTTCGAGCATGACGTCGGCGACCAGTGCCGGACGGGAGGGCCACCACCGGTAGATGGTCTGCTTCCCGACACCGGCCCGGGCGGCGACCGCCTCGATGGTCAGACCATCGAAGCCGCGCTCGAGCAGCAATTCACGCGTGGCGGTCACGATGGCCGTCCGCGACTTCTCGCTGCGGCGCCGCGGCGGGCCGACCTGCGGGCCGACCGGGGTGAGATCGCTTGGCATATGGTGATCCTCACTCCCCAGGGTGACCCGCTTTACATATCTCGATTACCCCCGGTAGTCTGCCACAAGACGAGACGGTTCGTCTTGTATGAGTCGGAAAGGTAGCAGTCCGTGCGGCCATCGCCAGTTACCTCTCGGCCGCCATCGTGACCCTCGGGCTGACACCGGAGCAGCAGGAACTGAGCGACTCCGTCCGGCAGTTCGCCAACCGCCATGCACCGGTTGCCGCGACACGCGACAACTTCACCGAGCTGGCGGCGGGCCGGCTTCCGGGCTGGTGGGATACTTTGGTCGGCAACGGGTTTCACGCTGTGCATGTACCGGAGCGCCTCGGCGGCCAGGGCGGGCAGCTGATCGATGCCGCGTGCGTTCTGGAGTCGGCGGGCAGGGCGCTGCTGCCCGGGCCACTGCTGCCCACGATTGCGGCGGGAGCCGTCGCGCTGCTCGCCGAACCGACAGCGATTGCCGAATCGCTCGTACGCGACCTGGCGGGCGGGTTGACCGCGGCGGTCGTGCTTCCCGACGACGGTGACATTCGTGTCCGCGCCGACGGCCAACAATGGTTGGTCAGCGGCACATCCGAGGTAACCGCGGGGGTGTGTTCGGCGCGCATGGTCCTGGTAGGCGCCCGAACCGAGGACGGCAACGTCCTCTGGGTGTTGGTAGAGACCGGAACGCCAATGGCGAAGGTCGAATACGTAGACGGCACGGACCTCGTCACCGACGCCGGGATTCTGCGCCTCACCGAGTATTGCGCAACGGATGCGCAACTGCTCACCGGCATCGACCCGGCGCGCGCCCGGTGCGTCATGGTGGCACTCATCGCCAGCACGATGGCCGGCGTCGCTCAGTGGTGTGTCGAGTCGGTCACCGCGCACCTGCGAACCCGCGAGCAGTTCGGCAGGCCGATCGGCACGTTCCAAGCTCTGCAGCACAGCGCGGCGCTGCTGTTGGTCAGCAGCGAGTTGGCCACCGCAGCGGCCTGGGACGCGGTGCGCGCCGTCGACGAAGCACTCGAGCAGCATCAAATCGCCACTGCGGGGGCGGCGATGACTGCGATCACTCCGATACCGGATCTCGTGCTCGACGCGTTGACCATGTTCGGTGCCATCGGCTTCACGTGGGAACATGACCTGCACCTGTACTGGCGCAGGGCCATCAGTCTCGCCGCATCGATCGGCCCGGCAAACCGTTGGGCCCGGCAACTGGGGCGGCTGACCTGCACGCAGCAACGCGACATGTCGGTCGATCTGCGCGATGCCGAATCGGAATTCCGTTCCTGGGTGGCGACGACCCTGGATACCGCCATGACGTTGCGCAACGACCAACCCGGACGTCAGGGTGACTACGAAGACTTCAAGGCGGGGCCGCAACGCACCTTGATCGCCGAGGCGGGGCTGATCGCGCCGCACTGGCCGCCGCCGTGGGGAGTCGACGCCGGCCCCCTGCGCCAGCTGATCATCGATGACGAGTTCGCCAAGCGACCCGACCTGATACGCCCCTCCCTGGGCATCGCGGAGTGGATCCTGCCGTCGCTTCTACGAGCCGCGCCAACGGAATTGCAGGAAAAGCTGATCCCGCCCACGCAACGCGGTGAGATCGCCTGGTGTCAGCTATTCAGCGAACCGGGCGCCGGATCGGACCTCGCCGCGCTCGCCACCCGAGCGACCAAAGTCGAGGGCGGCTGGCACATCAACGGGCACAAGATCTGGACGTCGGCGGCGCACCGCGCCGACTTCGGGGCGCTGCTGGCGCGCACCGACCCGACCGCGGGCAAGCACCGCGGCATCGGCTACTTCATCGTCGACATGCGAACGCCGGGGATAGAAATCCAGCCGATCAAGACCGCGACCGGCGACGCGCACTTCAACGAGGTTTTCCTCACCGACGTATTCGTGCCGGACGACATGCTGCTGGGCGACGCGGGCGGCGGTTGGGACCTTGCGATCTCCACCATGGCCGAAGAGCGTTCGGCCATCAGCGGTTACGTCAAGTTCGACCGGGCCGCGGCGTTACGCCGGCTCGCGGCCACACCGGGACCGGACCGCGACGACGCGCTGCGCGCCCTCGGCGAACTCGACGCATACACCAACGCCATCAAGGCGCTCGGCGTGCGCGAAACCATCAGGCTGCTCGGCGGCCAGGCGTCGGGTCCGGCATCCAGCATCGCCAAGGTGGCGATGAATGTGCTGCTGCGGCGGACATTCGAAGCCACACTGCAGCTGACCGGGAAGTTGGCGATGGTCGCCGATTCCGATCCCGCGATCGTCGAGCCCTATTTGCATCTTCCCGCCGAATTGATAGGCGGCGGAACCAGGGAGATCCAGCTGAACATCATCGCGCAAATGATCCTCGGTTTACCGCGAAAGTAGGGCACAACATGGGATTACGCGGGGAAGCCGCGATCGTCGGATATGTCGAGCTTCCGCCCGAGCGGCTCAACAAGGCCTCGCCGGCGCCGTTCGTGATCGAACAGTGGGCGGAACTCGCCGCGGCCGCACTGGCGGATGCGGGACTGCCGGGCGACGTCGTGAACGGCATCGCGGCGTCGCACCTGGCCGAATCGCAGATCTTCGTGCCCTCCACCATCGCCGAATACCTGGGAATCGGCGCGAGATTCGCAGAACTGGTAGATCTCGGCGGGGCCAGTGCCGCGGCCATGGTATGGCGAGCGGCGGCCGCGATCGAGCTCGGCGTCTGCGATGCGGTGCTGTGCGCACTGCCCGCCCGATACATCACGCCATCGTCGAAGAAAAAGCCCCGGCCCATAGTGGACGCGATGTTCTTCGGATCGTCGAGCAATCAATATGGCTCGCCCCAGGCCGAATTCGAAATCCCCTATGGCAACCTGGGCCAGAACGGGCCCTATGGCCAGGTGGCCCAGCGCTACGCGGCCGTGTATGGCTACGACGAGCGCACGATGGCCAAGATCGTGGTGGACCAGCGCGTCAACGCCAATCACACGGAAGGCGCGATCTGGAAGGACGAGCCGCTGACCGTGGAGGACGTCCTGGCCAGCCCGGTCATCGCAGACCCGCTGCACATGCTGGAGATCGTCATGCCCTGCGTCGGCGGCGCCGCGGTCGTCGTCGCCAATGCGGACCTCGCCAGGCGCGCGCGCCATCGTCCGGTGTGGATCAAGGGATTCGGCGAACACGTGCCGTTCAAGACGCCTACGTACGCCGAGGATCTGTTACACACCCCGATCGCGGCGGCCGCCGATACCGCGTTCGCGATGGCAGATCTCAGTCGCGAGCAGATGGACATGGCCTCGATCTATGACTGCTACACCATCACCGTGCTGCTGTCGTTGGAAGATGCGGGCTTCTGCGAGAAGGGAAAGGGAATGGAGTTCGTTGCCAACCATGACCTCACCTTCCGTGGCGACTTTCCGCTCAACACCGCCGGTGGGCAACTGGGCTTCGGCCAAGCGGGATTGGCCGGCGGAATGCACCACGTCTGCGACGCGACGCGGCAACTCATGGGCCGCGCGGGCGCGGCCCAGGTCGCCGACTGCCACCGCGCCTTTGTGTCCGGCAACGGCGGGATCCTGTCCGAGCAGACTACGCTCATCCTCGAGGGAGATTGACCAGACATGACCACCTTCGAGCGCCCGATGCCCGTCAAAACGCCCACCACCGCGCCTTTCTGGGATGCGCTGGCCCAGCACCGCATCGTCATCCAGTACTCGCCGTCATTGCAGAGCTATGTGTTCTATCCGCGGGTGCGTTCGCCGCGGACCCTGGCAGCCGACCTGGAATGGCGGGAGATCTCCGGCATGGGAACGTTGTATTCCTACACCGTGGCCCGCCGCCCCGTCGGTCCGCATTTCGCCGATGCGGTGCCGCAGCTTCTCGCGATCGTCGAATGGGACGAGGGACCACGGTTCTCCACCGAAATGGTCAACGTCGACCCCGCCGATCTACGGGTTGGCATGCGGGTGCGGCCGGTCTTCTTCGACTACCCGGACCATGACGTCACCATGCTCCGTTATGCGCCGGCGGAGTGACGACTACATCTGTGCCCAAACGATTTTGGTTTGCAGGTAGGTGTCCAGGCCAGCTTTGCCGGACTCGTAGCCCCAACCGGACTGCTTGTACCCACCGAACGGCATGGAGTGATCGAACTGCATCTGACAGTTCAGCCCCACGGTTCCCGCCTTGAGCCGCTTGGCGATCCGGTGTGCCCGGCCGAGGTCCTTCGTCCAGGCGGTGGCCGCCAGGCCGTAGGTGCTGTCATTGGCCAGCGCCACCGCTTCGTCCTCGTCGTCGAACGGCAGGATCGTGACGACGGGCCCGAAGATCTCTTCCTGGAACAGCCGGCTCGCGGAGTTGACGTTGGTGAGCACGGTGGGGTGGACGAAATATCCTTGCCTGTCGAGGCGTTGGCCGCCGGTGACAATCTCGACGCCGTCGGAGCGGCCGTGATCCAGGTAACCCAGCACGCGCGTGAGTTGCTTCTGGCTGATCAACGGGCCGATCATGGTCCCCTCTTCCTTGGGCCCGCCCAGCTGCATCATGTTCGCCATGCTGGCGATCCCGTCCACGACCCGCTCGTAGACGCCGCGCTGGGCGAAGATCCGCGATCCGCACACGCATGCCTGACCGGAGTGGATGAATGTGCCGAACGCCGCCATGCTGATCGCCATGTCCAGGTCCGCATCGTCGAAGATCAGCACCGGCGATTTCCCACCGAGCTCGAGCGTGACCTTGTTGAGGTTGCTTGCCGCGGAGGCGTGCACGATTTCCCGGCCGACCTCGGTCGAGCCGGTGAACGCGACCTTTTCGACGTCGGGGTGTGCGGTGATAGCCGCACCGGCGGTGTGGCCGTAGCCGAGCAGCAGGTTGACGACCCCGTCGGGCACCCCGGCCTCGGCGAGAATCCTGTCCAGCACCAACGCCGACAGCGGGGTCTCCTCGGCCGGTTTCACCACGCTGCTGCACCCCGCGGCCAGCGAGGGCGCCAGTTTGGCGCAGAAGTTGAAGATCGGGCCGTTCCACGGGAATATCAGCCCGACCACGTCGTACGGTTCTTTCAGGGTGTAGGCGTGCATGTGCGAGTCGACGCCGGTCAGCCCGCCGGTGTTGACGTCGGCCGCTATCCCCTCGATCTTGGTGCACCAGCCCGCGTAGTACCGAAACCACTCGGAACCGACATTCGTGATGATCTGCGCCTGCGATAGCGGGATGCCGGCGTCGAGCGATTCGAGTTCGGCGAGAAGTTCGGCGTTCTGGTCGATCAGCTCGCCCACCCGCCACAGGATTTTGGCCCGCTCGCTGCCGGCCAGCCCCTTCCAGACACCCGACTCGGCGGACGCCTTCGCCCGGGCAACGGCCTCGTTGACCGCGGCTGTGCCGCAATCGGTGAACTCGGTGATCTGCAGTTCGGTTGCTGGATCGATGACCGGGATCACCTCACCGGTGCCGGTTCGTTCACGGATCTCGTCTAGCACGGCTTGCACCGACATGGATGACCCTCCTCGCCTCGTTGCGACAACAGACCGCAGGTTATGCGCTTAACCAAGCCATTTCTAGCACACATCAAGATGGGCCAACAAAGGGCGTTAATCGCGTAATCGACCGGTCGCCCGGCACGGCATGCGGTCAGGTCGAGGAGCGCACGACGAGACGAGCGATATCGGTCAGGTCGGGAGAGGGCGGCGCCGGCAACCCCAGGCGCTCGAAGACGGCGGCGATCGCGGCGTCGGCGACCGCGCTCGGCTCGAACCGCACAGTGGTCAACGGCGGTGTGCTCACCACCCCCATGGGGCTGGCGTCGACGCCGATTACCGCGAGGTCAGCTGGACAGCGAAGTCCCGCTTGGTGAATGCCGTAGAGGACGAGGCAGGCTATTTCATCGCTCTGCGCGCAGACGGCGGTGACGCCGTCGCGCACCCAGCCGGCCACCACCTCTGCGGCGTTGTCCAGCGTGATCTCGGCGACTCGGACCGGCGGAAGATCACGCACGCGCGCCGCGCGAGAGACACCCTCGAACCAGTAGTCGCCCAGGGCACGCCACCTGGCGATTCCGGTGTAGGCGAAGGCGATTCGTCGATGACCACGTGACACGAGGTGCTCGACCCGCATCTCGCCGACCGACAAATGCGGATCTTGTAGTGCCGGTAGGGTCCCGATCACGATGTGCGGTATGCCCGCCGCCCGCGCCGCGCGCCGGGCGTCACCGCTCAGCGGGAACAAGCTCGTCACCGCGACCGGGTCCAGTCCCTCGATCGCATCCACGACGTGCTGATCGTGCTCGGTCTCGAAAATCTGCACCTGCAGCAAACCTTGGCGCGCCAAGGCTGTGGTCATCCGGCTGCCGGCCTGCATCGGCATTTCGCCCACGGCCACGTGCGGGACGACGTACAGCACCACTCCGCTCTTGCCACGGGCGAGATTACGGGCCGCAAGGTTGGGTCGATAACCGAGCAGCTCCGCGGCGCGGTGCACCGCCTCGCGGGTTTGCGGCGAGATTCTGCGGCCCTGCGCGTTGTTCAGCACGTAGCTGACCGTCGCAGTCGACACGCAGGCCAGTCGGGCGACATCGGCGGTGGTGGGGCGCGCAGCTTTGTTTGTGCTCAACTGCACCCCTTTCCCGGCCCGGGCATGCCCCATGGTGGCACGCGACGGTAACCGGCAGCGCGCGATCCCCTGATCCGCAGCGCGCCGACGCCGGCCGCGGCAATGATCTAATAGTCACTATCGGTGCGGCCCCTTCTCAGGGTGCACGAGAAATGTCCGGATCGCCCGGCAGGGTGCTACGAAGGCACAAACCCCTTATCTGATGGGCGATATTGCGCTGAGGCCGCGGTGGGCTCGCCGGGCCTCCGCGTCGTTGACACTGTGATGGGCACCATTGTCTACTAGTCGCTAGTGGCGGCACGCGAGGAGCCTGGCATGAACAAAGACGATCTGATCTTGATCAGCGTGGACGACCACATCGCCGAGCCGGCCGACATGTTCGATGCGCATGTCCCCGCGAGATACCGGCATCTCGCCCCTCGGGTGGTGCTCCAAGCGGACGGCATCCAGCAGTGGTACTACGGGGAGGTCCGCGGACGGAACATGGGCCTCAACGCCGTGGCGGGAAAGCCACGCGAGATGTACAACGTCGACGCCTCCCGCTACGACGAAATGCGGCCGGGCTGCTTCAACGTCGACGAGCGGGTCCGCGACATGAACGCCGGTGGCCAGCTGGCGGGTCTGAACTTTCCCAACTTCACCGGATTTTCCGGCCAAGTCCTCAACCAGGGCCCCGACCGCGACGTCAACCTGGTGATGATCAAGGCATACAACGACTGGCACATCGACGAATGGTGCGCGGCCCATCCCGGGCGGTTCATCCCCTGCGGCATCCTGCCGCTGTTCGACGTGGCCGAAGCGGCCAAGGAAGTCAAACGACTCGCCGACAAGGGCTGCCACGCCGCGACGTTCTCGGAGAATCCAGAGGCGTTGCACATGCCGAGCATTCACACCAAGTACTGGTACCCGCTCTTCGAGGCCGTCTGCGAGAACAAGACGGTGCTGTGCACGCATGTGGGTTCCGCATCGCGGTCGCCGATGGTCTCGACGGACGCGCCGCCCAGCGTGATGATGACGGCGTCGTCGATGATGAGCATGTTCACGTTTACCGAGCTGATCTGGGCGCAGTTCTATGCGGACTTTCCCGGAATCAAGTTCTCGTTGACCGAGGGTGACGTCGGTTGGATGCCGTATTTCCTCTGGCGTGCCGAACATGTCTACAAGCGTCATTCGGGCTGGACACTGGCGACGTTCCCGCCGGGCTACAACGGACCGGCCGACGTGTTCAGGCGGCATTTCTACACGTGTTTCATCAGCGACAAAGTCGGCGTACGGAACATGGACTGGTTCAACGAGGACATGTTGTGCTGGGAGTCCGACTTCCCGCATTCCGACAGCAACTGGCCGTTCGCCCCCGAGGACGTCATTGAGACGATGGGTCACCTCGATGACTCGGTCATCAACAAGATCACTCACGAAAACGCGATGGCGGCCTACTCATTCGACCCCTTCCGCTACATCCCGAAGGAGCAAGCCCGTGCCGGGTATCTCCGCAGCCGGGCCACCGACGTCGACGTCGTCACCCATGTCGGCCACCGGGCCAGCCAACGCGACCGCGATGCGTGGAACCGGATGACGCAGTTCGCTTTGCAGGCACAGGCATCGGCGCCGGTGACAACGGAGGCCGTCGGTATCGCGGGACGCGCCACCACCCTGGGTAGCTGAACGTGACAGAACGGGCGCCGTTCGCCGGCTGGCGCGTGCTGGAGTTGTCCAACGGAATCGCGGTGTCCTACTGCGCCAAAATGTTCGTCGACGCCGGCGCTGATGTCGTCAAGGTCGAGTCCCTGCAAGGAGATTCGATGCGCAACTGGTCGGCCGGTGGGCCGCCCGGAGCGTTGTTCGACTATCTGGCCGCCGGCAAGAAGTCGGTGACAAATGACGGCCAGGAGGCCATCGCGGCGCTACTGGCCGGCGCCGACATCGTGCTCACCGACTTGACCGACGGTTGGACGCTTGACGAGATCACGTGCCATACCGGCCCGTCGGTGGTAGTCGTGGCCGTGACACCGTTCGGGACGACCGGCCCCTACGTCGAGGACCGGGTGGTCGCCAACGAGTTCATCCTGCAAGCGCTGTGCGGCTCGATCGCCAGCCGAGGCTGGCCGGGCGACGAACCCGTGCAGGCGGGCGGGCGATTGGGCGAGTGGTTGGCGGCCTCGTTCGCCGCGGCGGTCGCGGCCGCGACGGCCCGGCACGCGCTGCGCAGTGGGCGCGGCGAGGTCATCGACATCTCGACGTACGAGGCCATGGCGATCGCCATGGGCGGACTGTCGGCCATGTCGGCCAGCGTGCTGGGGGCGGATTCCCTTCTCCACCAGCGCAGCCTGGAACTGCCGTCGATCGTTCCCACGGCCGACGGCCTGGTCGGCTTCTGCACCATTACCGCACAACAGTTCCAAGACTTCCTGGTGATGATCGATCGCGCCGACCTGGTCGACGACGCCGACCTGGCTTCGGTGGCCGGGCGCGTCGAGCGGCGTGACGAGTTCCTGGGCATGGTGACGCAATGGACCCAAGCCCGCACGACGCGAGAGATTGTCGATATCGCGGTGGCCTTTCGCATTCCGGTGGCCCCCATCGGCACGCCCGCCACACTGCCGACGGTCGACCACTTTGTGCAGCGGGGGGTGTTCATCGAATCCGATGCCGGGCTACTGCAGCCAAGGGTGCCGTATCGCAGCGACGCGATCGCGACCAGGCCGCCGGGACCGCCCCCGCGGCTGGGCGCGGACAACGGGCGCGTCCACTGGCCGCCACGGCCCGATGGCCCGGACCGCGCCGCCGCCTCCGAGATTCAAGAGCTTCCGTTGTCCGACATACGGGTAACCGACTTCACCGCCTTCTGGGCGGGTCCGGTTGCCACCCAGTTGCTCGGTGCTCTTGGCGCCGACGTGATCAAGGTGGAGGGTGTGCGCAGGCCCGACGGCATGAGGTTCTCCGCCGGCCGCCCGCCCACCTGGGACCGGTGGTGGGAGTGGGGGCCGGTTTTCCTGTGCAGCAACAACAACAAGCGCGACGTCAGCGTCGAACTCGGCACCGACGCGGGGCGGTCCATCGCTTTGGAGCTGATCGCCACCAGCGATCTGGTGATCGAGAACTTCTCGCCGCGGGTGATGGCGAATTTCGCGCTGGAATGGGACGCGGTGAGCGCGGCCAATCCCCGCGCCATCATGGTCCGAATGCCCGCGTTCGGGCTGGACGGCCCGTGGCGTGACCGCGTCGGCTTCGCGCAGACGATGGAGCAGGCGACGGGCATGGCATGGATGACCGGACACGCCGACGGCCCGCCCGTGATCCCGCGGGGCGTGTGCGACCCGATAGCCGGGCTGCACGCCGCGTTCGCCGCCGTCGCGGGGCTCGTGGTCCGCGACCGGTACGGGACGGGGATGCAGATCGAATCGACCATGGTGGAGGCGGCGCTGAACGTGGCCGCCGAAATGCTGGTGGAATATTCGCGCAACGGAATCCAGCTGCGCCGAGATGGAAACCGGGGTCCCGGGGCCAGCCCCCAGGGCGTATACCGCTGCCGGGGTGACGATGAATGGGTCGCGCTTGCCGCGATGGACGACGCCGCACGCACGTCGTTGGCCGGGCTGCTCAACCAACCGCGGGTCTGTGCGGACGAATGGCGAGAGCGGGCCGACGACATCGACAAACTGATCTCGGACTGGACCGCGCGCCGGTCCGCGACGGAAGCGGTCGACGCATTGCGTGCCGCCGGGATCGCGGCGGCGCGCGTGACAGCCCCGGCGGAACTGCTCAACGACCGCCAACTGATCGCCCGGGGCTTCTGGGAGAAGGTCGATCATCCCGTCGCCGGCTCCTTCCGTTGCACCGGCATGCCGTTCGCGTTCGCCGGCAAACCCAGGCGCTGGATTCGCCGGGTGCCGCCGTTGTATGGCCAGCACACCGCCGAGGTGCTGACGGGCGTGCTGGGATGCAGCGAACAGGATCTGGCCGCGTTACGTGAGTCCGGGACCACCAGTGCACGTCCGGCGGGGTTGTGACATGGCGGTCACGCTGTGCGTGCCGCCGCGCGCGGGGGAGCTGTGCGCACCGGTGCGCTTTCTGGTGCGCCAGGACTCGGTGGTGATGGAACTGACCGCCCGCCATCGCATCACCGGCGTGGCGTGGGACGAAGACGAGCGGGCGGTGGCGATGGTCGTCGAGATCACCGACCCGCAGACGGCGCGGCCCGTGGACGTGCGCATCGACGTGGTCGAGGCCGGCTCGGCGCGCGCCGAGGCACGCACCATGACGATTGGCACCGTCACACGTGGCGGGCGGCAATACGACGTATTGGGCACCTATCTGGGCGTCGTGGCAGACGAAAACTGAAGGGCTGCAAATATTGAGAACCTGCAGAGCGGCGGTCGTCGGAGTGCACAACACCCGACAAGGGCGCCGATTGGAGGGCGAAACGTCGCGGGGCCTGGCGCTGAAGGCCATCCGGGGTGCACTCGACGACGCCGGCCTGACCCTCGCCGACGTCGATGGCATCAGCGCCGGCGCCCTGTCCACCACGCTGATCTACGACCTGCGCCTCGGCCCGGCCTGGCAGGGGCTCGGCTTTGGGGTCGGCATGATCACCGAGGCGGTCACCGCCATCGAGCACGGCATGGCAGATGTGGTGGTACTTGTTGCCGCTCAGGCCGGCGAGTATCGCGATCACGAGGCCACCGCGCCCTGGACGCGTCCCGAGAACGAATTCGTCGCGCCCTGGGGCATGTTCACAGCTGCCGAGTTCGCGCTCATCGCTCGCCGCCACATGCACGTCTACGGAACGACGCGCGAACAGCTTTCGATCGTGGCGGCTACCATCCGCAACAACGGATCCCGCAACCCCGAAGCCGTTTACTATCAACGCGGACCTTTCACGCCGGATGACATCACCGCGTCGCGGCCTATCGCGGACCCGTTTCATCTCCTCGATTGCGCTACCACCTCCGAGGGAGGGTGTGCGCTCGTGGTGGCCAACGTCGACAGGGTCGAGGTCGTGAGCCGGCCGATCTACGTGTTAGGCAGCGGCGCCGATTTTTACGGTCCCTCCTATCAGCATCCGCCCGCGTGGGACCTCGTCGGTCGACGAGGCGATCGCGTCAATGGCGTGGTGGGCCGACGCGCGTGCGAGCGCGCCTTCGATCATGCCGGCCTGGGGCCCGACGATGTGGATGTGCTGGAGCTTTACGATCCGTTTTCCTTCGAAATCATCCGCCAACTGGAGGCATTCGGATTTTGCGGCGAGGGCGAGGGCGGACCGTTCGTCGCCGACGGCCATGTCGGCATCGACGGCAGTCATCCGATCACCACCGACGGAGGGACCATGTCGTTCAGTCACGCGGGCTCCAATCCACAGATGATGCAGCGGGCGGTGCGAGCCGTTCAGCAATTGCGCGGCCACGCCGGCAACCTCCAGGTTCCCGACGCACATATTGCGTTGTGTAGCAACGGGGGCGCGGGCGCGTTGTTCACCACCGTACTGCTTTTGGGAGACGAACCGCGATGACACCAAATCCCCTACGGCCACAACGAGGACCCGTGCCCCACGCCGGCAGCCCGATCAGCGTCCCGTTCTGGCAGGGGTGCCAATCGGGGGAGCTACGCTACCAGCGTTGCCGCGACTGCGGCCTGGCGAACTTCCCGCCGACCGAACACTGTCGGGAATGCCTTTCGCCACAATTGGATTGGAAGCCCGGCGGCGGCATCGGCGAGATCTACAGCTGGACGGTGGTGTATCGGCCGGTGACGGCGGAGTTCGAACCGCCCTACGCGCCCTCCATCGTCACGCTGGACGAGGGTTATCAGATGCTGACCAACATCGTCGGTGTGGCACCGGAAGAGCTACGGGTCGGCATGCGCGTACAGGTGCAATTCCATGCCGTGGGCCCCGACGTGACGTTGCCCTACTTCACCGGGCTGCCATGAGCCCCGCGCGCACCAGTAACGGCCTGCCGGTAACCGCCTACCTCGTCCTGGGCGTGCTGGCAGCCAACGATGAGCAACTCACCGCCGGTGAGATCAAGATGCGCGCAGAGTTGTCGGTCGGCCACTTCTACTGGTCCCCGTCGGTCAGTCACGTGCGGCGCGAACTGAACCGCTTGTTGGAACAAGGAATGGTCAACGAGATCGGCGCACGATCCGGCAAGCGTGCCATCACGTTGTACGAAACCACCGATGCCGGGCTCGACGCGCTGCGCCGTTGGGTCCAGCACTTTCCGGGCCAGGATCACGTCGTCATCAAGCACCCCGTCATCCTCAAGACCTGGCTTGCCCGGGGCGAGGATCCAGAGCGCGTCATCGACACGCTGGATCGGCATCTCGAGGCGACCCGGGCTCGGCTGGACGAGGCGCTGTGGTCCCGGCAGCGCTCCCGTGAACTCGGGATCACCGATGACCCCGAGCAGCGATTCTCTTTCGCCGTCCTCGATTACGCGATCCGCGGATTGTATGCGGAGATCTCCAACATTGCCCAACTGCGCGACGAGATCGCCGGCGGGACAACGCGGGATCCGGTCAAACGGGTGCGGAGGTCGAAGGGGCAGATCCGCCGCCGGACGCCACGGGCGTAGGCGCGCTGCGCCGGTAGGCAGTGCCCCGCGGTTCGCGCTCCCAGAGAATTTCGTCCGTGCCGATCGCCGTTCCCTCGGCGATCAACTGGCGCTTGAGCACTTTGTGGGTGGCGGTACTGGGCAGGTCGGTGGCGATGCGGACGTATCGCGGGCGGGCCTTGGGGGATAGGTCCTGCTGGGCGTCGAGGAACGCTTCGAATGATTCGGGCTCGAGGGTTTGACCCGCATTGAGCACGATCGCGGCCATCACCTGGTCGCCGACGCGCTCATCCGGGACGGCGTACACGGCCACGCGATTGATCGCGCGGTGCCGCAACAGGATCCGCTCGATCGGCGCCGCGGCCAGATTCTCGCCGTCCACTCTCATCCAGTCGGCGGTGCGGCCGGCGAGGTAGATCCAGCCGTCGGAATCCTTGTACGCGAGGTCCCCGGACCAGTACATGCCGTGTCGCATGCGTTCGGCGTTGGCTTCCGGATCGTTGTAGTAGCCGGTGAAGAAACCCGAGCCGGCAGTGTTGACCAACTCGCCCACCGCGTCGTCGGCGTTGATGAGGGCCCCGTCGGCGTCGAAACGCGCGACCGCGCACTCGGTCACAGTGTCGCTGTTGTACACCGCGATGCCTTCGGCCCCTTTGCCGATCGAGCCTCTTGGCGTCCCGGGCTCACGTATCACCATGACGGCGTTCTCGGTCGAGCCGAACCCGTCCTCGACCTGGACGTCGAAGCGGCGGGCGAACTCCTCGATGTCCTTGTCGTTGGCCTCATTGCCGAACGCCACCCGCAGCGGATTGTCGGCGTCGTCGTCACGTTCCGGGGTGGCGAGGATGTAGGCGAGTGGCTTGCCGACGTAGTTCATGTAGGTAGCGCCGTAGCGGCGCACGTCGGCGAGGAAGTTGCTCGCCGAGAACTTCGCCGGCACGATCGCGGCACCGGAGACCACCGCGGGCGCCCAGCCCGCGACGACCGCATTGGAGTGAAACAGCGGCATCGACACGTAGCAAGTGTCCTGCTCGGTGAGCGCGAAGCGCTGGACCAGGTTGAGGCCGGCGAAGGCGGCCATCAGATGGGAAACCTGCACCGCCTTGGGATTCCCGCTCGTTCCCGAGGTGAAGATCATCATGAACGCGTCCATCGCGGAGACCCGCCGATGCGGAACCAATTCGCCGGCACCGGCGAGGAACTCCGACCACTGTGGTGTCGAGGTGTCGAGGATCCGCGTTCCCTCGAGGTCCAGGCCATCCAACAACGGCCGGTGTTCGGCGTCGGTGACGACGAACTGGCAATGTGCGCGGCGCACATCGGCAGCCAGTGCCTCGCTGCGCCGGGTGGTGTTCAGACCGCAGAGGACATAGCCGCCAAGGCCGGCCGCCGCCATCTGACTCAACATCTCGGGCGTGTTTCCCAGCAGAGCGCCGACGTGCATGGGCCGGTCCGGATCGGCGGCGGCGATCAGGGCAGCGGCCCGCATTGCCGACTTCTCCAGGTACTGACGCCAACTCCATTGCAGGTCAAGGTATTTCACTGCGGTGGCGGGGTCGGACAGGCGCTTGTGCAGGAGCGCCTGAATCGTGTCATCAGTCATTGGCCGGATTCACCTTCGCTTCGCCCATCCCTACGAGACGAGACGGTCCGTCTTATCGTAGCGGGAGCTTCCCGTCCCTATCCGCCGACCATGATCAGGCCGCCGTCGACCGCCAGCAGTTGGCCGGTGATGAAGCCCGAACCACGTCCGGAAAGGAAAACCAGGATCGGACCGACGTCCCGCGCCGGCTCACCCAGCATCCCGCCGAGTGGAATCATCGTCTTCATCTGCTGGTCGATAAGTGCGCCGGCTTCCGGGCCGAGGAATTCCCGCAACCTGTCTGCGCCGGGGGTCTGCACCGCCGGCGCCAGAGCATTGACGGTGACATTGTCGGCGGCCCATGCGCGAGCGGCCGATCGCGTCCACGCCTGCACCGCACCCTTGGTTGCGGCGTAGACCGCCGAGATCGGGCTGCCCATAACGGCTTCGGAGGAGCCGAAGTTGATGATTTTGCCGCCCGTCCCTTTCATCACGGCGTACGCGGCCTGGTTGGTGAGGATGGTCGCCTTCACGTTGGTGTCCAGCAAGAACGAAATCTCGTCGACGCCGATGTACCCGGGTATCCCGGCCTGCCACAGCCCCGCGGCATTCACCAAGACGTCGAGCCCGCCGAGGCGCTCGGTGGCTTGCTGCACCATGGCCGACACCGCGTCGGCGTCGCGGACGTCGCACTGCAACCAGGTGGCCGCGAGATCATTTGGCGGCGGTGTTTGGTGATAGGTGGCGGCGACCTCGGCGCCGGCCGCGGTGAGGACTTCGACGGCGGCCGCGCCGATACCGGTCGCCGCACCGGTAACGAGGACGCGCCGGCCTTGCAGCGGTGGCGTCATGTCTGACATGGCCAAGACGCTACCGCCGGCCCCCCGATACGGTGCGACCACGTCGCCGGGGCGACCGGCCACCTCCAGCTGGGCAACTCCGACAGTGTCGCCGAACGTGCGTTGACTGCGACGTTTCGGGCGATTTTTCGCACCACGTGCACGTTCGGCGCCGCGGAAGCTCCCCGGTAGGGCGCTGGTCGACACCCACTAGTGGCAACGAGTTAATGACGCACGACACTAGGCGCGTACCGCGATCGCCGACAGCAGGTCGGCGAGCCGGTCCGGCTGGTCCACCATCGAAAACGTCCGCGCTCGCTCGATTACCTCGAGGCGGGCGTTGGGAATGGTGGCCGCCAGCCGGGCACCGTCTTCCTGCGGGAAGAAAACGTCGTCGGCCGACCACGCGATCAGCGTCGGCTTGTCGAACTCGGGCAGCCGCGCCGCCACGCCGGTGGTGACTTCCGTGCGCATCGACAGCGAGAACTGGCGCAGGTCTTCGGCGACGGCCGGAATCGACAGCGCCGGACGCACCCAGATCTGGGTCAGATCATCGATGTCGCGGTGCGCCAGGCCGTCATATGCCCGCTTGCGCGCGACCGGTGCGCGCATGACCTGGATCGCGGTCTTGAACAGCCTCTTCGATTTGGCCGCCAGGATCACCGGCTTGAGGATTGGTGGCGGAAAGTGTTCGAACGCATCGCAACTGGTGAGCACGAGCGCGCCGAGCCGCTCGCGATGGTGCACGGCCACGAGCTGGGTAACGACGCCGCCGGTGTCGTTACCGACCAGCACCACGTCTTGAAGGTCAAGCGCGGCGAGCACGTCGGCAACCATGCCGGCGACGCCGGTGATGGTCCGATCGGCGCCGGGGCGCAACGGTTCCGGATGCGCGCCCAGCGGCCACGTCGGCGCGATGCAGCGCAGGCCGCGATCGCCGAGGCGATCGCTGACCCGGCGCCACAATTGGCCGCCCATCATGTACCCGTGCACGAACACGACGGGCCGGCCGTTCTCGGGTCCAGTCGTTTCGTAATGAATGATTCCGGCACTAATGTCGATCGTCGGCATAACACGACTCCTACTTCGAGATATACTTACAAACAGACTGTCTGTTCGTAAGTTACCAACAGGTTGTATGGAAAGCAAGAGACGGACCCAGGAGGAGCGCTCCGCGGCGACCCGCGACGCGCTGATCGCGGCTGCCCGCAAGCTGTGGGGCCTACGTGGATATGCGGAAGTGGGGACGCCGGAAATTGCGACCGCCGCGGGGGTCACCCGGGGCGCGATGTACCACCAATTTGCCGACAAGGCAGCGCTGTTCCGCGATGTTGTCGAGGTCGTCGAACAGGATGTGATGGCCCGGATGACCACCGTGGTGGCCGAGTCGGGAGCAGCGACTCCGGCCGACGCGATCCGGGCCGCGGTCGATGCCTGGCTCGAGGTCTCCGGCGATCCCGAGGTGCGGCAGCTGATCCTGCTGGACGCGCCCAGCGTGCTCGGCTGGGCGGAATTCCGTGATGTCGCCCAGCGGTACAGCCTGGGCATGACCGAACAGCTACTCACCGAGGCCATCCGGAACGGCCAGCTGGCCCGTCAGCCGGTGCGCCCGTTGGCTCACGTCCTGATCGGTGCGCTCGACGAAGCAGCCATGGTCATCGCCACCGCCGACGACCCGAGACGCGCCCGCCGCGAGACCGGGCAGGTATTGCACCGGCTCATCGACGCAATGCTGGACGAACGCTGACGGTCGGCAGGGAGGGAGCGCTCGGGATAACCCGTGATGTCGCGACGGGTGCCGTAGCCGATTTGGCGCTTTCTCCCCCGCGCGCAGCGTTGGCCGCCACCCACGAAGGCGAAACGGTCCTGCTGCCAGTGCAGGTGGCCCTGGAGGAGCCGGGCGCTTTGGAGTCCTCGGCGCGGATTGTGCGGGTGCCGGATGGCACCGCTGAGCCGTATTGCTCGGCGG
>CAYNLB010000062.1:0-11705 GCA_964397935.1 uncultured Mycobacterium sp.
TCTAGTCGCGTGAACATCCCGCGGTCGGGTTGCCCCGGCTATGGACATCACCATCACCTTCGTGGGCAATGCGACCACGCCCACCTGGGCTACGGGCTGGTGTCGAAGCGACTCGAAGAACCCTGCTGTCGGTCTTGCCGAGCCGGTGCCGGGACCTGACCTTCCGGGAGATGATCTCGGTCCACTTCGACGAATACGGCGTCTGCGCTTCACCACTGGCCGACCTCACGCGCGAAATGGGACAGTGCGCCATGGCCGCCGATCCAGGCTTCCCGGTTGCCGGGAAGGGGCAAATGGTCACTGTAGGCGGGGACCAAGTCCTCCTGGGCAATAAGTCTCTGCAGGCTAACCGTCCTAGGTATATCGTTCGTCACGTCCATTACTTCAATGGCGAAGGATTCAGGCCGCACGTCAGAATGTCGTTGGGTAATGTTTCCCAACTTTTCGCGGCCTGGTCAACATAACTTTGCTGAGGAGTTCCCAGCGTAGGCAGTGTGAGGTGTCATGGATCTCTTAGCGCCCCCCGAGGTCACCTCGGTGCTCATTTATTCCGGGCCTGGAGCGGGTTCGCTGGTTGAGGCCTCCGGTGCGTGGCAGCAGTTGGCCGTCGAGTTGGAAAACTCGGTGGCCGTTTACGCCTCGGTGTTGTCTTCGCTCATCGAGTCCTGGAACGGTCAGTCCGCGGCGGCGATGGTCCAGGCCGTCGAGCCCTACCTCGTCTGGTTGCGCTCCACCGCGGAGCAGGCGCAGCAGATGGCCGTATCGGCGGAGGCCGCCGCGGCGGCATTCACCGCGGTTCGCTCGACAGTGATTCCGCCGGCGGTGGTCAGCGCCAACAGGACGCGGCTGGCGCAGTTGCTGGCCACCAACGGGTTCGGGACCAACACGGCCGCGATCGCCCAAACCGAAGCCCAGTACCAGGAGATGTGGGTGAACAACTCGGCGGCGCTGAGCACTTATCAGGCGGCCTCGGCGCAAGCGACCACGCTGCCCCAGTTCTCTTCCCCGCTTGCGATCGCTGATCCGGCCGGGGTGGCTAATCAAGCCAGCGTGTTGCCTTCGGCGACCACCGCCAATGCCACCCAGTCGGCGCTGCTGGCCGCACCGCAACTGGCCCTGAGCCCGGGCTTCGACCCCAACGCCGGCTTCTTTGGGTATGGGAGCACCTGGGGGAACCAATTCATCTCCTCTGGATTTCCCATCAATCTGCTCAGCTACCTTGCCCAGTTCCAGCAGGCCGAAGCACTTACGAGTGTGAGCGGCGAAGTCGGCACGGGCCTGGCCGAGGGTGAGGCGGCGGCTTTGGGCGGGGGAGCGCTGGGCGGGCTCGGCGCCGCCGGACTGGGGCTGGCAGAAGCTGCGCCTGCGGCGACGATGGGTGTTGGAGTGTCGCTGGGCGGCCTGACCGCACCGCCCGCCGTGGTGGGGCTGTTGCCGGCTTCCCAGACGCCGGTACAACTTGCATCGGCAGTGTCGCCGCTTCCATCGGGGGAGTCGGGATTGTCCGGGATGCCGCTGGTGCCGCCGATAATTCCGCCGCCGATCTCCGCGGGCAGTGGTTGGCGCAAGAGGAAGCAGCAAAAGTTCGAGGATGTGTGCGGAGCGGAGTTCAAAGGCAAAGTGATGCCGCGATCGCCATCGGCGGGATGAGGGCCGCAATGGCGCCCCATGACTGCGGACGCCGGATGCCGTCAGCGGGCAGGTCAACAGCGACAATTAGCAGGACACTGGGATGCCCTGTCGCATAACTCGTTCGGGAATCGCTATCGGCGTTGCCGTGCCGCGCCTAATCTACCCAGGCTCTTTCCCGGGGTAGGACGTCATGGACTTTGGGATGCTGCCCCCCGAGGTCACCTCGGCACTGATTCACTCCGGACCGGGTGCGGGCTCGCTGATCGCGGCTTCCGGTGTGTGGCACCAGCTGGGCGCCGAGTTGGAGGACGCGGTTCGTGGTTATGCCTCGGCGTTGTCCTCGCTGACTGAGGTATGGCGCGGTCCGTCCGCGCTGACGATGGTCAAAGCTGTCGAGCCCTATCTCGCCTGGTTGAGCGTCACCGCGGAGCAGTGCCAGCTGATCGGCTCCTCGGTGCAGACGGTCGTGGCAGCGTTCGAGTTGACTCACTTCACGGTTGTTCATCCCTCGCTGGTCAGTGCCAACCGGGCGCGGTTGGCGCAGTTGCTGGCCACCAACTTTTTCGGTGTCAACCTGCCGGCGATCGCCGAAACCGAAGCCGAGTACCAAGCCATGTGGGTGAACAACTCGACGGCGATGTATCGGTATGCGGCAACCTCGGCAAGCGCTGTCGTGCCGCCTCAGTTTTCTCCGCCGCCTCCCGTTGCCAACCCAGCGGGGCTGGCAGCCCAGGCCAGCCTGGTTCCTTCGGCCACCAATGCCCCTCAGACGGCATTGTCATTCGCGCCGGCGCTGACCCAGACTGCCAGCGCGTTCGACCCCAACAGGGGCTGGTTTGGCTATTTCAGCACCTGGGGGAACCAATTCATCGCGAGCGGGTTTCCGATCAACCTGCTCACCTATTTGGCGCAGGCCACCAGGGCCCAGGCACTTACGAGTTTGAACAGCGAGGTCGGCACGGGCCTGGCCGAGGGTGAGGCGGCGGCCTTGGGCGGGGGAGCGTTTGGCGGGATCGGCGCCGGACTGGGATTGGCGGAAGCCACGCCTGCGGCCGCAATGGGTATGGGGGTGTCGCTGGGCAAGCTGACCGTGCCTCCTGCCGTGGTGGGGCTGTTGCCGGCTTCGCAGGCGCCTGTGCAGCTCACGTCGGCGGTATCGCCGCTTCCGGCAGGTGAATCCCGGTTGCCCATGATGCCTCCGCTCATGCCGCCGCGAATGTCGCCGGGCGGCCGTCGGCGCGAGGGGCGGGACTACGACAACATCGAGTATGGGTGGGAGCTCCCGGGAACCGTGATGCAAAGACCGCCCTCGGCGGGATGAGTGTGGCTATCCCGCTTTCGGAGGCCGCGGCTCGTCCTCGGCGAGGGTGAAGTAGCTCTCCTCCTCCTGCACGAAGTGCAAGCGCAGCAGGGCGTACAGCCCATAGAGACACGCGAGCAGATCTTCCACCTGGTCAGCGCCGATGCCGCCGCCGCCTCGGGTCAGGGCCAGGTGAGCGCCGATCCGGTCCGATAGCCGTTGTATTTCGGCGTGGGTTCGGCTCATCGTGGCGGTGGCTTCGCCACTGCCCAGGGGATGGGCCAGCGCGGGGTAGAGCTGTGTCTCCTCGGCGGTTTCATGAGGCAGGATCTGCTCGGTGAGCAATGTGTGCGCGCGGGAGATTGCCTGCAGCGCCGCCTGATCGGGTGCGGCGGCCAACCGGTCGGCCGCGTCCCGCAGCAGCCCGATCTTATCGCGCAGTTCGTCGTGTTCGGCGTCGAAGCGCCGCAACATGCGTTCGGTGGGTACCGGCAGGTCGATCTCGATGTCCGGATTGCCGCGCAGCGCGCGCAGCGCGTTACCGATCACGGCGACGTCGATGCCCTCTTGCAGCAGCGCACCGACGGCCGGCGGCAGCCATCCGATCGCGGCAACGGCCATCGCGGCCAGCGAAAGCCCCATGCCGACGACGGCACTCTGCACGGCGATTCGCCGCGACCAGCGGGCGATGTCCATCGCGTCGGCGAGCCGCTCCAGCCGGTCGGTCGTCAACACGATGTCGGCGGCCTCCGACGAAGCGGTGGCGCCGCGCGCGCCCATCGCCACACCGACGCCGGCCGCGGCCAACGCGGGAGCGTCGTTGACCCCGTCGCCGACCATCACGGTTACCGTGCGGTCTTGTTCAGCACGCACGGCGGCGACCTTGTCGGCCGGGCTTTGTTCGGCGTACACCTCGTCCAGCCCCAACACGGCGGCGACCTCGCGGGCGGGTTCGGCGCGATCCCCGGTGAGCATCACCAATCGATTCAGCCCGGCGCTGCGTAATCGGCGCAGGGTGCGCGGCGCGTGGCGCCGCAGCGGGTCGTGCAGCAGCACCGCGCCGGCCGGTTGCCCGTCGACGCAGATCCATGCGAGCGCGGCGTTGTCCAGCAGGGCGCGGTTCAACGCTGCGCGGGCCCAGTCCGCGGATGCAACGCCGGGCGCCAGTTTGCCGACCTGGACTCGCCGACCGTCGATGGTGGCGGTGACGCCGCGCCCGGGTTGTTCGACCACCCCGGTGGGCAATGACAGTCGCAAGCCGCGGGTCCGTGCCTCGGTGACAATCGCCTCGGCCAACACGTGCGGGGACATCTGATCGACCGAAGCGGCCAGCCGCAGTATCTCGACCGGATCTCGGCCGGGCGCGGCCGCGATGTCGATGACGGCAGGGCGCCCCATGGTCAGCGTGCCGGTTTTATCCATCACCAAAGTCGTTGCGCGGCCGAGGTTTTCCAATGCGCCGCCGCTGCGGATCACCACGCCGCGACGCGAGGCCCGCGACAGGCCCGACACGATCGCCACCGGTGCGGCAAGCAGCAGCGGGCACGGCGTCGCCACCACCAGCACCGCCACCGCCCGCACCGGCGACCCGCTAGCCAGCCATGCCCCGCCCGCCACCAACAGCGTCAACGGCAAGAACCACGCCGCGTACCGGTCGGCCAGCCGTACCACCGGGGCGTTTTCCGCTCCGGCTTGCGCCGCGAGTCGCACAATCTGCGCGTACGTGCTGGCGGTGGCGGTGGCGGTGGCGCGCATCTCGAATGCGCTGCCCGCGTTGACCGCCCCGCTGCGCACCGGTTCGCCCACGCCCCGCTCCACCTGCAGCGGTTCGCCGGTCAGGACCGACTCGTCGAGCACGGCTGTCGCATCGGCGATGTGCCCGTCCACCGGCACCACTTCACCCGGTCCGACGACCAGCAGATCGTCGACCTCCACCTCATCCAGCGCGATCACGCTCACCGCCGACCCGGCGCGTCGGCGGGCGAACCGCGGCGCGTGTTCGAGCAGCGCCCGCAAATCGTGGGACGCGCGGCGCTCGGCCGCCGCCTCCAAGGCCCGCCCACCCGCCAGCATCACCGCGATCAACGCACCGGCGAGGTACTCGCCCACCAGCAGCGTGCCGATCAGCGACAGCACGGCAATCAGATCGACCCCCACCCGGCCCCGACGCAGTGCCGCCAGCACCCATACCAGTGCCGGGATCACCGCCACTACGGTGCCCGCGATCCAGCAGCCATCGGCAACCTGCCGCGCACCGGTCAGCCAGGCGACCCCGCCGGCGGCCAACGCGCCAACCGTCAGCGCGACCAGGGCCGGCTCCACCAATTGAGCCACTCGCGCGTGCGAGTCCCGAGTAGCTCCCATGCGTGCCAGCGTGATCCCGCTCTCCCCGCGTTGACTAGGGCCGGAAGTCGCATCACCGAGAGACCCAATTGAGGACTCAGGGCACTAGCAAGGGCCGGCACCTTCCGGTCAGCATGATGGGCGTGACTGATACCTCTTCACCAGGTTCCATCCCGATCTCCACCATCACCGGCGACCCCGTTGCGCGCGTCGCCGCTGACGCCACGGTGGCCGACGCCGCCAGGGCCATGGTCGCCCACGACGTCGGAGCGCTTGTGGTCGGCGACGATGCGCGGCCCGCCGCGCTGGTCAGCGAACGCGACATCGTTCGCGTCGTGGCCGCCGGACGAGACCCGGCCGCCGTGCCGGCCGTCGATGTCGCCAGCACCAAGCTGGTGTGGTGCGACGCCGGGGCGCCGGTGAACCAGGTGGCGGCCCGGATGATGGACCACTACATCCGCCACGTGCTGGTCGACAGCGAAGGCGCGCTGGCAGGCATCGTCTCGGCCCGCGACCTACTGGGTGTCTACACGGATTTCGAATCGGCGTGAAGCGGCGATCCGTTGCCGCAGTGATCGGCGGGAGCCTCGCCGGGCTGACGGGTTGGGATCTGCTGCAACGCCGTCACACCATCTTGCGCAACTATCCGATCATCGGGCACCTGCGGTTCCTCCTCGAAGCGGTTGGCCCTGAGTTGCGCCAGTACATCGTCACCGACAATGACGCGGAGCGGCCGTTCAGCCGAGACCAGCGGCGCTGGGTGTACACGTCGTCGAAGTCGGCCAACCGATACTTCGGCTT
Source organism: uncultured Mycobacterium sp. (assembly GCA_964397935.1). GTDB lineage: Bacteria > Actinomycetota > Actinomycetes > Mycobacteriales > Mycobacteriaceae > Mycobacterium. The sequence continues at coordinate 6,077 of CAYNLB010000062.1, forward strand.
CGGCACCGACAACGACCTGGAACGGGTCCACAACTATCCCATCATCAAGCACGCAGCGTTCCCGGTATCCGCCCCGGCGGGCGAACCCGGGCATCCGGACCCGTCCGTGCCGCTGCCGGCGGCAAAGGTGCTGGGCGGTGCACGGGGCCGGGCAAAGGCGTTCCGGCCATCATCGTTGGTCAACGTCTCCGGGATGAGCTTCGGGGCGCTGGGGGGCGCGGCCGTCACCGCGCTCAACAAGGGTGCGGCCCTGGCCGGTGCCCTGCACACCACCGGCGAGGGCGGCGTGTCGCCGTACCACCTGGCTGGCGGCGACCTGGTCTGGCAGATCGGCACCGGCTACTTCGGTTGCCGCAACGACGACGGCGGCTTCAGCCTCCCTCGCCTGATCGACCGGGTCGCGGCCACACCGTCGATCCGAGCCATCGAGATCAAATTCAGCCAGGGAGCCAAACCCGGCCTGGGCGGCGTGTTGCCCGGCGCCAAGGTCACCCCCGAAATCGCCGCCATCCGCGGTGTCCCGGTCGGTGTGGACTGCAAAAGCCCTCCCGGCCACTCCGCGTTCCGCGACGTCGACGGGCTGCTCGAACTGGTGGAAACCATCGCCGCCGAAACCGGCCTGCCGGTGGGCATCAAGTCGGCGGTCGGGGAGGGACGCTTCTGGCTTGAGCTGGCCGCGCGGATGGCCCGCACCGGGACGGGCGTGGACTTCGTGACCGTCGATGGCGGCGAAGGCGGCACCGGTGCGGCACCGCTGGTCTTCAGCGACCACGTCGCCCTGCCCTTCAAGTGGGCGCACCCGCGTGTCTATCGGGCCTTTGCCGAACGGGGGTTGCACCACGACGTGGTCTTCGTCGGCTCCGGCAAGCTGGGCATCCCGGAGAACGCGCTGCTGGCCCTGGCCGCGGGCTGCGACATGATCAACGTCGGCCGGACCGCCATGTTCTCCATCGGTTGCATCCAGGCCCAGCGTTGCCACACCGGCCGTTGCCCTTCGGGCGTCGCCACCCAGTCGGCCTGGCTGCAGCACGGCTTGGACCCGGACCTGAAATCGGTGCGCTGCGCCAACTATCTCGCCACGCTGCGGTTCGAACTGCTGGAGCTGGCCCGCACCTGTGGCCGCGTCCACCCCGGGCTGGTGCCGCCGGACGCGATCGAACTGCTCGACATCGATCTCAAGACCGTGCAAGTCAACGAGTTACTGGACTACCAGCCGGGCTGGGGCCTTCCCGGACCCGCCGACGTCGAAGCCATCACGAGGCTGATGGCCCCTTGACGGCCGGACCGGCGATCGACGTAGCGCAAGATGAGTTTGCGGATTTCGCTCACCCACAACACGGTGCTGGCCAGCGCCATGCACACCAGCCACTGGCTCAAGGAGAGGGGCGTGGTGGTGAAGGCCGTGTTGAGGAAGGGCAGCTGAACGACAGCCACCTGCAGCAGGGCCGACAGAGCGATCGCCGTCCATAACCACCTGTTGGCGAAGAACCGGCGGAACGCGGTCCGGGTCTCGGAACGGGCATTGATGGTGTTGATCAGCTGCGTGATCACCAGCACGGTGAAGCCGGCGGTACGGGCCGTGTTCAGGGACGAGGGCATGGGGCCGCCGGGGGCATACAGGTAGATCGCGACGAGCGTCGCGGCCGCCACCGCCGCGCCGATCACGACGATGTTGTTCCACATCCGCCCGTCGATCACCCGGTCCGACATCGAGCGGGGCGGACGGCTCATGACGTCTTCGGTGTGCGGGTTCTCGCCCAATGCCAAGGCCGGCGCGCCGTCGGTGAGCAGGTTGACCCACAGGATCTGGGTGGCCAGCAGTGGCAGTGCGACGGTGTGGCCTTGCGACAGCCCGATCGCCCCGGCCAGCACGACACCGAAGAAGACGGTGAAGATTTCCCCCATGTTGGAGGACAGCAGGTAGCGCAGGCACTTCTTGATGTTCGAGAAGATGCCCCGGCCTTCGCGAATGGCGGCCACAATGGTCGCGAAGTTGTCGTCGGCGAGGATCATGTCCGCCGCTTCCCGGGCGACGTCGGTGCCGGTGCGGCCCATGGCGATGCCGATGTCGGCCGATTTGAGCGCGAGCGCGTCGTTGGTCCCTTCGCCGGTCACGGCGACGATTTGGTGCTCGGCGTGCAGTGCGTCGATGATCCGCAGCTTGTCCGCCGGATCGACTTGGGTGTACTGCGAGTGCTGGCGCACCGTTTTTCGGAGCTGATCGTCGTCGAGGGCGGCCAAGTCGGCACCGGACACCGCCGCCTCCTTGTCTTCGATACCCAGCTCGCGGGCGATCCGCGCCGCCGCGCTGGGATGGTCGCCGGTGATCATCACGACCCGTACCCCGGCACGATGCGCGTCGGCAATGGCCGCCACCGCTTCCGGGCGAGGCGGATCGGTGATGCCCACCATGCCCAGGTAGACCAGGTCGCCGGCTTCAGGCGACCGGCAGGCCACGGCTACGGCGTGTAGGGCGTCGTGGGCGAGCCGGTCGGCGTCGCGTCGGATCGTGTCCGTCGTCGCGTTGTCGAGCGGAGCAAGCCGATCACCGATCTGTAGGTGTGTGCAGTGGTCGAGCACCACATCGGGCTTCCCGGTTGTGGCAAGAGCCGGGGTTGGGCGGTGTTGCGTGCCGATCTTGCGTTGGGCCACCAGAAAGGCCGCGTCGACGGGATCGCCCTGAATGGTCCATCGACCGTCGTGCCCATGAAGCGTGGCATTGCCGGCGGCGCTGCCCGCGTCGAGCACCAGCGCGGCTTGGCGCCACAGGTCGCCACCCTCCTGCAGCGGGACGCCTGCGTGCTCCAGCCGGCCCTCGGGCCGGTACCCGGCGCCCGTGACCGTCACCTCGCCCACCGGGGTGACGATCCGCACGATCGTCATCTCACCGGTGGTGAGTGTGCCGGTCTTGCCTGAGCAGACCACCGAAGCCGAGCCCAAGGTCTCGGCGGATAACAGCTCCTTGACGATGGCGTTCTGACTCGCCATCCGCCGCAGCCCCAGGGCGAGCACGACCGACATGATGGCGGGCAGTCCCTCCGGCACGGCGGCCACGGCCAGCGAGACGCCTAGCAGCACGGCCGTGAGCACGTCGTGCGCGTCGTGGATGCCGAAGACGAGAAAAATGGTTGCGATCACCACGACGGCGATCACGAGCACACCGGCCCCCAGCAGCCGGCTGGCCCGGGCGACCTCTCGCTGCAACGGTGTCGGCTCGTTGTGGACGGTGCGCACCAGTCCGGTGATCTGACCGGTCTGGGTTGCCATCGCCGTGGCAGTCACGACCGCCCGCCCGGCACCCTTGGCCACCGCGGTGCCCTTGAACACCATGTCGACCCTGTCCCCGAGCGCGGCCGGCTCGGCCAAGGTCCGGGCATCCTTGCGGACCGGCTCACTGAGACCTGTCAGCCCGGCCTCCGACACCTGAAGCCCGGCGGCCGACAGCAGCCTGGCATCGGCGGCCACGGTGTCCCCCTCGGCAAGCAACAGCACGTCGCCGGGCACCAGTTCGGTTGCGGGAACCTTGAGCTTTGCCCCGTCCCGCACGACCGTCGCCGTGGCCGCGGTCATTTGCGCCAACGCATCGACCGCTCGCTTCGCCCGCTCTTCCTGTAAGAGACCCAGCGCCGCGTTGAGGACGAGGATGACCGCGATGACCACAGCGTCGACCGGCCAGCCGATGGCACCCTCGAGAACCCAGACCGCAAGCGAGGCGACAAGGGCGGCGAACAGTAGGTAGATCAGTGGACTGCGGAATTGAGCGACGAACTTTGTCCAGGTCGGCGTCGGCGGGACGTTTTCGATATCGTTCGGGCCCACCGCGATGAGTCGCCGGGCGGCCTCTTGGGTGGTCAGTCCCCCGCCGGGGTCGGTTCGAAGCTGTTCGACGACGACGGGCGCGTCGAGCAGTGCCGGGTCCGGCCCGGCGAGTGCGCCGTCCACGACGCGGTCGACGCTCTAGCGGCCGCTTGCCGGTACGGCCGACGCGGCTTTCGCGCGGGTCTCCATCATGCGGTTGCGAACGATGTGTTCGACGAGGATCGGGACGAAGGTCTGCACCGGTGCATCGACGAATTGCGCGGCGGCCTCCTCGCACCACTGCTTGATCTGGGCGGTTCGCTTCTCGTCGCCGAGTCCTTCGTGACGGGCCAGCTTGTCCGCAACGTCGGCCACCGACCGCGCCACCCGGCTGGCCGGCGCCGCGTCGGAGTCGGCCGGCCTTCCCGCCTGCTCGAGCGCTTGCCGGGCGGAGTCTTCGCCGACGTCCGGCCGGATCACGTGCAGGGTGATGTGACGACCGTCCTCCCCGATCAGGATGAGACTGGTCGGCTCGTCACTGGTGAAGCCCAGTAATTCGATGGTGTGGCCGGCGATCTGCGCCAGTCGAGGCGTCTCGGCCCAGCCGTTGCGGCGATAGCCCACCATCACCACCTGCCCCAGCCGGTCGGACACCGACGCGATCAAGTCCGGTAGCTCCTCGATCAGGTTGAACGACCGCGGCCACCAGGCTCCGTCGAGATGCTCCGACACTGCCCGATAGGGCTTGAGCTGCAACCGAGTTTCCATCTCAACCACCTGCCCGCTCACCGTGGGATTCTCGCACGACCCCAGAAGCAACGGTACGGCGGTGGTGGTCTACCCGCGACTCGAGCGGCGTTGCAGGACTGAGTTCTTCATCACTTCGCACGGTTAAATACTGCACGGCGCTACCGGTGACCAACCAGGGTCTAGGGCATGCAGCGGCGGTGACATTCTGCCCTTTCCGTGGAGGCGATCAGTCGGCCGACTCGCCGCCGAGCATCCGTTGTTGCATGGTCTGCGACGCTCGGTGAAGCAGGTCTGGAGCAATGGCCGACAGCGAGCTGGCCACCGTGGCCGCCAGCAGGGCCTGACCCCACGCGAACGGGTCCACGGGGGTGCAGCCGAACACCTGGCTGAGCCCCGGGGTGCTGACCACCACCACGAGCGCGCCGAGAGAGCCGACCGTCGTCAACACCACCAGCGGCGCGTGCGAGTCGACCAGGGTCTGTACGAGTTGCGTGCTGACCAGCGCGATCAGCCCGACCGTCGCCGCGCGGTTCGGCAGACCCGTCACGCTCGCCATCGACCAGCCCAGGGTGGCGCCGATCGTGGTGGACGCCCCCCGAATCCCGATCGCCCGCCACATCGCCGCCTCGTCGCGTTCGATGTCTTCGGTGCCCGTCTGTGGGCTGACCGCCAGCGCCGCGGCGGGCAGGGCGTCGGTGAGCATGTTGACCAGCAACATTTGGCGGGCATTGAGCACCGAACGGCCGGTGAGCAGGGTGGTGAGCATGGCGAAGCACACCTCACCGAGGTTGCCGCCCAGCAACATCGACACCGCCGACTGCACCCGCCGCCACAGTTGCTGTCCTTCGTCGAGCGCATCCAGCAGCGCCTCGATCCGTTCATCGAGCAGCACCACGTCGGCCGCGGTGCGGGCGGCGTCGCTGCCGCGCGCGGCGACCCCGATGCCCACGCTGGCTGCCCGGATCGCGGCGGCGTCGTTGACGCCGTCGCCGACCATCGCGGTCACCAGGCCCGCCCGCTCCAGGGTCTGGACCACGTCGATCTTGTGTTCCGGCGACATCCGGGCGAAGACGACGCGCGA
>CAYNLB010000062.1:11805-26040 GCA_964397935.1 uncultured Mycobacterium sp.
GCGGCCGCCGCGGCCTGATCCGGGCGCAGCCGGCGCTCGGCCACCGCCAGCACCCGCAACCCGTTGGCCGTCATCTCGTCGATCTGCTGGGCCAGGGGCTCATCGTCGTGCACCAGCGCCGACGAGAGGACCTCAGGTGAGCCCTTGATGGTCAGCCGGGTGCCGACGAGCGCGGCCGCGAACGGGCGGCCCGACTGGAACGGCAGGAATGCGTCACGCGTCTTCCGCGGTTGTGGCGGTGAACCGTCCCCCCAAAGCGAGGGGTCGTCGGCCGCCTGGTTGATCGCGTCGTCGGTGGCGTGCTCGACCCGGTGAGCATGCCGGGAGTAGCTCGTGCTCACCGCCGCGTCCAGCACCTGACCGGGGGTGAACCCCGCCATCGGGTGCACCGCCTTGACCTTCAGCCGGTTTTCACTCAGCGTGCCGGTCTTGTCGAAGCACACCACGTTCAACCGGGCCAGCGCTTCGACCGCGTGGGCGTTGCGGATCAGCACCGATTCGCCGGTGAGCCGGCGCGCGGCGGCCTGCTGCGCCAGCGTTGCCACCAGCGGCAACCCTTCCGGAACGGCGGCGACGATCAGCGTGACCGCACTTGAGACCGCCTGGCGCAACGGAGTGCCCCGCGACATGCTGAGCAACCCCACCAAGCCCCCGCTGGCGGCGCTGAACGGCAACGCACGGCGGGTGATGTGCCGCAACTGTCGCTGCAGGCCGATCTCCTGCAACTTCGTCGGAGCCATCGCCAATGCCCGGCGCATCTCGGCGCGTGAGCCGACCGCGGTCACCAGCGCGACCGCCGTGCCCGCAACCACCGTGGTGCCGGCATAGAGCATGCATGCCCGTTCGGCCAGCGGGGCGCCCGGCGTGGGTTCGGTGTGCTTGGCCACCGGCAGTGACTCGCCGGTGAGCGTCGACTCGTCGACTTCGACACTTGATGCCTGCAACAGCCGGGCATCCGCGGGGATCACCTCGTCGGCGCGGACTTCGATGATGTCGCCCGGACGCAGCCGCGCGGCCGGCACTTTTTCGCGCCGCTGCTCATCCAGGGGGCCCAAGCGCCGTCGCGCGGGCGGCTCCTGGACGGCCAGCAGCCGATTCAGGGTGCGTTCGGCGTGCAGCTGCTGCTCGGCCGACAAGGCGGCGTTGACCAGAAGGACACTGCCCACCAGGACCGCATCCAGCGCCGAGCCGAGCAGGGCGCTGGCCACCGCGCCGGTGGCCAGCATCGGCGTCATCGGGTCCGACAGGTCGCCACGCATCTCGTCGGCGAAATCGCGGACGGCGCCCCACGACGCCACGGCCGCGCTGTGCAACGCACGCACCGGTGGCACGTTTCGCCACCACACGGGCAGCTCCTCGCGGTATTCATCGAGAGGTCGGGGCAGCAGCCGCTGCACCTCCGCAACGGGCAGGGCGTGCCAGTCGTGGGCGGTTTCGGGCTCCGGCAGTGGGTCCCGCAGGATCTTGCGCGCCGCCCGGTATCCGAACCACAGGCTGGCGACCATGCCGACATTGACCGACGCCGAACTGCGCCCCGGCACACCGGGAACCAACATCAATGCGCCGATAGCGGAAGCCGAAGCGGCCAGCCGGACGGCACTGTCGGTGGCAGCGCGCGCGGCAGGCAGCGCGTGCAGGACCCGCCAGGCGCCGGTCAGGTCCGACACGAACACGTCGGCACCCCACGGGGGAGGCCGCCGGTCCCGCAGCACACCGATCGTGATGTCGGACCGGTGCGCGGCCCGCATCTCCGACGTGGTCAACAACGCGACGGTGGCGCCGCCCGCTTTCAACTCGGCGACAGCTGCCGCCAACGCGTGGTCGATCGACCCATCCGGGGGATACAGCTGATCGAAACCCTGTGCCAGCGAACGCAATCCGGCGTCATCGAGGGAATAGATCCGGGGTCGCGACTGTCGCGCCTCGGTCAGCACCGCCGCGGCGAACGGATCGCGAACGGGGCTGATCAGCGCCTCGCCGGTGCTGCCGGCCCCGGGGATCTGCGCCAGCTGGTGCCATCCCGGCTTCAGGCCGTCGTTGTCGAGGGCGGCACGAACCGCCTCCCAGGCATGGGCGCGCAGCGAGTTGTCCACGCCGAGAACGCGACTGACCATCAATTCTTCGGTGTACAGGGCTCGCGGGTCGACCATGATCGCGTCGATCCGATCGAGCGTGCGCAGGGCGCGTGGTCGCAGCACCAGCGCACTGTGGCGGGCGGTCAGGCCAAAGCTCATCGCGCAGCCGAACGCCTCCCGGACGGTGCGCAACGGTTTGGGGATAGCGGCCAGCGCGGCGGCGCCGGCCGTGTCGAGGTTTCGCGACAGCAGACCGACCACAGCGGCGGCGCCGATGCCGGCCAGGCCAATGCGGTTGGCATAGCGTTCCGCAGGCCCGTCGGGGGAAATCGGGCTGACTCTGGGTGTCATGTCCGAGTCGTCCGGCAGCGGCCGGCTGCCCAGCACGGGTTCATAGCGAGCCCACGTCAGCCGACCGTTCCAAGCCTCGGCGGCCAGCAACGTGCGGGTGGCGGTCTCCGCGGCCGCCGCCGTCGGTGACAGCGTCAGCGCGGCAGCCGCGGCGTTGACGAAGCCGAACAGAACATCGGTGCCCTCCGGCCCGAGGCGCCGCTCCAATTCTCGGCGCACCCGCGGCAGGTGGTCGGCCACCGTCGGCGGCACCGCCACCAGGTCGGGCAGTCGGGGCAGCCGCAGCAGGCTGCCGGTCAGGGAAAGGCCAAGGCTTACAACGGCGGCCGTGGCCGCCACCGTCCGCGCCATCAGCAGCGCGTCATCACCGGGCAGGCTGGTCGGGTGCTGCCGCGCGGCGCCCGATCGGTCATGCCGTTCGGCGTCGGCGACGATCCGGCAGAGGTCCGCGGTCGAGGGCCCGTCGGCGGCATCGGTGTCCAGGGTGACCACCACCCGCCCGAGGATGTGGTTCAGGAACGCTTGGCGCACACCCGGCGTCGCGCGGACCGCCGCCAGCACGTCGGCGGCGATCACCGAGGCGTTCTCGCCGCCGAGGCCGCGCACCTCGATCCAGCGCCGCGGGCCGTTGCTGCTGCTGCGCCGCGCCGGCGGGCCACCCATCGCCTCGATCGCCATGCCGGCCGCCGCACGGGTCAATGCCGAAACGTCCGGCGCGGCACGGGCCAATGACCTGCCCATGCTCGCAGCGACACTGCCGCCCAGCAGGGCGGTGCCCGCCGTCGTGCCGACGGCAACAGCGCCCACGGTGACCGCCATGCGGGACCCCGCTGCGGCGGCCCGCAACGGTGCTGTCACCAGGCCGAAACCCGGCAGGCCACGCCGCGTGATCATTCTGTTCACAATCCCTTAATGCCGTCGGCGCCGCTGCGGTACTGCCCGCAGACTAGCCGACAACGACGTCGCGGGCGAGGTGCCTTTTAGGCCCCGGTTCGGGGGGCTTTCGTCCCTTGTCAGAAGCTGGCGACTGGCGTTGAGTTCTGCGCATGAGGACCGCGTATCACCAACAGCTGGCCGATCTGACCACGCAACTGGGTCAGATGTGCGGGTTGGCCGGGGAAGCCATGAAGCGCGCAACCCAGGCGCTGTTGGACGCTGACATCGATGCCGCCGAGCAAGTGATCCGCGACCACGAGCAACTGGTGGCGATGCGCGCGCAGGTGGAAAAAGACGCTTTCGCGCTGCTGGCATTGCAGCAACCGGTGGCCGGCGAACTGCGGGCCGTCTTCAGCGCCGTGCAGATCATCGCCGACACGGAACGCATGGGTGCGCTGGCTGTACACGTGGCCAAGATCGCGCGGCGGGCGTATCCGAAGCCGGTACTTCCCGACGACGTCCACGCCTACTTTGCCGACATGGCAAAAGTGGCGATTGCGTTGGGCGACAGCGCAAAACGAGTGCTGCAATCCCTTGATCCGCAGAAAGCGGCTTCGCTGCGCGAAGAAGACGACGCCATGGACCAGCTGTATCGGCACTTGTTCAGCGTGCTGATAGACAACAACTGGAAGCACAGCGTCTCCGTCGGTGTGGAGACGGCACTGTTGGGACGCTTTTACGAGCGCTTCGCCGACCACGCCGTGGAAGTCGGCCGCCGCGTCATCTTCATGGTCACCGGTGATCTACCTTCTGAGGACGAGATATCCACATATTGAGGGCGGTCGCCTTATGCACGTCGCGCCGAGGGTTCAGGGTCGCGTGTGGCTTTCCGGGAAGCCACAGGACCACTTCGAGTTCGACAAGATTTCTTGCTACCTCAGCCAGGAAGACACCTTGGTGTGGGCCGATCTGTGCGATCCGGACCACGACACGCTGCGTGACCTCGCCACCGAACTCGGTCTGAACGCTTGGGCCGTCGAAGACGCGGTGGCGGCCGCGGAGCGGGTGAAAGCCACGGCCTACGCAACTCACACTTTCTTCACCGTGTACGCCGTCGACGTCGTCGCGGACGCCACGGAGGTCTCGGTCCACTCGCAGCGGATGTTGGCGATGCGCCGGATTTCGGCGTTCGTGCTTCCCCGGGGTCTGATCACGGTGCGGCTGTCATCCGACTTCGACATAGGGCATGTCACCCGGCGCTGGGAGGAGATCGGCGGCCAGGAGTATGGTGTCGGCGCCCTGGTGCACGGGTTGCTCGACGTCGTGGTCGACAGTCATTTCGCCGCCGTGGAGGCGCTGGACGACTGTATCGAAACCATCGAGGATGAGCTGTTCGACGGCGGGTCACGAACGGGAGGTTTTCAGCGCAGAACCTTCCAGATGCGCAGGGACCTGGTGAATTTGCGGCGGGTGTCGCTGCCCATGCGGGAGGTCGTCAACGCCATTCAGCATCACCGCGTGCACGGCGACAGCTCTCGGGAACTGGACCCACTGTATTCCGACCTCTACGACCACGTGCTCCGGGTGTCGGAGTGGACCGAGTCGCTGCGCGACATGATCACCACCATCTTCGAAACGAACCTGTCCCTGCAGGACGCGCGGCTGAACACCGTCATGAAGAAGCTGACGGGGTGGGCGGCGATCATCGCCGTGCCGACCGCGATCACGGGTTTCTACGGTCAGAACGTTCCCTACCCGGGCTTCGGCACGGTTGCGGGATTTCTGGTCAGCACCGGCGTGATACTGGTCCTGATGGTCGTGCTCTTCGTGCTGTTCCGGCTACGCGAGTGGATTTGATCGGTAGGCGAGTCCGGCAATGTCCTTGCAGCCGAAGCGAACTGCGCCGTTTCCGGGGCCCTGACCACCATCGCGGCTTGAGCGGCGACTACCCCAGGTCCGTAACGGAGAGCCCGTACTGAAGCCCCTGCTCTATCTTCTCGGTGAGCGCCGGGCTGCCGGGCGGAGCCGTCTCCTGGCAGGCGCAGCTGAGGGTACTGAACGGGTCAGGGTCGGCGCCTGCCGATGCGGCGGCCCAACTGGTAGCGCCGAGAGCGATAGCAACGCCGACCAAAAGTTTCGCAATCATTTGCTGGTTCTCCCCGCATAGCTTGCTTTAGCAAGTTTACCGGCACCAGTGTCACGAGGTGGTCAAACGCTTGTAAAAACTCAACGCTGCGATATGTGCCTCGGGCAGTACGCACGGATGCTGACGCCGACGAAGTAGCCGGCGTGATAGCCATCCAGGTGGCTACTGTTCAGCACGTCGTTGGCGACCCGTTCCGGCGTCTGGCCGTGATCGAGTTCGTTACAAACCACGTGACCGGAGTTGATCGCGGTTTCCCGCGACTGGTAGGTGATTCCCTTGGCATCCAGCGCGGCGATGAAAGCGTCATCGCTGTTGGCGTCGGCGTGAGCGGACGGAGCCGCTTGCAGGGAGGCGAGCGGCCCGGCCACGGCAACAACGCTGCCTGCCAGTAGCGATAGCAAGTGGCCAGACTTGCGTATCCGGGTGCTCGTCATTTCTGATACTCCCGTGGAACAGAAGTGCCGTTCTTTGCCGACGGCAGGGCCAGCGCGAATGATCGCACGTTCAAGCGTCGCACAGTCCGAGATTACTGATATTGCGACCGGTGCCATAGGACGCGTGGCGTCGCCGTTAGTGATGCTTCACCTACCCGCCGCCGACGCGTTGTGCCGCCGTCGGCCGCCATTCACCTTCTCGCCCTCATCGATCGCCCCACGGTAACTTCCAGACATGCCGTACGCGCGGTGGATGTTGCTCGCCGTTGTGGCGGTGTGCGTAGTGGGCTGTGGCGTGCGGTATGTGTCGGCGGCCAGCGCCCGCGACTCGTTCGGCACGCTTCGTTCCGGCGGCATGGACCGGACTTACACATTGCATGTGCCGCCCGGGGATCCGGTCGGTCTGGTGCTCAGCCTGCACGGCGGCGGCGGCACCGGCATCGCGCAGCGGGGCCTGACCGGCTTCGATGCCGTGGCCGACGCCCACAATCTGTTGGTGGTCTATCCCGACGGTTACGACAAGAGCTGGGCCGACGGGCGAGGGGCGTCGCCGGCGGATCGCCGGCATGTCGACGATGTGGGTTTCCTGGTCGCTCTGGCGGGCAAGCTGCAAAATGACTACGCCATCGCCCCCGGGCACGTCTTCGTGACGGGGATGTCCAACGGGGGCTTCATGGCCAACCGGCTGGCGTGTGACCGTGCCGACGTCATCGCGGCGATCGCACCCGTGGCGGGCACCCTGGGTGTGGGCGTGGCCTGCAATCCGTCACGGCCGGTCTCGGTGTGGGAAGCCCACGGAACCGCCGATCCGCTGGTGCCGTTCAACGGTGGAGCCGTGCACGGCCGCGGCGGCGTGAGCCACGCCATCTCGGCCAACAGCATGGTGGAAAAGTGGCGTTCGGTCGATGGGTGCCGGGGCGATCCGTCGGCGCAGGTGCTGCCCGATGTCCGGGACGGCACCGTGGTTCACCGCTCCGATTCCACGGGATGCGCGGCGTCCACGGAAGTCGTCTTCTATCAGATCGACAAGGGCGGACACACTTGGCCGCATGGCAAGCAATACCTGCCCAGGGCGATGATCGGATCCACCACCCGCGCGCTCGACGGGTCGCAAGCCATTGCCGAGTTCTTCCTCGCGCATGCCCGGCGCTAGGTCTGGCTTCTCTCGCTGCGTGGAGTGCATCGTCGCCAAGCCAGGTCCGATCGCGTCAGCGCTGGCAGGCCGGGCACCAGTAGGCCACCCGGTCACCGGTGTCGTCATAGCCGATGCGGGTTCCGCAGCGACGGCAATGCTGCCCGGCTCTCCCGTAGACCCACAGCTGCCGCCCCTTCCGAGTGTCGCCGGTGGTGCAGCGGTTCCACCGGAAGCGGTTGACCCACAACATGTCCCGGGCTCGAGAGACCAGGCGATGCGGGTCGGTGACGGTGCTCACCGGCGCGGTCGGCAGATGCCCGCTGAGGAAACAGAGCTCGTTGCAATAAACGTTGCCGATCCCGGCCAGCACCCGCTGGTCCAGCAGCGCCTCGGCCAGCGGCCGGTCGGGATGCGTCCTCAGGTTGGCGGCCGCAACCGCGGGATCCCAGTCCTCGCCCAGCAGATCGGGTCCCAGGTGCGCGACGACCTCGCCGTCGCGGTCGCGCTGCAGAACTTGCAGCACGCCCAGGTCGACACCGACGGCGCGGACGGCACCGGCCTCCAGGATGATCCGGGCCCGGTGGTCCACCCGCACCGGCCGGTCACCGACGCGCCAGCTGCCGTCCATCTTCAGATGCGAGTGAATGCTGGCCTGCCCGACCCGGATGAACAAGTGCTTCCCCCGGCTGAGGACCTCGTCCACGGCCCGGCCGGTGAGGTCGACGGTGGCGAACCGCGGCACCCGGATATCGCAGCGGGTCAGTGTGCACCCGAGCAGGTGCTGCCGCAGCACGGCGGCGGTATGCCAGACGGTGTCGCCCTCGGGCATGGTTACCGCAGCCGCATTCCGCGCGGTGTGCGGACGAATCCGGCTTCGACGAGCCCGCTCAGCGCCGCTGCGTCCCGGCCGCCTCCGGCCGGCTGCAATGCCGGCACTCCGTCGAGACGTTCCACCAGGATCGACGCGACGCGTCGGGAGGCGACCAAGTCGGCTAGCGCGCCGGCGGCCACGTGGTGAGCTGCGGGGTCGTCGGTGAAGGTCAGCAATGACCGTCCGCCGCGCTCCAGAAACCAGACCAGGGCCCCGTCGACCAGCACGACCAGCGCCCCGGCCTTGCGGCCCGGCCGCGCCGCAGGACCTGCGGAGCCCGAGGTGGGCCAGGGCAATGCCGCGCCGTAGGGATTGGCCGGGTCGGCGGCGGCCAGCACCACCGCCCGGTACTCCGGCCGTTCCGGATCGATCCCGTCGGTGTAGCTGCGCAGCCGGTCGACGGTCGACGCGACGGCGAACTGCGCGCCGCCCAACGACTCGACGAAGTAACCGCGCTGGCATCTTCCGGCGTCCTCGAAGGTGCTCAGCACCTTGTACAGGGTGGCGAACCCGCCGGGGATGCCTTCGGAGGCCACCGCGCCCCTGGTCAGCACACCGTGGCGGCCCAGGAGCAGCTCGGCTTGGTAGTGGGCCCGCACCGTCGAGTCCGGCTCGGGAGCCGGCAGGGCCGACCACCGGCCGGCCACGGTCGGGTCGGCGGTGCGCGATTGCGGGTGCGCCACGCTGTATCGGCTCAGCCGCGGCGGGCGGTGCGCCCGGTGGGCCGGCGTGGAACGCTTGCGGGCGCCCGCTCCGCTCAGCAAGGCGCGCACCGGCGCGAAGGTGTCCCCGGTGACCCAGCCGGCCCAGACCAGGTCCCACAGCGCGGCTTTGCGCTCCGCGTCGGAGTGCCCGGTCTGCATGAGCTGGCGGAAGAAGTACGCGCCGCCCCCGGACAGCGTGTCCAGGATCGCGTGGTGAGCATCGGTGAAGTCGATCTCGATGGGCCCGGCGAGGGTCAAGGACGCGGAATCGCTCGCGTGCAGCGCGATCCAGCCGTCGCGACCCGAAATCGACCCGGCGCCCGACCAGGTGACCTCCCCGGTCGCCAGCAGTTCGTCGAGCATCGCCGGGGAGTAGTCACGGATCCGCGGGGCCAGCACCAGCGGTTCGATCGCCGAGGCCGGCATCCGGACACCGGCCAGCTGGTCGATCACCGACACCAGCCCGTCCAGGCCGGAGAGGCTCGCTGGGCCAGAGGGGGCCACGTGGTGCCAGGACGGCAGGAACCGTCCGTACGCGGCGGTGCTCACGGGCTCCACCTGGGCGCGCAGCGCCGCCAGCGAGCGTCGTCGCAGGATGCGCAAGACATCGGCGTCGCACCACTGCTCGCCGGCGGCGCCGCCGGATGCGTCGGTGGCGGCGACGAAATCCCCGCGCACCAGCCGCCCGTCACCGGCCAGCCGGCCCAGCACGTCAGCCGTCACCCGCAGTCCCAGGCCAAACCGTGCGGCGGCGTCCGCGGTGGCAAAGGGGGTGTGGGTGCGCGCATAGCGGCCCAACAGGTCGCCCAGCGGGTCGGCCACTTCCTCGGTGAAGGTGGTGGGCACGCCCAGCGGCACCGCCGCCCCCACCCCATCACGCAGCCGACCCATATCCTCGATGGCCACCCACCAGCTGCGGCCGGCGAACGACACCGTCAGGGCGCGCCTGGCGGCCCGCAAACCTTCCAGCCAGCCTCCGATGTCGGTGACATCGTCGACGCTGGACCGGGCGGCGACTTCGTCTTCGGTCAGTGGGCCCAGGAGTCGCAGCAGATCCGCGACGGCTTCGGCGTCGCGGGCGGCCCGGTCCGGTGCCAGGTGCTGTAGCTGCCGGCCGGTCGCGGCGACGACGTCCGGATCGAGCAACTCGCGCAGCTCCACCCGGCCGAGCAGTTCGGCCAGCAGCGTGCTGTCCAGCGAGAGCGCCGCGGCCCGGCGCTCGGCCAACGGCGTATCGCCCTCGTACATGAACGCGCCGACGTAACCGAACAGCAGTGCCGCGGCAAATGGCGAGGGCCGCGCGGTTTCCGCTTCGAGCACCCGCACCCTGCGCTGGGCGATGCCGGTCATCAGCTCGACCAGGGCCGGAACGTCGTAGACGTCCTGCAGGCATTCCCGGATGGTCTCCAGCACCACCGGGAAGTCGGGGTATTTGCGCGCGACTTCCAGCAATTGGGCCGCGCGCTGGCGCTGCTGCCACAGCGGCGAGCGGCGGCCGGGGTGCCGGCGGGGCAGCAGCAGAGCGCGGGCGGCACACTCCCGGAACCGCGACGCGAACAGGGCTGAACCGCTCACTTCGGCGGTGACGACGGGATCGATCTCGTCGGCGTCAAAGACGAAAAGTTCGGCCCCGGGCGGGGCGTCTCCAGTGTCCGACAGGGTATCGGGCAGGCGCACCACGATGCCGTCGTCGGAGGCGGTGGGTTTCTCGTCGAGGCCGTACCGTTCCCGCAACCGCCGGCCGACCGCCAGTGCCAGTGGCCCGTTCACCCGCAGCCCGTACGGCGAGTGCAGGATCACCCGCCAATCACCGAGCTCGTCGCGGAACCGCTCGACCAGCAGGGTGGTGTCGGTGGGAGCCACCCCCGCGGCACTCCGCTGCTCCTCGAGTAGCCTCCACAGGTTGTCGGTGGCGTAGTCGTTGAAACCCAAACCCGCACAACGCTTGTCGAAGGCGTGGCGGTCCAGGCCGGCCAGCTCGCCGGTGAACGCGCCGAGCGCGGCGCCCAGCTCGGCCGGGCGGCCCACGGCGTCGCCGCGCCAGAACGGCAACCGGGCCGGCTGCCCCGGGGCGGGGATCACCAGCACCCGGTCGTGGGTGATCTCGGTGATCCGCCAGCTGGTGGCCCCCAGCGAGATGACATCGCCGGGGCGGGACTCGTAGACCATCTCCTCTTCGAGCTCGCCGACCCGCGACGGTTTTTCGGCTCCTTCAACACCAGTAGCAAGGTAGACGGCGAACAGTCCGCGATCGGGAATGGCGCCGCCGGAGGTCACGGCCAGCCGCTGCGCACCCGGGCGAGCGGTCAGTGTGCCCCCACGGGCCCCGTCGCGGTCGTAGACCAATCGCGGTCGCAGCTCGGCGAACTCGGTCGACGGATACTTGCCGCTCAGCAGGTCCAGGGTGGCCTCGTAAACGCTGCGCGGCAGCGTCGCGAACGGGGCGCTGCGGCGTACCGTGTCGAACCATCGGTCGGCGTCCAGCGGCTCGAGCGCGGCCGCCGCCACGGTGTGTTGGGCCAGGATGTCGAGCGGGTTGGCCGGTACCCGCATGGTCTCGATCTGGCCGGCGAGCATTCGCTGCACTGTCACCGCGCAGCCGATCAGGTCGGTGCGGTGCTTGGGGAACAACACCCCCCGCGAGGCTTCGCCGACCTGATGGCCGGCCCGCCCGATGCGCTGCAGTCCGCTGGCCACCGACGGTGGTGCCTCCACCTGGATCACCAGGTCGACCGCGCCCATGTCGATGCCCAATTCCAGGCTCGAGGTCGCCACCACCGCTTTGAGCAGTCCGCGCTTGAGGTCCTCTTCGACCAGGGCGCGCTGCTCCTTGCTGACCGAACCGTGGTGGGCGCGGGCCAGAATCGGGTCGGCACCGTAGGTCTGGCCACTACCCATGAGGTGCGCCGGCGCGCCGCCCGCCACCTTGGGGTTACCGTTCGCCGGCATTTCGACGCCGCAGCGCTCGGCGTGAATTTCGTTGAGCCGTGCGGTAAGTCGTTCGGCCAGCCGCCGCGAATTGGCGAACACGATGGTCGAGCTGTGCGCTTCGATCAGGTCGACAAGACGGGCTTCCACGTCGGGCCAGATGGTGTTGTCGGCCAAGTTGGCCATGTCGGGCACCGGCACCTGCACTGTGAGCTCCAGGGTCTTGGCCGCCGGCGGCGCCACGATGGTCGTCGGGGAGTGACCGGACAAAAACCGGGCGAGCTCCTCGGGCGGACGCACGGTCGCCGACAACCCGATGCGCTGCGCGGGCTGCCCGGTACCGAGCGCTTGTGACAGGTCATGGAGCCGCTCGAGCGACAGGGCCAGGTGGGCGCCGCGCTTGCCGGCCGCGATGGCGTGGATCTCGTCGACGATCACGGTCTGCACTCCGGCCAGGATTTCGCGTGCCGCCGAGGTGAGCATCAAAAACAGCGACTCCGGGGTGGTGATGAGCACGTCCGGCGGCCGGGCGATGAGTTGGCGGCGCTGGGCGGGCGGGGTGTCACCGGAGCGAACCCCGACGCTGATCTCGGGCGGCCGCATACCGCGGCGCTCGGCGATGCGGGTGAGCCCCGCCAGCGGCGTGCGCAGGTTGCGTTCGACATCGACGGCCAGCGCCTTGAGCGGAGACACGTAGAGCACCCGCGTGCCGGCTCCCCGGCCGGGCGCACCCGCCGGACTGGCCAGGCTGTCCAGGGCCCACAGGAACGCGGCGAGCGTCTTGCCGGAGCCGGTCGGCGCGATCACCAGGGTGTTGTCGCCGTCGGCGATGGCGTCCCAGGCCTGCGCCTGAGCGATGGTCGGTCCGGCGAAAGTGCTGGCGAACCACTCCCGGGTGATCGCGCTGAACCGGCCCAACGGGTCGGCGGGCTTGGCGTCAGCGCGCCCGGATTCAGAACGAGTGCTCACCTAGCCATGGTGCCAACGCCGACCGACAAGGATTATCCCGGCACGTGGCGCGCGGTCTCCATGGCCTCGGCCAGCTCGTCCGGGATCTGCGGCACCCGGGCGATGGTGTCCAGCAGCGTGTGCGCGCAGGCGTCGGCGAGCCACTCGGCGTCGGTGGTCGGGTCGATGATCCGCTGCCGGCAGATCTCGAAGGTCATCGCCAACCAGCCGTGCAGCATCGCCCGCAGATGCCGCTCGACGTCCGCCTCCAGCTTGCTGTCGGGGAACGCCTCGAGCAGCTCGCCGATCCGGGTCATGATGTGTTCCATCTGGCGGTTCTTGGCATCGTCCTCGACGCCGAGCAGAACCGGGTCGGACCTGCCGAGCCCGACGTACGCCGCCCACGCCGCCTCCGGGTTCTGCTGGTGGTAGGCCATGTAGGCCAGCACGCCCGTCCGGATCTCCTCGAACATGGTCAATCCGGTGACTGCGTCCATGTTGGTGGACGCGTACAGGCGATCGGCCTCGTCCTTGACCACCGCGGCGAAGAATGCCCGTTTGTCGGGGAAATAGTGATACATCAGCGCCCGCGACACTCCGGCGCGCTCGGCGATCTCGTCGATGCGAACGTCGTCGTAGGGTCGTTTTCCAAAGACCTCTGCCCCCAAAGCGAGCAGCTCGGCGCGTCGATCCTCGGGGGATAACCGCCTCCTGGCTGTCGGCATGTGTCAGATAGTACTCACCGGTGCTGAGACGCCCGCCGCATTGCATCACATTGCATACTGACCCGTCCCGCGCGCGGAAATCGACGCGAATGCCAGTGATCTGCGCGGCGCTGCGGACGGCCGTGGCCCGAAACTTAGTCGGTTTGCCATGGGTTGCGGCCGGGTATTTGCTGTGTGTGCCCACCGCAAGTACCAGGGGGATGTGAGGGGCGAGAATGCAGAAGGCAGATGAGCGCCCGAGTGGTGATCGCTTGGGACAGGATGGCGGCGAGGTGCACGCCGCCATCAGGTTCGCAGTCCTGGCCACGGCCGCGGCGGTCGGCTTCCTGGTTATGGCCGCGTTGTGGGTGAGCACCTGCCCGGGCACCAGCGTCGACACGGCGGCCTGCGGCCCACCGCAGCGGACGTTGTTGGCCTTCGGTGGCCCGCTGATCTTGTTGGGCGGTGGACTGTGGTCGTTCTTGCGGACCTACCGGGTGTGGAAGGTCGGGGGCATCTGGTGGGGATGGCAGGGCGCCGGTTGGTTCTTGTTGACGCTGATGGTGGTGATGGTCTCCATCGGGGTCGCGCCGATCGCAGGCCCGGTGCTGGCCCTTTGAGTCGTCTTCTTCGTCGGCTCGACGTCTTGTCCAGACGTCTCGCCAACGCCTTCGGCGACATATACCGTTGAAGGTGCAACCCGTATTGAGCTGCGAATGATGTCCAAATCTCCGATAGGAGGCAGCCATGGGAGACACCTATCATGACCCCGTCGACCATCTACGGACGACGCGGCCCCTTGCCGGCGAATCGCTGATCGATGTACTGCACTGGCCGGGCTATTTCTTGGTCGTAGTGGGTGTGATCGGAGCGTGCGGCAGTCTTGCGGCCTTCGGCACCGGACATCACCACGAGGGCATGACCGCGGGGGTGGCCGCGGTGGTCGCCACGATCCTGGGCTTGGTGTGGCTGGCGGTGGAGCACCGGCGGATACGCAGAATCGCAGATCGCTGGTACTCCGAACATCCCGAAGTGCGCAGGCAGCGGCCGGCCAGCTAGCCGG
>CAYNLB010000063.1:0-10163 GCA_964397935.1 uncultured Mycobacterium sp.
GCCATCGCGAGGGCGAAGGATGTCAAAGCGATCCCGTGAGCCCGGCGGTCATCGCGCCGGGGCAACCTTGCGGGCGGCGATTTTGGCGCGCACGGCCTCCATGTCCAGCGATTGCACCTGGCTGATCAGATCCTCCAGCACGGCCGGAGGCATCGCACCGGCTTGGCTGTAGACCAGTACGCCGTCGCGGAACGCCATGACGGTGGGGACCGAGCGAATGCCCAGCTTGGCGGCCAACTCGGGCTGTTGCTGGGTGTCGACCTTGGCATGTACGACATCGGGATGCATGCGCGCCGACCGCTCGTAAATCGGCGCGAAGGCCTGGCACGGCCGGCAATATGCGGCCCAGAAGTCAACCAACACAATTGGATTGTCGACGATGGTGGATTGGAACGTCTCGTGCGTGAGGTTGGTGGTCATTTTTCTGCCCTCCGATTCGGCTGTCTGCCCGTGACAACTGATACCGCCGGGGGTATATTCCGAAGTATCGATACCCCCCTGGGTACTATGTGGGGTAACCCGAGGAGACGGAGGACGCCGTGATTGGTGATCAGGACGGCATGGGCGCGGTGCTCAACCGGCTGCGCCGCGCACAGGGACAACTTGCCGGGGTGATCTCGATGATCGAGCAGGGCCGTGACTGCAAGGATGTCGTCACCCAGTTGGCCGCAGTGTCGCGCGCCTTGGACCGTGCCGGGTTCAAGATCGTGGCGACCGGATTGAAGGAATGCGTCACGGGTACGACTGCCAACGGCACGACGCCCTTGAACGAAGCCGAGCTGGAGAAGCTGTTCCTGGCGCTCGCGTGAGACGCGGGCGGTCAGGAGCTGAACAAGAACGGAGATAGTTGTCATGGATCTCGGAATCTCGACGTCACTGCGCACCTCTTTCGACGACGCAGTGGCACGGACCCGCGAAGTCCTCAAAGAGCAGGGCTTTGGCGTGCTGACCGAAATCGACGTGAAGGCCACGCTGAAGGCCAAGCTCGGCCACGACATGGGGGACTACCTGATCCTCGGTGCCTGCAACCCGCCACTGGCCCATCGTGCGATCGAGGCAATGCCCCAGATCGGCATGCTGCTGCCGTGCAATGTGGTCGTTCGCTCCGATCCCGACCAAGCTGGGGTGGTGCTCGTCGAGGCCATGAATCCCGGCCTGATGGTTGAGGTCACCGCCGAGCCTGCACTACGTCCCATCGCCGAGGAGGTCACCGGCAAGCTGCGCTCGGCTATCGATTCGCTCAAGCGGTCCGCCCCGGTGGCTGCGGGCGAGTAGCCGCAGAAGCGCCGTTGCGGGGCAGGCGGGGGTAATGGCAGAGATACCCGTGGGGGTATATGATGACGGCTATGTCAGACCACTACCATCACGAGGTCCTGGAAGACCTATTACCTCAGCATCGCGCGCTCCGCAAGCAGATCCCCGAGGTCTACAAGGGCTTCGCGGCCATGAGCAGCGCCGCCCTCACCGACGGAGCGCTCAGCCGCAAGACCAAAGAGCTCCTGGCGATGGCGATCGGAGTTGTCGAGGGGTGCGATGGGTGCATAGCATCGCACGCCCAGGCGGCCGCACGCGCCGGCGCGACTCCGGAGGAAGCCGCTGAGGCCATCGGCGTCACCTTCCTCATGCATGGTGGCCCGGCCACCATCTATGGTGCGCGGGCCTACACAGCTTTCTGCGAATTCGCTGAAGCTGAGCAGTCCTAGTCGGTGTTGACCGGCCTGAGTCGCTTTACAGGAGTCGGAGACTGTACTGTCTCAGTCGACGAATGGCACCATCTGCAGGGACCAAAGTCATTGTGTGCCAATTAGCTGGTGACCCTGGACGCCGCAAGTCGTAGGTTCTGTGCAAGGAGCACATATGACTGCATTCATGCGCCCCAGCGACGCCTTCACCTGGGCAATGGAAAGCGACCCGCGGTTGCGTTCAACCGTGGTCACCGTCGTGCTCCTGGATCGATCCCCGGACTGGGGCGAGGTGCGGGAGCGATTCGACTTGATCAGCCGCAAACTACCCATGTTCAGGCAGCGCGTGGTGGACTCGCCGCCCCCGGCTCCGCCACGATGGGAGTATTACCGAGACTTCGACCTGGACTACCACATGCGGCGAGCGGCCGTCCCTAGTCCCGGCACCCTCGACGACGTACTCGAGATGGCCAGACTGGCCGAAATGCAGGATTTCGACCGGGCCCGGGCGCTTTGGGAGACCACGCTGGTCGACGGCCTGGAGAACGGCGGCGCAGCCGTGATCTGCAAATTCCACCACGCCCTCACCGATGGGGTCGGCGGGGTTCAGATCGCGATGACCCTGTTCAACCTCTCTGCAGACGTTTATCAGCATGAACCCCTGCCGCCCGAACCGGCGGTAGCCAAGTCATCGCTGGCGAGCGGCTATCGCGACACCCTGCGCTACGACACCGGCATGGTCGGTGGCGCTTTGGTGGGCGCAGTCAAGTGGGCGCCCCGGCTGATGTACGAGACTCTCCGGCGGCCTGTTGCCACCCTCCGGTCAGCAGCGGCCACCGCGGCCTCGGTTTACCGAACAGTCCGGCCGATAACACGAACCGGATCTTTGTTGGCAACGGACCGAGGCCTGGTCCGGCGCCTCGGAGTGCATCAAGTGCCCATGCCGCTCCTGCGCGAAGCGGCGCATCGGTGTGGGGGGGCGTTGAACGATGCGTTCGTCGCCGGCGTCGCCGGGGGGCTGCGGCTGTACCACGAGAAGCACGGCGTTGCGGTGGGTGAACTGCACATCACGATGCCGATCAGCTTGCGAACCAAAGACGACGGCATGGGTGGAAACCGGATCACGCTCATGCGGTTCGACGTGCCCGTGGGAGAAGTGGATCCCGCAGCTCGGATCCGGGCAATACACCAGCGCGCCGGCGCGGTCCGCACCGAAAGATCGCTGCCGCACACGCAACTGATTGCCGGCGCTCTCAATCTGTTGCCGCGGTGGTACATCGGTTCTGTTCTGCGCCACGTCGATTTCCTCGCCAGCGACGTGCCGGGCGTACCCGTGCCGGTTTTCCTGGGCGGCGCGGCGGTACGTGCGCAATATGCGTTCGGCCCGACGATCGGTTCGTCAGTCAATGTCACCTTGCTCACCTACGTCGACACTTGTGAGCTGGGCATCAATGTCGACAACGTCGCGATACCCGACTATGACGTCTTTTATGACGCCCTCGTCGGTGGGTTCGAGGAAGTATTGTCCTTGGCACGCTGATTCGTCAGTCTGCCGAAGGTTTTTCTTGTGCTTCGCCTGCAGCAGTTGGGTACCGATTATCGAATTGCCGTCAAAGAGCCAGGGTTAGCGGCTGGTCCCGAAACGGTCACAGGTGCGTATCGATGTCGCCGGCGGTCTGGCACAACGTAAGCCGGCCACAAATCATGGCACAGTGCGCCTTTGAGGATTGCGGTCGCGACGATGCGTAGCGCACGGGTTCCTCGTCCGCTATGCGAGTAGCGGGTTTCGTGACGGCGCAGCAGGAGGTATCCACAGCATGACGACGAACTGGGTCCCTGCCCAGATTTCGTGTGGCCCGAATTCTGGGCGCATCCTAGACACCGCGCGCGGCATCCTCATCGGCCTTCGCCGGTGTCCTGCGGACGTCGCTTTCGAAGAATTGCACAGTGCGGCAATGCGTCACAGGGTTCCGGTATTCGCGATGGCCTGGGCGCTGGTTCACCTGGCACGTGATGGCGAGCGGACGCCCAGCTTCATCGACGCGCAGTCTGCCGCTCGCCATGAGTGGGGCCCGCTGTTTGAATCCGCCGTAGTGACGTGTTGAGGGGGAGATCAAGACGTTGGGACGGCCGCGCTCTCGAGGGGTAACGCGGCCGTCGCCAACCTTCTCAAAACTGATGTAAAAAACCGGTTTTAATCGAAATAATCGGCGCTGAGCACTAATTCGGCGGTCGCCAGTCGCCGGCAATGGCGGCCTCCACCTGATGCCCCAGATCCGAGAGGCCGTTGCGTTCGACATCGTCGAGATGTTGTCCGGCGACGGTGCGCCGAAGCCGCACCAACTGGCCGGCGATCGCGGATATTTGTTCAGGATTCGTTACTTGCCAGGCGACCTCCCGAAGCAAGATGAACAACCGGGCGAGCAGCGAGGGATCGTTGGCGCCGTACCGGCGCGGCCGAAACGCATTCCGGGCCCGGCATCAGTGCGTCCACACGGGCGAGTCGGCGGCCGTACGTAACGCCGCGACGATGCGCTGCTCCTTCTCGTGAAAGCGTTCGGTGGGCGCCGGTACCGAAATCGCCACCACATTGCCGCCCACAGCCCATCCAGCGATCGCCGCCGCCGAAATCCCCGGGGTGTGCTCGTTGCGGTCGAAAGCAATTCCGGCGCGCCGTATCTCGGCGATCTCGGCGCGCAGCCTCTCGGCGACTTCCGGGCTGAACCGGGCGAGCGCCGCCTCGGCCTCGGCGTCGTCGAGAATCGCGAGGGCCGCCTTTCCGTTGGCGGTCGACTCCAATGGGAACCGGACCCCTACGGCCGAGACCGCGCGGAGGCGGTGCGACGATTCGATCTGGTCGATGAACCACATGCGATGGCCCCGCAGTACCGACAGGTCGACCGTCTCACCGTCGCTGCTACGGGCGACCCCCTCGATCGTCGGACGGAAGATCGCCGAGACCTGCGCTCCGTCGGCCGTACCGAAGCCCAGCAACCGTTCACCGAGCGCAAAGCGGCCCTGTGCGTCGACACTGGCCAGCCCGACCTCGACCAGGCCGACCAACAACCGGCGGGCCGTCGACTTGGCCAATCCGAGTCGCTCACCGAGATCGACCAGGCGTGGCCGTCCCGGCTCGGCGGCGCTCTGGATGACCTGCCCGAGCTCTGCGAACCCTTCGGCGACGAATAGCGGGTGAATCGAGTGGGGTCAGCTCCGCCGGGTGAAGGCCGGCGCGACGAATCGTTGCACCAATTGGTGTTCGGCGTGCTCGTCCTCGACGGGCCAGTACAACAGTGATAGCACCACGCGAACCACCCATTGCGCAGCGGTCGGGTCGCTCTCGGTGAGTCCGGCGAGATCGGCGGCAAAGCCGGCAAGGATGGGCGACGCGGTGAGCCATGCCATTGCATCGGCGCCGCGCGCGGAGCTGATCATGAGTCGGCCCAGTGGATCGGACCGGATCAACTTGAGCGCCAACGTGATCGCGGTGACGACTCGTTCCGGGCCGCTCAGCCCTGCAACCGTGACACGCACGCCATCGATGACGGCGGCTGCGGCGCGGGTAAGGACTGCGTCTCGTATCTCGGCTTTGCCGCCGGCGTAACGATAGACGGTTGCCCGGGAACAGTGCACCCGGCCGGCCAGCCGGTCGATGTCGAGGGCGTCCAAACCGTCGTGGGCAATGAGGTCGGTGGCCGCGGCGTAGATGCGTTCGGTGGCGATCGCGCGGCGATCGCCACCGACCAGCCAATCGTCACGAGGCACGATACATGCGTCTTTCAACGAGAAGTAATAGAAATGGTATTCATCTTGAGACGAATATCGAATTTGATCTCATCATAACCGCAGGTCCCGGTTGCGGCTGAGACAACTGGATTCGGTGGACGCGGGCCAGGTGTTTCAACTTCTCGCATCGCCGTTGACGTGTAGATATCCGCCGCTCAGGCTGAAAACGTGACAGTGGTTGACGATGCCGCCGCGTTCTTCGGTAGCGAATCTCTGCAAGATCCGTATCCGCTCTACGAGCGCATGCACGCGGCCGGGCCGGTGCAGCGGATCGGCGGTTCCGACTTCTATGCCGTGTGCAGTTGGGACGCCGTCACTGAAGCCATCAGCCGGCCCGAGGACTTCTCGTCGAACCTGACCGCGACGATGACGTACACGGCAGCGGGCACGATCAAGCCATTCGCGATGGATCCACCCGGCGGACCCACTCACGTGCTGGCCACCGCCGACGACCCCGCCCATGCGATGCACCGCAAGCTGTTGGTGCGCCATTTGGCGGCCAGGCGAATTCGTGCCATGGAGCGATTCGCCGCTCAGACGGCCGACGAATTGTTCAGCGACGCCCTGCGCAACGGGCGCATCGAATGGATGGGCGCCATGGCCAATCGGCTGCCGATGATGGTCGTGTCCGCGCTCATCGGCTTGCCCGACGCAGACATCGCCCGGCTGGTGGACTGGGGCTACGCGGCCACTCAACTGCTCGAAGGGCTGGTCAGCGACGAGCAACTCGCCGCCGCGGGCGTTGCCATCATGGAGCTCACCCACTACATCAACGAGCAATTCGGGCGAGCCGCGGCCGATCGGCAGGACAATCTGCTCGGCGAGCTTTCCGCGGCCTGCGCCTCGGGGGAGCTGGACATGGTGAGCGCGCAGGTGATGATGGTGACGCTGTTCGCCGCAGGCGGAGAATCTACGGCGTCGTTGTTGGGCAGCGCGGCCTGGATACTGGCGAGCCGTCCCGATATCCAGCAACAGCTGCGCGAAAACCCCGCCCTGCTGGCGCCATTCATCGAGGAGACGCTGCGCTACGAGCCACCATTCCGGGGCCACTACCGACACGTGCGGAACGACACCGCCCTGGCCGGTGTGGAGCTGCCCGCCGACTCGCACCTATTGCTGTTGTGGGGCGCGGCCAACCGGGATCCGGATCACTTCGAAATGCCCGGCGAGTTCCGTCTTGATCGCTCTGGCGCCAGGGGGCACATCAGTTTTGGGAAGGGAGCGCACTTCTGTGTCGGGGCAGCGCTGGCGCGCCTGGAAGCTCTGATCGTCTTGCGCCAATTGCTCGATCGCACTTCGAAGATCGAAGCGGCCGAGGTTGGACGGTGGTTACCGAGCATCCTGGTGCGCCGCCTCGAGCGTCTCGAGCTAGCGATCACCTGAGGCAGCACTACTCCGAGGGTGGTAGCTGGCGCGGCCCTTCGGACGAACGCAGCTCAGGCGGTCCCTGCCGCGCCGTCAACTGCCGTCCGCTGTCGCTTTCTGCCGGCCCCAGCTCCGTGCCCCCGGACTCTTGGTCGGCCCGCCGCTGCAACGGCGAATGACGCGCGTGGCCACCTACCCGTTGATGGCTCCGCCGGCCACCGGCTCCGCGTGACGAGTGGACAAAGCCGGCGGCAGGGGAGTCGGCACCGGCGGGCGTGGATTGGCGCGGTGGCTGATCGCCGGTGTCTGAACTTTCGGAGTCGACTGTCACCTTGCGGGTGCGCTTGAGCGAGAACGTGATCTCTTCGACCTCTTCGAAGACCTGACGCGCGGTGCGCAGCGGTCCAGCCGTCGTGTCGAGCACCCGTGCCACCAGCGGCGGCACCAGCGGGCGGATCCAGCGAGCTGCAGCCCGGGTGGCGTCCGGAAGCGACGGGATCAAGGGCGTGCCGCGGTCCGCACGGGGCTCAACCTCGGCGGCTGACGGAACCGGTGCCGGCAAGTTCTCCGGGATGGTCTGGGCTGCTGGCGCGCCCAAACCGGCGCCCCGCGCCTCGGCGGGAAGCTGGGTAACCGCTCGGCTGGCCGCCTCCGCTTCCGCGGCGATCGGCAGATACATGTCCTCCTCGGCCGGCTCGGCGGAACGCTGCGACGGCGCGTGCAGCGGAGCCTCGAAAGCTTCCAGGACTCTGCGCCGTTGGTGTTCGCGGTCGATTTCCGTCTGCGCCTGGATGGCGAGGCGCGCCTGTGTAAGTTGATGCTCTGCCCACATGATTTGGGCTTCGCGGCGAACCTCGGCGCGTTTCATCGCGATCGCGCTGTCGGCCTCGAGTTCGGCGCGGTCCCGTTCCGCGCGCGCCCTGGCATGGCGATCGTGCGATGTCTCGCCGCGCCACAACCCCAGCACCAACGGCATCAGGTACAGCAGCACACACAACGCGATGGTCAGCAGCCGAAGAGCCAGCGCCCCCGTATTGGCGGACGTGAGGTCGTTCATCGCGACCCAGCGTGCGCCGAGGCCCCGACCGGCGGTCGCGATCACCTCCTGGCGTGCTGCGGTGAGGGCCTGCTCCGCGTGGGACAGTGCGGCGTCCAACTCGGGTGCCTGACGGTCCCGGGCCGTCAACGCGTTGTCCAATTCTTGCTGCGCGTCGGTGAGAAGCTCGTTTGCCGTACGTGTTTCGGGTCCGGCGCCGGGCACGCCGGTGATGCGGGTCTGTGGGCAGCCCGGCGTGGGGTGGTATTCGCAGCGCGCCACGACCAGGGCCTGGTCCTGGCGTTCGCGGGCTTGATGGACGGCCATGTCGAGCGCAGTGCGCGCTTCCTTGGTCTGTTGCAGCGATGCCGACGCCTGCACGACGGCCGGCGCCGATTCGGCGTTGGCCAGGGCCCGGTCGTCGAGACGGCGGTCAATCGAGCTGGAAAGCACGACGAGTGCGGCCAATTCGCCGACGACGGCGCCGACCGCCACCGCGACTGTCGCGCGTCCCGCGACGCCGGGCCAGGTCCGGTTGGCCCGCACGGCGGTGCCGCGGGTAACCGCGCCGATCAGCAGGCCGAAGACCAGGGTGAGCGGCACGATGGCAAGGACCGGCCAGCCTGCCGACTCGCTCACCGCCAGGCTGGCAACGAGCCAGGCCAACGCGGCTCCGAACAAGACAACCGCGCCGGCGACCGTGTGGGCAGAGCGCTCGTGGCGCTCGCCGAGTTCGCGCCAGTGTCCACCTCCGAGCCAGGTGAGCAGCTCTCCCACCCGAGATGCGGCAGAGCGCCGCTCAGTTAGTTGCTGGGCGCACATCAGAAAACACCTCCAAGCCATCAAGCCTCCCAGGTCAGCAACCGTCACACCGAATCGAGAGCCCCCACGTGTGGCACGGTTCACAAACCGACGCAATGAACGCCCGCCCCACCGCCGGGTGGATTGGCGGCCGTCCCGGCCGGGTGTCCACGCGAAATTCCAGCGACGCGAGCGGATCAGCGACGATTCCGGCAGATGACGTGAGACGGTATAAGCCTATGCAGAACCACGATTATGTCACCTACGAGGAGTTCGGCCGCAGATTCTTCGAGGTGGCGGTGACTCCCCAGCGTGTAGCTGCCGCGTTCGCCGACATCGCCGGCAGCGAGTTCGCCATGGAGCCTATCGCTCAAGGCCCGGGCAAGATCGCCAAGGTCAGCGCGAACGTCAAGATTCAAGATCCGCAGGTCACCCGGCGCCTGGGCGACAGCATCACGTTTGTCGTCCACATTCCGCTGTCGATCGATCTACTCGTTGACCTATGGGTCGACAAGCAGCGGTTTGTGGTCTCGGGGGACATCGCCTTGCGCGCGACGGCGCGAGCGGCGGAGCCGCTGCTGCTGATCGTCGACGTCGCGAAACCGCGGCCGTCCGATATCACCGTCAACGTGTCATCGAAGTCCATCCGCGGGGAGGTGCTGCGGATCCTGGCAGGCGTCGATGGCGAGATCCGGCGCTTCATCGCGCAGTACGTCGGCGCCGAAATCGACGCGCCCCATTCGCAAGCGGCGCAAGTCATTGACGTAGCCCACCAGCTCGAACAGGTCTGGCCCTAGGAACCCGTCGGATGCATAGGGCCGCCACTATCGGGGTATGCACTGGGCGAGTTCTGCCCGCTGCACGCCGGGCAGGCGTCGTTTCGGGGAGGAGCGGACAAGAACTTGGCGCGCGTAGATGTTTCGGTGTCGTCGGATGTGGGGCCTGAGGCCGCCTGGAAGCTGGCTTCCGACCTGGGTCGATTCGACGAGTGGCTGACAATTTTCGCCGGCTGGCGGGGTCCGGTTCCGGCAACGATCGAGGAGGGCACCAACGTCTCGGCGTGCATCAAGGTCAAGGGCTTCCGCAACGTCGTTCACTGGACGGTCACCCGTTACGACGAGCCGAAATCAATTGCACTGCAAGGTCGCGGTCGCGGCGGGATCCGGCTCGCCGTGGCGATGACCATCGATGGCGACGACTCCGGAACGGACTTTCATCTCCGTGCCGACCTCAGCGGCGGCTTGCTGAGCGGACCAATCGGAGGGCTGGTCGCCAGGGTCATCCGATCCGACGTACGGAAGTCGGTAAACAACCTCGCCGCCCTGGACTGACCACTTCCGCGTCGGGCGCCTGATCAGCCAGTCTCGCTCGGCCTGGCGAATCCTCCTGCGGTCCATCGCAAACCAGGAAAGTCCGGCTCCGAAGGCCAGCAGAGCTACGATCGCGGCGACAACGCCAAGCGCGAAATTGGCCACGCACGCCGCGAACGCCAA
>CAYNLB010000063.1:10263-24256 GCA_964397935.1 uncultured Mycobacterium sp.
CTCCGTATCCTGCGCGGGGTTTTTCCACCGACGAATGGTCCGACCATGTTCGACAGGGCCGTGCCTCACGGGCGTCTCCTTGGCTGTCACTACCGTTCCACCAGTTCTCTGGGCCTACCCGGAATGTGTTCTGGACAAACGGCTTCGAGGCGGCCGCATCGCAATCGAGGCGCGGTCGCGCTTGGAAGTCAGCTAGGCGGGGTCGCGTGGTAGCAACCGGCGCACCGGCAGGGTCTCGATGGCGTTGATCGTCAAGGCCCGGCGACTGATCCGCCAGCGGTCGGTCAATTCGTACTCGTCGTCGTAGCGCAGATGCCATACCACGTCGACCACCTCATGTTCGCGCTGGTTCCAGTGGTGCGCGACGCACGCGATGCGTCCCCTTGCGGTGCCAGGTCGCGGGGCGTGGGAGTAGACCTCGCCGACGATCGCGTGCTCGGTACGAGCGACCGTGGCGACGCCCACGACCGCGGCGGCGATGGCAGCCCGACCATGGTGCGAATGGATCGGTTTCAACGTGGCCGGTGGCTCCGGCACGGCGAGTTCGGCCTGATCGGTGAAAAGCTCTGTGACAGCGTCGAAGTTGCGGTCATCCACATGGGCTGCATACCGGTGTACCAGATCGCTGAGGGCGGATCGGTCGTCGGCCGACAAGGTCATCGGGGTCACGAAATCAGTGAAAGCCGTTGCGCGCACGCCGACAACAAATCTTTGGCCTGCTCGATGTCACCGGTCGGCGGCATGGCCAACACAATCCGGTCGGCGCCCTGATCAATCAGGCTGCCGGCACGCTCGGCATCGATCTTGGTAACCATATGGCCCAATGACACTTCCAGGGCGGTCGGATCGCGGCCCGCCGCCGACGCCTCTTCGTGCATCAACGCGATCAACGACGCAAGTTGCGCGCCGGCCACGCCAAGCGGCTGGAATCCGTCACCGAAACGTCCCGCGCGGCGTGCCGCCGCGCGACTATGCCCGCCAATGTGAATCGGAAGACGTTCGGCGGCGACGGGTTTCGGGTAGCACATGACGTCGTCGAAGCTGAAGAAGTCGCCGTGGTAGGAAGCGCCCTGGGGTTGGTCGGCCCACAATGTCCGCAAGATGGCCAGCTGCTCGTCGGTCCGCCTGCCGCGGCTGTCGAACTCAACGCCGCATGCCTGCAGCTCTTCCTTGAGCCATCCGACGCCCACGCACAGCCGCAGCCTTCCGCCCGACAAGGCATCCACCGTGGCAGCTCGTTTGGCGAGTACCACCGGATGGTGGTTGGGCAGTACCAACACGCCGGTGGCCAACCCGAGCCGACTGGTGTGGCCGGCCAGAAAAGCCAGCAGATCGAGCGGATCGGGGATGGGGCAGTCGGCCGCCAGTCCGACTCGTCCGGAACTGTCGTAGGGGTAGACGCTCTCGTACCGGGTGACCAGCACGGTGTGCTCGACGACGACGATCGACTCGAACCCGCACAGCTCGAGGTGGCCCGCGAAGGCAACCATCCAGTCGGGGTCTGCCGTGACACCGTCAGCAACCGGCGCCACCACGGAGACCTTCATGGGCTTGAAACTAACAGGCAGCTGACAGGCGGTCCTAGACGGTCGCAGGCGTGATCGCAGCGTGCACGGCGTCCGCCAGGGCGGCCGCCCGGCCATCGCTGAACACGTCCTCGAGCATCAGCTGGCGGCCGTCGGGACCAGCCAGCGGCACCCGCCAGTTGGGGTATTCATCGGTGGTACCGGGCTGATTCTGGGTCCGGCGGTCGCCCACCGCGTCGGTGAGCGCCACGCCCAGCAGCCGCGACGGCGTCCGGCCCAGATATCGATATAGAGCAAGAATGACCAACTCCGGGTCGTCATCACCGTCTTCGAGCAACCCGACCCGTCGCAGTTCGGCCATCCAGGCCGCCAATTCGGCCCTATCGGACTTCAGCTCTTCCTCAACGGGACGGGTCAGCAATCCCAGGGACTCTCGCAGCCGCACATGATCCCCCGCCAGGTACCCGGCGGTGGGCGGCAGATCGTGGGTGGTGACCGAGGACAGGCAGTATTCCCGCCAGCGCTCGGCCGGCAATGGACCGCCACTACCGTCGCGGTCCAGTTCAAACCAGAGGATCGAGGTGCCCAGGAGGCCCCGCAACAGCAGGTAGTCGCGCACCCACGGTTCGACCGTGCCGAGATCCTCGCCGACGACAACGGCTCCGGCGCGGTGTGCTTCGAGAGCCACGATGCCGATCATCGCTTCGTGGTCGTAGCGCACATAAGTGCCCTCGGTGGGCGGCGCCCCCTTCGGAATCCACCACAGCCGGAACAATCCGATGATGTGGTCGATGCGAACGCCGCCGGCATGCCGGAGCACCGCACGGATCAGCGCGCGAAAGGGCCGATACTCCTCCTCGTCCAGCCGGTCCGGCCGCCACGGCGGCTGCGACCAATCCTGGCCGAGCTGATTGAACTCGTCCGGCGGCGCACCCGCCGTCACTCCCAGCGCCATCACATCCTGCAAGGCCCACGCGTCGGCGCCGTTGGGATGCACGCCAACGGCCAGGTCGTGCATGACGCCCAGCGCCATTCCGGACCGTAGCGCCCGCGACTGTGCCACGGCGAGCTGCTCGTCGAGTTGCCACTGCAACCAGCGATGGAAGTCAATCGCGTCCGAGTGCTTCTTGACGAACTTGGCGACGCCCTCGCCGACGGGATGCTGCAGCGACTCGGGCCAGCCATGCCAGTCGCCGCCGTACTTTTCGGCCAGCGCGCACCAGGTGGCGAAGTCGTCGAGCGCGCTCCCTTCACGGTCGCGGAAGGCCGCGTAGGCCAGCTCACGGCCCGCCGACCGCGGCACCCGGTGCAGCAGTTTGAGCGCTTCGCGCTTGGCCGCCCATGCGCTGTCGCGGTCGATGGCGTCGAGCCGTTGGGCCCGGTCCTGGACGTCGGAGCGCAACCGTCGCACCCGGCTGCGCTTGATCAGGTCGGCGAATTCGGGGATCGCCTCAACGCGAATATAAATCGGATTCACGAAGCGCCGTGACGTCGGCAGGTAGGGCGACGGTTCCATGCGGGCGGTTGGCCCGGAAAACCCCGCCGCGTGCAGTGGATTGACCAGTAGATAGTCGGCGCCGTGGCGCGACGCCGACCATACTGCGAGGTCGGTCAGGTCGGTCAGATCACCGACACCCCATGACTGCCGAGACCGCACGCTGTAGAGCTGAGCGGCCAGGCCCCACGCGCGGCGCGTGCCGAGTTGCTCGGGCAGCCCGAGCCAATCCGGGGTCATGATCAGCGCGGTGCTGGTCTCGGCGTCGCCGGAACGCAGATGTACCCGGTGATAGCCCAGCGGCAGGTCGGCGGGCAGAACGAAGCTGGCCTCACCGACCCGGCGCCCGTCCAGCTCGAACGGCGGGGTGAAGTTGTCGACCTGTTGCACCCCGCTGCGGACCGTACCGTCCTCGAGCTGTAACCACACCTCGGCGGGATCGCCGTGCGTCACATGCACCCAGAACCGCGTCTGCGCACCCGTGCGCCCGACGATGGTCGCCGGCAGCTGACGTGCCCAATATGACCGCAGTTTGGCGGTCAGGGCCACGTTGCGCTCCTGTTCGGTGCCGGCAGCCACCCCGAGGGCGGCCAGCACCGCTACCAGCGTGGTTTCGGACACCGGCACCTGCCGACCGGTCCAGTCCCCGTATTCGGTTGCGATGCCATATCTGTGGGCAAGTTCGACCAGCGAGGGTGCGAGCTCAGTCATACCGCCCATCTTGCTGCCAGGATTCGCCGGGCGCCGACTCGGCCGCTCATCAACGTGTTCGCAGATGCGGGCGCTCGACAGGACGAATCGGCTGGTCGCCACTACGATGCCCTGTGGAAGCACGAATATCCGGTGGGGGATCGGTGGGGAAGCAGGAATCGTTAGGTCAGCGGCGTTCCCCGCTGCCGCTGCCGACCGGTTCGCCCCATTGATACTGGCCGTTTTGTGTACATGAACGATGTCGAAGCGAACGCAAACGGTGCTGCGTGGCGAGGTCCTCACGGGTGCCTTACCGTTGTCGATGTAATTCGTGCTGGATCAGTTTTGATGGACAATATCCAGGCGTTCTAGCAGACCGGATGGTGAAATAACGTGGCGGAAGAGAGTCGCGGGCAGCGCGGGTCGGGGTACGGCCTCGGGCTGTCGACGCGGACCCAGGTGACGGGCTATCAGTTCCTTGCTCGCCGGACCGCGATGGCGCTGACCCGGTGGCGTGTCCGCATGGAGATCGAGCCGGGCCGCCGTCAGAACTTGGCGGTGGTGGCGTCGGTGTCCGCGGCGGTGGTGATCTGCCTGGGTGCGCTGCTGTGGTCCTTCATCAGCCCGTCCGGGCAGATCAACGAGTCACCGATCATCGCCGACCGTGACTCGGGCGCGCTGTATGTCCGAGTCGGCGACAAGCTGTACCCCGCGCTGAATCTGGCGTCGGCGCGGCTGATCACCGGACGGCCGGACAATCCGCACCTGGTTCGGTCCAGCCAAATCGACACCCTGCCGCGCGGTCCGCTGGTGGGTATCCCCGGCGCACCGTCGAAGTTCAAGCCCACCACTCCGTCCACCTCGTCGTGGCTGGTATGCGACACGGTGGCCTCCTCGACCGGTGTCGGGGCGCCCTCCGGGGTGACGGTGACGGTGATCGACGGGACCCCGGACCTCGGCAACCACCGGCGAGTGCTGAAAGGGTCGGATGCGGTGGTGCTGAGCTACGGCGGGGACCCCTGGGTCATCCGCGAGGGACGCCGCTCCCGTATCGATGCAACGGACCGGTCGGTGTTGTTACCGCTGGGTCTGACCCCGGAACAAGTCAGTATGGCGAAGCCTATGAGCCGCGCCCTGTTCGACGCGCTGCCGGTGGGTCCTGAACTAACGGTGCCGCAGGTGCAAGACGCGGGCAGTCAGGCATCATTCCCGGGGGCGCCCGGCCCGGTCGGCACGGTGATCGTCACACCGCAGATCAGCGGGCCGCAACAGTATTCATTGGTGTTGGCCGACGGCGTTCAGACGCTGCCACCGCTGGTGGCCCAGATCCTGCAGAACGCCGGCCCGGGCAACACCAAACCGGTGACCGTGGAACCGTCCGCGTTGGCGAAGATGCCGGTGGTCAACAAACTGGATCTGTCCGCCTACCCGGACGCCCCGCTGAACGTGATGGATATCAGGGAGAATCCGGCGACCTGCTGGTGGTGGGAGAAGACCTCCGGCGAAAACCTGGCCCGGGTCCAGGTGGTGTCCGGGGCGACCATCCCGGTCGCGGCGAAGAACACCAGCAAGGTGGTGTCGCTGGTCAAGGCAGACACGACCGGCCGGGAAGCCGACCAGGTCTACTTCGGCCCCGAGTATGCGAACTTCGTGGCCGTCACCGGCAATCATCCCGGTGCGCAAACGACGGAATCGCTGTGGTGGCTGACGGATGCGGGCGCCCGCTTCGGAGTCGACGACACACGCGAGGTGCGAGAGGCGTTGGGCTTGAAGACCGAACCGAGCCTGGCGCCGTGGGTGGCACTGCGCCTGCTGCCACAAGGTCCGACGTTGTCACGAGCGGATGCGCTGGTGGAGCACGACACCTTACCGATGGATATGTCCCCTGCAGAGTTGGTGGTACCTAAGTGAAACGCGGGTTTGCGCGGCCGACACCGGAGAAGGCTCCGGTAATCAAGCCGGAGAACATCGTCCTTCCGACGCCGTTGAGCATTCCGCCCCCGGAGGGCAAGCCCTGGTGGCTGGTGGTGGTTGGGGTCCTGGTGGTCGGCCTGTTGATCGGCATGATCGCCATGACCTTCGCCAGCGGCTCACATGTGTTCGGCGGCGCCGGCGCGATCTTCCCGATCTTCATGATCGGCGGCGTTGCCATGATGATGTTCGGCGGTCGGTTCGGCGGCCAGCAGCAGATGAGCCGGCCCAAATTGGACGCGATGCGCGCCCAGTTCATGTTGATGCTGGACATGCTGCGCGACACCGCCCACGAGTCGGCCGACAGCATGGACGCCAACTACCGGTGGTTCCACCCGGCGCCTACCACGCTGGCCGCCGCGGTCGGATCGTCGCGGATGTGGGAACGCAAACCCGACGGCAAGGACCTCAACTTCGGTGTCGTCCGGGTTGGCGTCGGCATGACCCGTCCCGAGGTGACGTGGGGTGAGCCCCAGAACATGCCGACCGACATCGAGCTGGAGCCGGTGACCGGTAAGGCTCTGCAGGAGTTCGGTCGCTATCAAAGCGTCGTCTACAACCTGCCGAAGATGATCTCGGTGCTGGTCGAACCCTGGTATGCGTTGGTCGGAGATCGCGAGCAGGTGTTGGGGCTGATGCGGTCGATCATCTGTCAACTGGCCTTCTCGCACGGGCCCGACCACATGCAGATGGTCGTGGTCAGCTCGGATCTGGAGCAATGGGACTGGGTCAAATGGATTCCCCACTTCGGTGATTCGCGACGCCACGACGCGGCCGGCAATGCGCGCATGGTCTACAGCTCGGTGCGTGAGTTCGCTGCCGACCAAGCCGAACTGTTCGCCGGCCGTGGCTCTTTCACACCCCGGCACGCCAGTTCGTCGGCGCAAACCCCGACACCGCACACAGTGATCATCGCCGATGTCACCGATCCCCAATGGGAATACGTGATCAGCACCGAAGGCGTCGACGGGGTGACGTTCTTCGACTTGACCGGTTCTTCGATGTGGACGTCGGTCCCGGAGCGGACATTGCGCTTCGATGCGAAAGGCGTGATCGAGGCGCTGCCCAGGGACCGCGACACCTGGATGGTGATCGACGAGAAGCCTTGGTTCTTCGCTCTCACCGACCATCTCAGCGTCGCCGAGGCCGAAGAGTTCGCGCAGAAGCTGGCGCGCTGGCGGCTTGCCGAGGCCTACGAAGAGATCGGCCAGCGAGTAGCCCACATCGGTGCCCGGGACATCATGGCCTACTACGGGATTGACGATCCGGGCAACATCGACTTCGCGGACCTGTGGGGCAGCCGCACCGACGCCATGGGCCGGTCGCGGTTGCGGGCGCCCTTTGGCAACCGCTCCGACAATGGCGAGTTGCTGTTCTTGGACATGAAGTCGCTGGACGAAGGCGGCGATGGCCCGCACGGCGTCATGTCCGGGACGACCGGTTCCGGTAAATCGACGCTGGTGCGGACCGTGATCGAATCGCTGATGCTCAGCCACCCTCCCGAGGAGCTGCAGTTCGTGCTGGCCGACCTCAAGGGTGGCTCGGCGGTGAAGCCGTTCGCCGGGGTACCGCACGTGTCGCGAATCATCACCGACCTGGAGGAAGACCAGGCGTTGATGGAGCGCTTCCTCGACGCGCTGTGGGGCGAGATCGCCCGTCGTAAGGCGATCTGCGACAGCGCCGGTGTCGACGACGCCAAGGAGTACAACTCGGTCCGGGCCAGGATGCGTGCACGCGGTCAGGACATGGCGCCGCTACCGATGCTCGTGGTGGTCATCGACGAGTTCTACGAATGGTTCCGGATCATGCCGACCGCCGTCGACGTTCTCGACTCGATCGGCCGGCAGGGCCGGGCCTATTGGATTCACTTGATGATGGCGTCACAGACCATCGAAAGCCGCGCCGAAAAACTCATGGAGAACATGGGTTACCGGTTGGTGCTGAAAGCGCGTACCGCCGGGGCGGCCCAGGCGGCCGGCGTGCCGAACGCGGTGAACCTGCCGGCCCAGGCTGGGCTGGGCTACTTCCGTCGTAGTCTGGAAGACATCGTCCGGTTCCAGGCCGAGTTCCTGTGGCGCGATTACTTTTCCCGCGGACTCACCGAGGACGGCGAGGAAGCGCCGGCGTTGGTGCACAGCATCGACTATGTTCGGCCGCAATTGTTCACGAACTCGTTTACCCCGCTCGAGGTCAGCGTCGGCGGGCCGGACATCAACGAGGTCGTCATCCCGCCGAACGGCGACGCGGCCGAGCCGCCACTGCCCATCGAGGCGCAGGACGAAGACGAAGAGGGCATCCGGGTGCCCAAGGTCGGCACGGTGATCATCGATCAGCTGCGCAAGATCCCGTTCGAGCCGTACCGCTTGTGGCAGCCGCCACTGAACCAGCCCGTCGCCATCGACGATCTGGTCAACCGGTTCCTCGGTCACTCGTGGCAGCAGGACTACGGTTCAGCCAGGAACCTGGTCTTTCCGATCGGCATCATCGACCGGCCCTTCAAGCATGACCAGCCGCCGTGGACGGTCGATACCTCGGGGCCCGGCTCCAACGTCCTGATCCTGGGCTCCGGTGGTTCCGGCAAGACCACTGCGCTGCAGACCCTGATCTGCTCGGCCGCACTGACCCACACGCCCGACCAGGTCCAGTTCTACTGCCTGGCCTACAGCAGCACCGCGTTGACCACGGTCGCCCGGTTGCCGCACGTGGGTGAGGTGGCGGGTCCGACCGACCCGTACGGCGTGCGCCGCACGGTGGCCGAACTGCTGGCGTTGGTGCGCGAGCGCAAACGCAGCTTCCTCGAATACGGAATCGCCTCGATGGAGGTGTTCCGGCGCCGCAAGTTCGGCGGTGAGCCCGGCCCGGTTCCCAATGACGGGTTCGGTGACGTCTACCTGGTGGTTGACAACTACCGGGCGTTGGCCGAAGAAAACGAGGTGTTGATCGAGCAGGTGAACGTGATCATCAACCAGGGCCCCTCGTTCGGGGTGCACGTGGTGGTCACCGCCGACCGCGAATCGGAGCTGCGGCCCCCGGTGCGCAGCGGTTTCGGTTCCCGGGTCGAGTTGCGACTGGCCGCCGTGGAAGACGCCAAGCTGGTGCGTTCCCGGTTCGCCAAGGATGTTCCGGTCAAGCCGGGCCGCGGAATGGTCGCGGTCAACTACGTCCGGCTCGACGCCGACCCGCAGGCCGGTCTGCACACGCTGGTGGCGCGGCCCGCGCTGGCCAGCACACCCGACAACATCTTCGAGTCCGACAGCATCGTCGAGGCGGTCAGTCGCCTCGCGAGCGGTCAGGCTCCGCCGGTGCGCCGGCTTCCCGCGCGGTTCGACGTCGAACAGCTTCGGGAGCTGGCCTCGCGGGACACCCGTCAAGGGGTTGGCGCGGGCGGAATTGCTTGGGCCATCTCGGAATTGGACCTCTCACCGGTCTACCTCAATTTTGCCGAGAATGCCCACCTGATGGTGACGGGTCGGCGCGAATGTGGGCGAACCACGACGCTGGCCACCATCATGTCCGAAATCGGCCGGCTCTATGCGCCGGGAGCGAGCGCCGCGCCCCAGCCGCCGGCAGGACAACCCTCTGCCCAGGTCTGGCTGGTTGACCCGCGTCGTCAGCTGTTGACCACACTGGGCCCGGACTACGTGGAGAGATTCGCCTACAACCTCGACGGCGTCCAGGCGATGATGAACGACCTGGCCGCCGTGCTGGCCGGTCGTGAACCTCCACCGGGTCTCTCGGCGGAAGAGCTGCTGGCTCACTCGTGGTGGAGCGGCCCGGAGATCTTCTTGATCGTCGATGACATCCAGCAGTTGCCGGCGGGTTTCGATTCGCCGCTGCACAAGGCTGCCGCCTGGGTGACTAGGGCCGCGGACGTCGGCCTGCACGTGTTTGTCACGCGTACCTTCGGTGGGTGGTCTTCGGCGGGCAGCGACCCGATGTTGCGGGCGCTGCACCAGGCGAATGCGCCACTGCTGGTGATGGACGCCG
The DNA here is from genome assembly GCA_964397935.1 of uncultured Mycobacterium sp. GTDB lineage: Bacteria > Actinomycetota > Actinomycetes > Mycobacteriales > Mycobacteriaceae > Mycobacterium. The sequence continues at coordinate 19,933 of CAYNLB010000063.1, forward strand.
ATCCCGACGAAGGCTTCATCCGCGGCAAGATGAAGGGTGGTCCGCTGCCGCGTGGTCGCGGGCTGTTGATGGCCGAGGACACCGGCGTGTTCGTACAGGTGGCAGCCACCGAGGTGCGCAAGTAGTCGCCGACGCTGAGCCGGGGTCGGCCGGGGTCGACTCGGTCAGTCCCAGCTCAGCGGCAATGACCTGAGGGCGAAAGTCTTTGAGGGGAATTTGATTTCGGGGGTGTAATCCTCGGGCAGTTTGAATTCGGGAATCTGTTTGAGCCATTCCCCGACGATCACGGTCAGTTCTATCCGTGCCAGGTGCGAACCCAGGCAGCGGTGTGGCCCGCCGCCAAATCCCCAGTGCCGATGCACCTTTCCGTCCATGACGAGCTCGTTGGTGGACATCGAGTCATTCTCGTCGCGGTTGACCGCGGCCATGCACAACCGCACCGGCGTGCCGGGGGGGAGCACCATGCCCCCAACGTTGACAAATTCGGTGGTAATTCGTGGTGCGACCGGCGCCGAAGGCTCCAGCCTAACGATCTCTTCGATGAAAACCCTGATCTGCTTGGGACTTTCGCGAAGTATCGGGCGCAGGTGCGGCCGCCGTGCCAACTCGAACAGACAGAACCCGATCGCCGCGGTCACGGTGTCCAGGCCGGCCAGGATCAACAGGTGGCTCATGCCCAGCAGTTCGAGGTCGCTGAAGTTGCCGTCGCTGTTCATCACCTGCGACAACATGTCAGAACCGGGATGCTGCCGGCGCTGCGCGATAGCGTCGTCGAGATAGGCCAACAGCTCGTGCCCTTGCTCGAGGTCGGCTTGGGTGAGATAAGGCTTGTCGGTGACGATGGCATCCTTCCAGGCGATTACCTGATGAAGGTCTTCCAGCGGCAGGCCGTAGAGTTCGAGGAAGACCTTGAAGGGGTACAGCCTTGCGAAATCGGCCATCACCTCGCATTGACCCCGGCCGGCGAGGGCGGCGATCATGTCGGTGGCGTGGCGCTCGAGCACCGGTCGGGATTTGCTCAATGCGTGGGGGCTGAAGAACGGTTGCAGGACTTTGCGGTAGCGGGTGTGCTGCGGCGGGTCGAATGCCAGCGGCACGACCGGCAGCGGACTACCGGGCGGCTGAAGCACCGTTGACGAGAAGACCTTGGGATTGCGCAGTGCGGCAAGCACATCCTCGCGGCGTGTCAGGTAATAGTGTCCGTTCATGAACACCACCGGCCCGGCGTCTCGCAGCGTTTTCCAACCCACACCCCGGTCGGCGGCCATCGGCAGCTTGGAGTATTCAAGCCGCGGCAGGTGAAACGTTCCCGGCTGGCTATCGCCAAGGGTGCTCATGCGCTCATATCTCCGCTCGTCCGTCTTTTGTTCGGTAACCCCCGACGGGTTAACCGCGCCGTGATTAAAAGCTTTGTCGTCACCGGTTCCGGTGGCAAACCAATATCGCATGTGCGACACATGAGCACCGATCGGGCTGCGGGGCTAATGCGAGTGGTTACGTGGCCGGCATCGATTGGGGACCACGCCCTATACTTTACCGACCGACTAATCTACGTATCGATTCATCAAGTGCGTCTTGCTTATTCCGCGGAGCTGTCGAGGAGGAAACTCTGTGAGGGTTCGTCTCGAAAAGTCGAAATGCGTGGGCCACGCCCAGTGCTACGCCGTCGATCCCGACCTGTTCCCGATCGACGACTCCGGCTATTCGATCCTCGAAGAGCATGAGGTGAGGCCCGAGGATGAGCAATTGACGCGGGACGGTGTGGCTTCCTGCCCGGAAATGGCGCTCATCATAGAAGAGGACTGACGCGGGAAAGCGTGAGCAAACGAACACTGAACGATGGGGGACTGTAGATGAACAGCAGTTGACGGGGAGTGAACAGGGGCTGGCGCGGAATGAACAGTTGGCATCCCATGTCGGCGTGTCACCGCGTAACGAACTAGTCTCCTTGGGTGGCGACAGTTCGGCCGCACGGTAGCTGTCGCCTGGTTGCTGACAGTGGGGGGTAATGAAGGCAGATGGCGCGCGCACGCCGTGCGTGAGCGGGCGCCCGGATAGGCGATCGACCACCTGTGCGGGCACAGCGAGCTGAAGCAGCAGAATGCTCCGGCCGGCTCGCCGAGGGGGATTGGCGGCCAGAAGATCTGAGTCAGTGACTCCCATGGGGAAGCGGCTGAAAGGTGGCAATTGATCACAGGGTCGTGACCACGGCCACCACTGATTCCTGTATGACAGCCGAGATCGCCAGTGCGATCCTGGCCGACTGAGGAGGACACCGTGTTTGACTTCGCGGCGCTACCGCCCGAAATCAATTCCGGTCGCATGTATGCGGGCCCGGGTTCGGAGCCGATGATGGTAGCCGCCACCGCGTGGGACGAGCTCGCGGCGGAATTGGGCACGGCGGCCAGCGGCTACAACTCGGTGATCTCGGAACTGACCAGCGCACCGTGGGTAGGCCCCGCGTCGGCGTCGATGGTGTCGGCGGTGGTGCCGTACGTGACGTGGCTCAGTGCGGTGGCGGCCGAGGCCGAGAAGACGGCCACCCAGGCCCGGTTGGCTGCGGCGGCCTATGAGGCCGCATTCGCGATGACGGTGCCCCCACCGGTGATTGCGGCCAACCGGGTTTTGTTGATGACGCTGATCGCGACCAACTTCTTCGGGCAGAACACCCCGGCGATCGCGGCCACCGAAGCCCAATACATGGAGATGTGGGCCCAAGACGCCGCTGCGATGTACGGGTATGCCGACTCGTCGGCGGTCGCGTCGCAGTTGACCCCTTTCACATCACCGCCGAATACCACCACCCCGGACGGAGTGGCCCACCAGGTTCTCGCGGTCACCCAAGCCGCCGCCACGCCGGCCGGCGACTCCGGGCAGACCACCGCGACCACAACCTCGCAGCTGGTCTCCGCCACGACAGTGCCTCAGGCTCTGCAGCAACTTTCATCGCCGGCTGTGACATCCACTTCACCCAGTACCGGGTCAGGGCTGCTAACTGCTACTCCGACTACTTCGACCATCGACTGGAAGACGATCAACGATTTCAACACCATGTTCTTCAAGAACACGCTGCAGGCCTATTTCGGGGTGGGCGTCGGAAACTTCGGCTGGTCGATGGGGCAGCAGTTGACGTTCGGCCCCGGGGGTACAACCGTCGGTTCGGCCGGTGCCTGGTTCCCGACGCCGCAGTTTGCGCAGTTGGGGCTGGGCAATATCGGCGGGGGCGCGGGAGCGGTGACGGCCAGTGCCGGCGAGGCCGGCCGAATTGGGACGTTGTCGGTTCCGCCGCATTGGGCCACGCTGGCCTCGCAGGTCAGGCCCGCGGTCAGCGGAGCCGAAGGCGCTCCGGTGGAAGTCCATGCTGCCGCGGCGACCGGGGTACCGGGCAACGCAGTGCTTCGCGGCGTGCCGATGGGGGGGATGGGCCGGCGCGGCGCCGCGGCCGGCTACGTCAACAAGTACGGATTCCGCTACAGCGTGCTGACCCGCCCACCATCAGCCGGATGAGGATGAAGACCCGAATGAACATCAGTTGTCCACCAATGAACAATTGGCACCAGGGAGGCGCCCACCACTTAGTCCATTTAGTCTTTCTAGCAAGTTATGCCTGAAGTGAGCTTGCACAGCAAGCCGTTTCCTGACGGCCATCGGGTCTGAAGATCGAGGAGGAGTTTCCATGTCGGTCGTGACTATGGAGCCAGAGGCGCCTGCGGCTGCGGCGGGGATGGCGGCCGCCGCGGATGAGGTGTCAGCGCTGACGGCGGCGCAGGTCGCAGCGCATCCGCAGAGGTATCGCGGCGTGAGTGCTCAGGCGATGGCGATTCGCCAGATGTTTGTCAATACTCTGGGCATGAGCCCGGGGTCGTATGCGGCGACTGAGGCGGCCAACGCGGCCGCGACGGGTTAAGGAGTCAATGGTGCTGGATTTTGGGGCGATACCGCCGGAGATTAACTCGGGGCGGATGTACGCGGGGCCGGGGTCGGGGTCGCTGATGGCGGCGGCGGCGGCGTGGAACGCGCTGGCCGCTGAGCTCAATGCGGCGGCGTTGGCCTATGACAAGGTGATCACAGCGCTGAATAGCGAGGAATGGCTGGGGCCGGCGTCGGCGTCGATGGCCCAGGCGGTGACCCCGTATATGACGTGGATGAGTACGACCGCCGCGCAGGCCGAGGAGGCGGCCATCCAAGCGCGCACGGCTGCCGCCGCCTACGAGACCGCACTGGCTGCCACGGTGCCGCCGCCGTTAATAGCGGCCAATCGGGCCCAGGTGATGCAGTTGATGCAGACGAACGTGTTGGGGCAAAACACCCCGGCGATCACGCA
>CAYNLB010000063.1:24356-25966 GCA_964397935.1 uncultured Mycobacterium sp.
TATCTCCCCTTCTCCAGCTTGTTCTACAACACCGAGGGTCTGCCGTACTTCAGTGTCGGTATGGGCAACTTCGGTGTGCAGATGGCCAAGACCCTGGGATTGATCAGCGCGCCGGCGTCTGCGGCCCCCAAGGCCCTGCCCGCGCTGGGTGGACTGGGTGGTCTGCTCGGCGGTGGCGCCGGCGCGGTGCACCCGGCGTCGGCTGTGTTGGGTAATGCGGCTTCGGTGGGGGGCAAGTTGTCGGTGCCGGTCTCCTGGACCGGGGCCAGTGCAGCGCCGGCGCTCAGTCATGCGGCGATACCGGTCAGCACCGTCAGTGCGGCCCCAGAGGCAGCCGGCGGGCCGGGAAACCTGCTGGGCGGTATGCCATTGGCCGGTATGGGCTCCGGAGGGACCGGCGGCGCCGGTCCCCGCTACGGATTCCGCCCCACCGTGATGGCCCGACCACCGTTTGCCGGGTAGCTGTCCTCCCGATCGCCTGCCAGTCCGCGGTCTCGGCCGGTCGATGACCGCCGAGCAAAGCGCCGGGTCTAGGTCGACCGCGGTGGCCGTCAGCTGTCGCCGCGGCGCTGCGCAGTGCGGGCCGCGGCGCGGCAGAATGGCGGTAACCACGGCGTTTCCGGAGCTGGGGAACTCTGTCGGCCGGTCGCTGGGCCCGGGGCGCGAGTTAGTCGACCCCGAGATTTTTATCCGGCCGGTCGTGGCCGCGGCGTCCGCGAAGACGTTCACCGGCCACTTTCGCCGACCGGGGTGGTTATTGTTTGCTGTGACGGTCCTGTGAGGGAAGACAAGGGAGGCCAGACGCTGTTACTGTGACGTTACCAAAGGTGAATTCGTGGTACCGCTGCGTGAACAATTGCAAACAGGCGGGCTCGGACACAGCTTCTGGTTACGCCGTCATCTACTCTTTTCCAGGGAGTGGGGATTGACCTAGGAGGGAATCAAATATGTCGTTCGTGACCACACAGCCGGAGGCTTTGGCTGCGGCGGCCGGCAACCTGCAAGCAATAGGCTCGACGATGAGCGCCCAGAACGCGGCTGCTGCGGCGCCGACCACGGGAGTGGTGCCCGCTGCCGCCGACGAGGTGTCAGCGTTGACCGCTGCGCAGTTCGCCGCGCATGCGCAGATGTACCAAGCAGTCAGCGCCCAGGCCGCCGCGATCCACGAGATGTTCGTGAACACTCTGGCGACCAGCTCTGGCTCTTACGCTGCGACCGAGGCCGCCAACGCAGCCGCAGCCGGCTGACCGGCCAGTTCTAGGACATGCGACGGGCCGCCGACGACGTGGGTTCCGACGTAACCGCCCGGCAATCGACGATCTCCGGGCCTGGTCCAAGAGAGCATCCGGGAATGCCATGAGCACTCCGTCAACTCAAACGTTGCGGTTCGGGTTTGACGTCCGATTAACCGCGCTACCTAGCCCGGCGGCCGCCGGCTGACGGGAAGGGGGGATCATCTCTATGCATTCGGCTCGGCGGTTCCGCCAGTGCGTAACCGATCCGGCCATCGTCGTACTACAACCGATATCTCAGTAGTTACCTTTTAAGGAGACAGCCACCATGGCAACACGTTTTATGACCGACCCGCACGAAATGCGGGCGATGGCGGG
>CAYNLB010000064.1:0-25695 GCA_964397935.1 uncultured Mycobacterium sp.
CACGGCATCAAGGACGTCCTCGACCAGCAGCGCGCCTCGGCCGTCGCGGAAAGCCTGCGCTACGTCGCGGCCTGGAACGCGGCCTTCCTGCCCTCCAAGGACCTGACCGAGGGCATCTCGGCGACGTTCGAAAAGCGCCCGCCGCAGTTCACCGGGGAGTAGAGCACCCGCCGCGTACCCTCGCGTGAGTGGCGGACACGACCCCAGACGGCAAGATTCGCGTCCCGGCCGACCTGGACTCCGTTACGGCGATCGGCGAAGAGGACCACTCCGACATCGACAGTGCGGCCGTGGGACGGATCTGGCGGGCGGCGCGCCACTGGTATCAGGGCGGCATGCACCCCGCGATCCAGTTGTGCCTGCGGCACAACGGGCGCGTCGTGCTCAACCGCGCCATCGGCCACGGCTGGGGCAATGCCCCCACCGATGAGCCCGATGCCGAGAAGGTCACCGTCACCACCGACACCCCGTTCTGTGTGTACTCGGCGGCCAAGGGCATCACCGCGACCGTGGTGCACATGCTCGTCGAGCAGGGCCACTTCTCACTCGACGACCGAGTCTGCGAATACATCCCCGGCTACACCAGCCACGGCAAGCATCGCACCACGATCCGGCACGTCCTGACCCACAGCGCGGGCGTCCCCTTCCCCACCGGGCCCAAGCCCGACCTGCGCCGCGCGGACGACCACGAGTACGTGCAGGAGCAACTCGGCAAGCTGCGGCCGCTGTACCGGCCGGGATTGTTGCACATCTACCACGCGCTGACGTGGGGCCCGCTGATGCGCGAAATCGTCTACGCGACCACCGGCAAGGACATCCGCGAGATCCTGGCGACCGAGATCCTCGACCCGCTGGGCTTCCGGTGGACCAACTTCGGCGTCGCCAAGCAAGACATTCCCCGGGTCGCCCCCAGTCATGCCACCGGACGGCCGTTGCCACCCGTCGTCGCCGCGATCTTCCGCAAGGCGATCGGGGGGACCGTGCACGAAATCATCCCGTACACCAACACTCCGGCCTTCCTGTCGACCGTTGTCCCGTCGTCCAACACCATCTCGACGGCCGACGAGCTGTCCCGGTTCGCCGAAATCTGGCGCCGGGGCGGCGAACTCGACGGCGTACGCATCATCAGCCCGGAGCGGATGTATGGCGCCGTGCAGGAATGCCGGCGATTGCGCCCGGATTTCGCGGTGGGCCTGCAGCCGGCGCGCTGGGGGACCGGGTACATGCTGGGCACAAAGCGGTTCGGACCGTTCGGGCGCAATGCTGCGGCGGCATTCGGGAACCTCGGCCTGACGAACATCGCGATCTGGGCCGACCCGGCGCGCGGACTGGCCGCCGGAGTCATCAGCAGCGGTAAACCCGGGCGGGACCCGGAAGCGCGCCGCTACACCGCCCTGATGGACAGGATCGCCGCCGAAATCCCCACCGGTTGACCGACGAAGCTGCTGACGGTGTTTTGGGCGTCGGCCGGGCGGGCAACCAAAAGTTATGAGATCTGACCGTTTTCGTCAGTTGCTGGACGCACCCGGGCCGTTCGCCTCGGTCTACTTCGACGACTCGCATGACACTCAAGACGCCGAAAAGCAGCTCGAGCTCAAGTGGCGCGCGCTACGCGAGCAGCTCGAGGAACAGGGCGCCGGAGATTCCGTCACGTCCGAGATCGGACGGGCGATCATGGATCTGCGCGCGCCGGTCGGACGCAGCGGCCGCGCAGTGGTGGCCGGCGCCGCCGGCGTCGTACTCAACGAGCATCTGGTACGGCCCACCGCCGAGCCGGTCGTTCGCGTTTCCGAACTGCCGTACATCCTGCCCATTGTCGAACACGGCTTCGACCATCCGGACTACCTGCTGACGGTGGTCGATCACGCCGGTGCCGACCTCATCACCAACTTCGACGGCATCCTGCGCACCGAAGTCGTCGACGGGGGCGGCTACCCCGTGCACAAAGCCGCCGGAGCCGAGACCGCGGGATACGGCGACCCCCAGCCACGTACCGACGAAGCCGCCCGCAAGAACCTGCGCGCCGTCGCCGACCGTATCAGCGAGCTGGTCGACGACAAGGCCCTCAACATGGTCTTCGTGGTCGGTGAGGTGCGGTCGCGCTCGGACCTCCTCGAGGCGCTACCCGAACGGGTGCGCGACTGCGCGGTCCCGTTACACGCCGGCGCACGACACAGCGGTCTTGACTATGACGACATACAGCGGGCCATCGAAGCCGAATTCGTCAAAAGGCAGCTGGCCGTGATCGGCGGTGCCGCCCAGCGCTTTACCGCCGAGATCGCCCGGCAGTCGGGGCTGGCGGCCGAGGGCCTTGGAGCGGTCTGCTCCACCCTGCGCCAGGGTTCCATGGACACGATGATCGTCGGCGAGGATATCGACGACTTGACCGTCGTGGCCGACGAAGGCATGGCGTCCGTCGCCCCGAACGCCAACGTGTTGTCCGAGCAGGGTGCGGCCCCCGCCAAGACATTGCGGGCCGACGAGGCACTGCCGCTGTTCGCGGTTTCCGTCGGTGCGTCGTTGGTGCGTACCGACGAGCGGATCGCCCCGGCCGACGGCGTCGGTGCGCTGCTTCGCTACGCGCCGACGCTGCATCCGGCCGCCCAATGAATCGGCGGTGGCGGAGGGATTTGAACCCCCGGACGGTTTTGGCCGTCTCTCGCTTTCAAGGCGAGTGCATTAGGCCGCTCTGCCACGCCACCACGGACAAGGCTAGTCGAGGGTAGCGGGGTAGTAGCGTGGCCGGCATGCGCGCCATCGTCGCGGAATCCTCCGACCAATTGCTCTGGAGAGAAGTCGCCGACGTCACCGCCGAGCCCGGCGAAGTGCTGATCAAGGTCGCCGCGGCCGGCGTGAACCGCGCTGACGTGCTACAGGCGGCCGGCAAATACCCGCCACCACCGGGAGCGAGCGACATCATCGGAATGGAGGTGTCCGGCGTCATCACCGAAGTCGGTTCGGGTGTGACCGAATGGTCTGCCGGGCAAGAAGTTTGCGCCTTGCTGGCCGGTGGCGGGTACGCCGAATTCGTCGCCGTTCCAGCCGGTCAGGTGATGCCCATTCCCGACGGTGTCGACCTGGTCGATGCGGCCGGCCTGCCGGAAGTGGCCTGCACGGTGTGGTCGAACCTGGTGATGACCGCTCATCTGGGCGACGGCCAGGTACTCCTGGTCCACGGCGGGGCGAGCGGCGTCGGGAGCCACGCAATCCAGGTCGCGCGGGCGCTGGGCGCCCGGGTGGCCGTCACCGCCGGATCGGAGCAGAAGCTGGAACTCTGCCGCGAGCTGGGCGCCGAGATCACCATCAACTACCGCGAGGAGGACTTCGTCGCGCGGTTGCGGGAAGAGACTGACGGCGCCGACGTGATCCTCGACATCATGGGTGCCGCTTATCTGGATCGCAATATCGACGCCTTGGCCACCGACGGGCAGCTGGTTGTCATCGGCATGCAGGGCGGAGCGAAGGGCGAGCTCAACCTTGGCAAGCTGCTCGGCAAGCGGGCGCGGGTCATCGGCACCACGCTGCGGGCCCGGCCGGTGAGCGGCCCGCACAGCAAGACGGAGATCGTGGCTGCGGTGACGGCCTCGGTGTGGCCGATGGTCGCCGACGGTCGGGTGCGGCCGATCATCGGTTCCCGAATGCCCGTCCAGCAGGCCGGTGACGCGCATCGACAGCTGGTGGCGGGCGAGGTGACCGGCAAGATCGCGCTGACGCTGCCGGGCTAGCCCCGCGGGGCTAGCCGAGGGACGCCAGCGCGCGCACCAATTGGTCGACTTCGTTCGTTGTCGAGTAGTGCGCCAGCCCGACCGTGACGGCGCCGCCGATGTCATTCACACCCAGCACATCGAGCGCCCGTGAATTCTCGTTGGAGATGGCCAGGATCCCGTTGTCCGCCAACCGCTGCACCACCCGCTCGGCGGGCACCCCGTGCAACGCAAAACTCACCACCGGTATCCGCGCCTCCGGGCGACCGATCACCATCACCAGGGGCAACGACCGCAACGATGCCATCAGGTAGTCGAAGATCCGGTTCAGATAGGAAGCGGCGGATTGCATCGACACCGACAGGCGTTCGCGCCGTCCGCCGCGAGCGGACTCGTCGAGCGCCGCCAGATACTCGATGCTGGCCACGACACCGGCCAGCAGACCGAATTGGTGCGCACCGATCTCCAGACGCGCCGCGCCGGTGGCCTTCGGATCGGTCGAGACGGAACCGAACGAGTTGACCAACGCCGGATCGCGAAACACGACCGCGCCGATCGGCGGGCCGCCCCACGCCAGAGCGTTCACGGCCACCACGTCGGCGTCGGTCTCTTTGACGTCGAGTAATCGGTACGGCGCCGCCGCGGAGTGATCGACCACCACCAATCCGCCGACGTCGTGTACCAGCTTGGTCATCGCCCGCAGATCGGTAACCGTGCCCAAAGTCGCGGATGCGGAAGCGACGGCGACCAGCCTGGTCGACTTGCCGATCAGGCTCTCCCACTGCCACGTCGGCAGTTCACCGGTCTCGATGTCGATTTCCGCCCACTTCACCTTGGCGCCGTAGCGGTGCGCTGCCCGCAGCCACGGGGCGATGTTCGCCTCATCGTCAAGGCGGCTGACGACCACCTCGTAGCCCAGGCCCGCCCGTGACGATGACGCTTCGGCCAGGGCCGACAACAGGATCGCGCGATCGGCGCCGAGCACTACGCCCGCCGGGTCGGCGCTGAACAGGTCGGCTACGGCCGCCCGCGCCGCCTCCAAGACAGCGGCGCTGCGCCGCGCCGACGGATGTGCGCCCACCGTGGTGGCGGCCGACCTCCGGAAAGCAGTCGAAACAGTGGTCGCGACGGAATCGGGAATCAGCATCCCGGTCGGCGCGTCGAAGTGCACCCATCCGTCACCCAGCGACGGATGTAGTCCGCGCACCCGGGCAACGTCGTAAGCCATGCAGCCACCTTAGAGCTTCCGCAATCTGCGCGAAATTGTGACGGTAGCGGGTGCCACAGACGTCAAAGCCATGCTAGTGGCTCCCCGAGTCAGGTCACCCGGCCAGCCATACTAGTCCGGTGGGCCTCTGGTTCGGAACGCTGATCGCATTGGTCTTGCTGATAGTCCCAGGGGCGATCGTCGCACGTGTCAGCCAGCTGACCTGGCCCCTCGCTCTCGCGGTGGCCCCCGCCCTGACATACGGTGTCGTCGCGCTGGCCATAATTCCGCTCGGCGCGGTCGGAATCCCTTGGAACGGTTGGACGGCGCTCGCCGCCCTCGCCGCGGTGTGCTTGCTGATGACGGGTTTGCAGTTGCCGCTGGCCCGCTACCGCGACGCCGAAGCCGAAGCCCGGGGGGTCGGCGGCTGGCCGGCGGTGACGGTGGCGGCCGGTGTGTTGCTGGGCGCTCTGCTGATCATGTACGCCGCCTATCGCGGGATCACACATTGGCAGTCCATCCCGAGCACGTGGGATGCGGTCTGGCACGCCAACACTGTGCGCTTCATCCTGGACACCGGCCAGGCGTCGTCCACTCACATGGGCGAGCTGCGCAACGTCGAAACGCACCAAGCGCTGTATTACCCCTCGGTGTTCCACGCCTTGGTAGCGGTGTTCTGCCAGCTCACCGGGGCGGCACCAACCACCGGCTACACCTTGAGTTCGGTAGCGGTATCGGTCTGGCCGTTTCCAGCCAGCGCGGCGGTGCTGACCTGGCGCCTGCTGCGCGCCACCTGGGGAGAATGGCGCACTGCGGGGGCGGCGGCCACCGCGGCGGCGCTCTCGGCGTCGTTCACCGCGGTGCCCTATGTCGAGTTCGGCGTCGCCGCGATGCCCAATCTCGCCGCCTACGGCCTCGCGGTGCCGACGATGGTGCTGACGGCGTCGACCTTGCGCCACCGCGACCGCATCCCGCTGGCCATTGTCATGCTGGTGGGAACCTTCTCGGTGCACATCACCGGCGGGGTCATCGTCACGCTGTTTCTGTTGGCCTGGTGGCTCATGGACACACTCTGGCGTCCGGTGCGTGGCCGGCTCGCCGATTTCTTGACGCTGGCCGGTGTCGCGGCGGCGGTCGGGTTGATCCTGTTGCCCCAGTTCATCAGCGTCCAACAACAGGAAGACATCATCGCCGGGCACTCTTTCCTCACTCACCTCAGTAAGACGCAAGGAATACTCGACGCGATCTTCCAGCATTCCCGACACCTCAACGACTTCCCCGTCCAGTACGCGCTGATCGTGCTGGCGGCCATCGGCGGGATCATCCTGCTGGTGAAAAGGATCTGGTGGCCGCTGGCGATCTGGCTGCTGCTGGTGATCGTGAGCGTCGACGCGGGGAACCCGTTCGGCGGCCCGATCGGCGCGCTGGCCGGGGGACTCGGCGAGTTCTTCTACAAAGATCCGCGCCGGATCTCGGCCGCCATAACCCTGTTGTTGACGCCGATGGCGGGCATCGCATTGTTTTCGATCGTCATGGTTGTGGTGGCCGGCGCCAAACGAATCGCCAACCGCTCCAAACCGTCCACGGCAAGCGGGACGTGCCCCCAGCCCGCACCGGTCTGGGCGACGGCCGCCGCGGTGTTGCTGGTGGCGGCGACCGTGCTCACCGCCCGGCACTACTTTTACCGCCACCTGTTCTTGTTCGGCGACAAATACGACTCGGTGATCATCGACCAGCGGGACCTCATGGCCATGGCCCACCTGGCCGCTCTGCCCGGTGCACGCGAGACCCTGATCGGCAACGGCAACACCGACGGCACCGCATGGATGTACGCCGTCGCCGACCTCCACCCGCTGTGGACCCACTACGACTACCCACAGCAGATGGGCCCGGGCTACTACCGTTACATCTTCTGGGTTGCCGCCCACAGGGGTGATTCCGATCCACTGGTCGTCGAGGCCGTCAAAGCGCTCAATATTCGGTACATCCTCACCAGCACCCCGACGGTTAGAGGGTTCGCGGTACCCGACGGACTAGTGTCATTGGACAAGTCGAAGTCGTGGGAGCTGATCTACGACAATGGAGAAGCCCGAATCTACGAATGGCGCGGAAACGGCGCAGCGCCACACTCCTAGTTCCGCGAAGGATGGTGATGGATTGATTACCGGCAACGACGACGATGGCGTGGAGATCATCGGCGGCATGGATCCGCGGATCACGGCGGCACCCGATGAGGACTCTGACGAGCACTCCCTGACCGACCTGGTCGAGCAGCCGGCGAAAGTGATGCGGATCGGCACCATGATCAAGCAGCTGCTCGAGGAGGTGCGCGCCGCGCCGCTCGACGACGCCAGCCGAAACCGGCTGCGTGAGATTCACGCCACCAGCATCCGCGAGCTGGAAGACGGCCTGGCACCGGAACTGCGCGAGGAGCTCGACCGTCTCACCCTGCCGTTCGGCGAGGAGGCCACCCCGTCGGACGCCGAACTGCGCATCGCCCAGGCACAGCTGGTCGGCTGGCTGGAAGGCTTGTTCCACGGTATTCAGACGGCATTGTTCGCCCAGCAGATGGCAGCCCGCGCCCAGCTGGAGAACATGCGCCAGGGCGCCCTCCCGCCGGGCATGGGTAAGCCCGGCCACGGCGGACCCGGGCACGGGCAGTACCTGTAGGTAGGCGTAGGTAGTTCACGTGCCGGGTCCTGGTCCTCATATCGAGACGCACAACGCGTGGGTGGAGTTTCCCATCTTCGACGCCAAGTCGCGGTCCTTGAAAAAGGCGTTCCTGGGCAAGGCGGGCGGCACGATTGGCCGCAACAGTTCCAACGTGGTGGTCATCGAGGCGTTGCGGGACATCACCATGTCATTCGAGCTGGGCGACCGGGTCGGTCTGGTCGGCCACAACGGAGCCGGAAAATCGACTCTGCTGCGCCTACTTTCGGGCATCTACGAACCCACCCGGGGCTGGGCGAAGGTCACCGGCCGAGTCGCACCTGTCTTCGATCTGGGGATCGGCATGGACCCCGAGATCTCCGGGTACGAAAACATCATCATTCGCGGTCTGTTCCTCGGACAGACCCGGAAGCAGATGGTGTCGAAGGTGGACGAGATCGCCGAGTTCACCGAGCTGGGCGACTACCTGTCGATGCCGCTGCGCACCTACTCCACCGGGATGCGGGTCCGGCTGGCGATGGGCGTGGTCACCAGCATCGATCCCGAGATCCTGCTGCTTGATGAAGGCATCGGCGCGGTGGATGCCGACTTCATGAAGAAGGCCCAGTCCCGGTTGCAGAGCCTGGTGGAGCGTTCCGGAATTCTCGTTTTCGCCAGCCATTCCAACGAATTCCTGGCCAGACTGTGCAAGACCGCGATGTGGATCGACCACGGAGTCATCCGGATGTCCGGCGGCATCGAAGACGTGGTGCGCGCTTATGAGGGTGAGGACGCGGCCCGGCACGTACGCGAGGTACTCGCCGAGACCGCGCAGACTCAGGCCGATAAGTCACTGGCACAAAGAGCATCCGGCGATGAGTGAATCGATCTTCGCCGTCGTCGTCACCCACCGGCGTCCCGACGAGCTGGCCAAGTCGCTGGATGTGCTGAGCACCCAGACACGCTTGCCCGATCATCTGATCGTGGTGGATAACGATGGTGCCGGGGACGGCCGGGTGCGCGATCTGGTCGCCGGCCAGCCGATCCCGACCACCTACCTGGGGTCACGCCGAAACCTGGGCGGCGCAGGCGGTTTCGCGCTCGGCATGTTGCATGCGTTGGCGCAGGGCGCCGATTGGGTGTGGTTGGCCGACGATGACGGGCGCCCGCAGGACTCGCACGTGCTGGCGACCCTGCTGGCCTGCGCCGAGAAATACGGTCTGGCCGAAGTGTCGCCAGCGGTGTGCAACATGGACGACCCGCAGCGGCTGGCATTCCCGTTGCGGCGCGGACTGGTATGGCGCAGGCGCACCAGCGAATTGCGCTCCGAGGCCGGTCAGGACCTGCTGCCCGGGATAGCGTCGCTGTTCAACGGCGCGCTGTTCCGGGCGTCCGCCCTGGAAGCGATCGGTGTCCCGGACCTGCGGCTGTTCATCCGCGGCGACGAGGTGGAGATGCACCGGCGGCTGGTGCGGTCCGGTTTGCCGTTCGGAACCTGCCTGGACACCGTGTACCTGCACCCCTGTGGGTCCGACGAGTTCCGTCCGATCCTCGGTGGCCGCATGCACACCCAGTACCCGGACGACCAGACCAAGCGTTTCTTCACCTATCGCAACCGCGGTTACCTGCTCTCGCAACCGGGCTTGCGCAAACTGCTGCCCCAGGAGTGGCTTCGGTTCGGCTGGTTCTTCCTGGTGACCCGCCGCGACCCCGGGGGCCTGCTGGAATGGATTCGCCTGCGCCGCTTGGGACGTCGTGAGCAATTCGCCAGGCCCGAAGGGCACCGGTGAGTTTCCTCGACGCGGCGGCACAGTCGCGGACATTCACCCGGGCCCGCGGCGACCTGGTCGACGGTTTTCGTCGCCACGAGCTGTGGTTGCACCTGGGCTGGCAAGACATCAAGCAGCGCTACCGCCGCTCGGTACTGGGACCGTTTTGGATCACCATCGCCACCGGCACCACCGCCGTCGCGATGGGCGGCTTGTACTCCAAGCTGTTCCACCTCGAACTGGCGGTGCATCTGCCCTACGTCACGCTCGGGCTGATCATCTGGAACCTGATCAACGCCGCCATCCTGGAAGGCGCCGACGTGTTCGTCGCCAACGAGGGACTGATCAAACAGTTGCCGACGCCGCTGAGCGTGCACGTCTACCGGCTGGTTTGGCGGCAGATGATCTTGTTCGCGCACAACATCGTCATCTACGTCGTCGTCGCGATCGTCTTTCCCAAACCCTGGTCGTGGGCCGATCTCTCGGTGATCCCGGCACTAGGGCTGATCGTGCTCAATTGCATATGGGTGTCCTTGTGTTTCGGCATCCTGGCGACCCGCTACCGCGACATCGGCCCGCTGCTGTTTTCGGTCGTGCAGTTGCTGTTCTTCATGACCCCGATCATCTGGAACGACGACACCTTGCGGCAGCAGGGCGCCGGACGCTGGTCGAGCATCGTCGAACTCAATCCGCTGCTCCACTACCTCGACATCGTGCGGGCGCCGCTGCTGGGCAGCCACCAGGAGCTGCGGCACTGGGCCGTGGTGCTGGCGCTCACCGCCATCGGCTGGATGCTGGCGGCCTTCGCAATGCGGCAATACCGCGCCCGGGTGCCGTACTGGGTGTAGGCCGGCGACTTGGCCGGGCTGTCACACCCGTCTGACACAATCGAACTTATGTTCGATAGCGGGCGGGTGGTTGCCGAGTTCGATGAATTGTCCGAGCGCCGTGATCCCTCGGAGACGCCGAAATCCGCGGACTTGGTGGAACAGGTGTGTGTGTTGGCGCGGGTGGAGAATCGGGCGGCGGCGGCGCAGCTGGGCGCGATCGGTGAGTTGTTCGCCTACCGACTGTCGCGGTGTTCGCAGACCGAGGATTGGGCGGTGGACACCGAGGAGGCGGTGGCCGCTGAGGTGGCGGCGGCGCTGCGCATCGGACAGGGCCTGGCCGCGAGCCGGGTGCGTTATGCCCGGGCGATGCGTGAGCGCCTGCC
The DNA here is from genome assembly GCA_964397935.1 of uncultured Mycobacterium sp. Classification (GTDB taxonomy): domain Bacteria; phylum Actinomycetota; class Actinomycetes; order Mycobacteriales; family Mycobacteriaceae; genus Mycobacterium. The sequence continues at coordinate 10,543 of CAYNLB010000064.1, forward strand.
CCGGGTGGGCGGGGTCTTTATGGCCGGCGATCTCGACTTTCGGTCGTTCGCCACCATCGTCTACCGCACCGGTCTGATCACCGACCCCGACGTGCTGGCGGCGGTAGACGCCGAGTTGGCTTCCAAAGTGCGGCGTTGGCCGTCGATGAGCCGCGGCCGGATGGCCGGGGCGGTGGACCGGATCGTGACGCGCGCTGACAAGGACGCGGTGCGCCAGCGCCGCCAGCAGCAGGCCGGGCGTGAGGTGTTGATCGATGACCGCGTGGGCGGTCTGTCTGAGATTCAGGGCAGCGTGTTGACCCCGCATGCCCACGCACTGGATCGACGGTTGAGCGCGCTGGCGGCCACGGTGTGTGCCCAGGATCCGCGCACTCACGCCCAGCGGCGCGCCGATGCGCTGGGCGCCTTGGCCTGCGGGGCCGACCGGCTCGGCTGTGGCTGCGGGCGCACCGACTGCGCGGCCGGCCCCCGGCGCGGGGCGTCCCCGGTGGTGATCCACGTGATCGCCGAGCAGACCGCCCTCGACGGGCGTCAGGAAACACCGGGCTCCCTGGTGGCCGCCGACGGGCTCATCGGCCCCGAACTGCTCGCCGACCTGGCCGCCTCGGCCACGCTGGTAAGCGTGGTCCATCCCGCCGACGCCCCGCCGGAGCCGGGCTATGTCCCGTCGAAAGCGCTGGCCGATTTCGTGCGCTGCCGGGATCTGACCTGCCGCTGGCCCGGCTGCGACGCACCGGCGTGGTCCTGCGATGTGGACCATACGATCCCCTATGCGGCCGGCGGGCCCACTCATGCGTCCAACCTCAAGTGTTACTGCCGCACCCATCATCTGGTCAAAACCTTCTGGGGCTGGCGTGAGCAGCAACTGCCCGACGCGACACTAATCCTGACCTCGCCGGTCGGACAACACACCTACATCACCATCCCTGGCAGCGCCCTGCTGTTCCCCACCCTGGCTGTCCCTACCGGCGAGCTGCCCGCGGCGGCCACCGTACCTGCCGACTACTGGGGCGAGCGCACCACGATGATGCCCACACGCCGACGCACCCGCGCCCAAAGCCGTGCCGCGCGCATCGCCACCGAACGCAACCACAACCGAATGACACGCGAAGCGCACCAAAGCGTTTGCGGGACTTGCGGTCCCGGGCCAGGCGATGCCGCCGGCGACGGTGAACCGCCGCCTTTCTAGCGCATAACTCGGGGTGGGCATACACCTGGATAGTCCCTCAAGAATTCTTTGAGAATCCGCCAAGGCCCGAGCCGGACGCTGAGCCTCATCAGATCATTCGTCGATGAGGGAGACGGCTAGATGAGCAGCACGAATGTCGCGGACGGCGTGGGAGTGGCCACGATGCACCGCGCGGATGCGCCACTGGGGCGCACGGCAAGGTTCCACATGCGCAAACTGTTCGACGGCCTGCCGTGCTGCCATCGGACGTGGGCCAATCAAGGCAAGCGCTTCTTCTTGCACGGCTATGAGCGCGCTTTCGACATCGAGTTCGCCTGCGCGGAGACCGATCCTGTCACCGGCCTGGTGGTGGACGACGGCACCCTCAAAGAGGTCCGGACAGCATTGCGCCACCAGTTCGATCACACCACGCTGGTCGCCGTCGACGACCCGCAGCGCGATCTTTTCGAGTTGCTCGCCGACCGGGGCGTCATCGATCTGCGCATCATGGACGACACCGCCATGGCGGGCTCGGCGGCCTGGGTGTTCGAGACGGTCGAACGCATCGTCGGGCCGGCGACAGCGGGTCGCGTGTGGGTGTCACGCACAAAGGCACGCGAGAGCCGCAACAGCATGGTCACTCTCACGGCGGCACCGGTTTGAACGAAACTCCACGCCAACACCCTCGGAAGGGAGCAGTATTCGATCGTGAGCGACGCTTCGGCAATCGGCTGTGTCGGAATACTGACCGTGGCAACCCGAGGCGACCGCGGCGCCGGGGAGGTGTTGGTGACCGTCCGCGGATCCAAGGAGACGTACCTGGCCTGGTCCGACGAACCTTTGCCGAAAGGCTGCCAAGTGCTGGTGGTCGAGATCCGGGGCTCCCGGACGGTGGTCGTCGAGCCTTGGGAGGGCCTCCGTCCGATCTGAATTGACGACCGAAACCACCTGCGATACAACAGCGAAACCCACAAGGAGTACAACATGCTCGGTTACAAGGTGCCCGACCCGGACGAGGCGATGCTCATTTCTGGCGCCCGCACCAAGGGCAATGCCCCGTTCCGCGTCGTCACCGGCCACGGCGCTTTCATCATGCCGTTGTTCCGCAAGGTGCGATTCCTGACACTGGCCATGTGCGAAGCCGAGGTGGCCGAAAAGTGCGTCACCCAACAGGGCATCACCCTCAACGTCCGCGCGGTGATCGCCTTCAAGGTCGGCAACGACACCGAAAGCATCATCAGTGCCGCACAGCGCTTCCTGTCCGAACAAGACCAGATGTCGGTGTTGACGGGCCGGATCTTCGCCGGCCACCTGCGCTCGATCATCGGCTCGATGACCGTCGAAGAGATCATCCGGGAACGGCAAAAGCTGGCGACCGAGGTTCTCGACGGTTCCAAGGAGGAGATGGCCCGGATCGGCCTCACGGTCGACGCCCTGCAGATCCAGTCCATCGACGACGATGGGCTTGGCTACATCGACGCGATGTCCGCACCGCACAACGCCGCCATCCAGCAGCAGGCGCAGATCGCCCAGGCGCAGGCGAACCAGGCGTCGGCGGAAGCCGAGCAGGAGTCGCAGCGCAAGCAAGCCGAGTTCGCCCGTGAAACCGCCATCGTCAAGGCGCAGTACAAGGCCGAGGTCGACAAGGCTCAGTCACAAGCCGGTCAGGCCGGTCCGCTGGCCGAGGCCCAGGCCCAGCGTGAGGTACTGGAAATGCGCACCGAACTGGCCGAGCGCGCCGCTGAGCTGCGGCAGCAGGAACTGGTCGCCGAGGTGGTCAAACCGGCGGAAGCCGAAGCCGAACGCGTCCGGATCATGGCGATCGCCGACGCGGAGAAGATGAAGATCCAGGCCGAGGCGGCGGCTTCACACAACCGGGTGGCGTTGGACAAGTTGCTCATCGATCAGCTGCCGCAGATCGTCGAGAAAGCCGCCCTTGGGCTGTCCAACGCGAACCTGACCGTGCTCAACGGCGCCGACGGGCTCAGTGAGGTGGCCAGCGGGCTGGTCGCGCAGGGCAAGGCGATCTTCGACGCGTTGCGGGGCAGCGTCGTCGACTACCACGACGACGAGGAGTCCGCCGCGCCGATCAGCACGAATTCGGACTCCGCCTCATCCGGCCAACCGGATGGCGCGGGCCGGTGAGCTGCTCGCCTATTTCCAGGCGAATACCGGTTGCTCGAGTTCGTCCACCGGATCGCTCCGGCCCTCCAGACCCAGCCACCGCAGTTGCAGCAGCACGGCGCCCGTCGGTGCGTGGATGAGGTCATTCCCCAATGGAATCTGTACGACCGGCCTCGGGCTCTCCGGGATCGCGATGAACCGCGGCGAATCGGCGCGCCGCAGTTGGTGCAGACCCACCCGGTAGACCGCCACCACCTCATCGGGCTCCGGTCGCGGATCGAGCCGTCCGCCGCCCCAGATCACCACCGGGGTGATCACATAACCGGACCGCGTCGGGTAGTCGTCCAACAGGCCCAGAACGGCCGAGGCGGGCAGTTCCACTCCGACCTCCTCGTCGAGCTCCCTCAATGCGGCCTGTATCGCGGTCTCACCCGGGTCCACGCGGCCGCCGGGCAGGGCCCACTGTGCGGCGTGCGAACTGAGCCGAGAGGCCCTGCGGCACAACAGAAATGCGGCACCACCCGACACGTCGATCATGCGCCCGTCGAGGCCGGGTTCCGGCATCGGACGCCCACCGATCCAGTCGTCGACCGGCGCGGGGTCCACCCGATCTTCACCGGCCTCGGAGTCGACGAGCACCACTGCCACCGCCGCATGCCGCTTGGTCGGGTCGATCACGGCGCGGCGCTCGTGGCCGGCCAGATGCGCGCGGATCTGCTCACGCAGCGCCTCGTCATAGGTGATCATCACCGCTCGACCATAGGCCGGTCGTAATGTCGGACTGTGTCGCCTCGAGAGCTGATCGTGCTCGGCACCGCCAGCCAGGTGCCCACCCGACACCGCAATCACAACGGATACCTGTTGCGCTGGGACGACGAGGGGCTGCTGTTCGACCCCGGCGAGGGCACGCAACGACAGATGCTGCTGGCCGGTGTGCCGGTCAGCGCCGTGACCCGGCTCTGCCTCACCCACTTCCACGGGGATCATTGCCTGGGTGTGCCGGGCATCGTGCAACGCCTGTCCCTCGACGCCGTGCAACACCCGGTGCCTGCGTACTTCCCGGCCTCGGGCCAGGATTTCTTCGCACGGCTACGCCACGCCTGCCTCTTCCACGACCTGGCCGACGTGCCGGAAAGGCCGGTCGCCGCCGACGGGCCGGTCGCGACGGGGGCGTTCGGCGTGCTGGAAGCACGGACGCTCGATCACTCGGTCGACACGATCGGCTACCGGCTGACCGAGCCCGACGGCCGCCGGTTCGTGCCCGAATTGCTGGCGCGCCACGGCATCACCGGACCCGCCGTCGGCCAATTGCAGCTGACCGGGTCGATCGAGATCGACGGGCGAATTGTGGGATTGCCGGAAGTCAGCGAGCCGCGGCGTGGGCAGCGGTTCGCGTTCGTCATGGACACCCGGTTGTGCGACGCCGTCTACGCCCTTGCCGATGATGCGGACCTGTTGGTGATCGAATCGACATTCCTGAATGAGGACGCCGAGTTGGCTTCGCGCTACGGGCATCTGACCGCGCGTCAGGCAGCGTGCGTGGCGGCTGCGTGCGGGGTACGACGGCTGGTGCTGACGCATTTCTCGCAGCGATACCCCGACAGCCGGCGATACCGCGACCAGGCGGCCGAGGTGTTCGATGGCGACCTGGTCGTCGCGGAGGACCTCGCCCGGATACCGGTCCCCAGGTCACGGTAGGCGTCGGCGCTTGCGCGAATAACGTGGCAACCACCGCCCGGTGGTGCAACACTGGAACGCCACCCAGCAAACCGGGCGAAAGGTTCCACTGATTTGAGCGACAAAGTCCAATCGGCGGCCGATGCGGCGCGGCGGAACCTCGCCGCCGAGCTGGACCGGCTACGGCAGCGGCGTGAACGCCTCGAGGTCGAGGTCAAGAACGACCGCGGCATGATCGGCGATCACGGCGACGCGGCCGAGGCCATCCAGCGCGCTGACGAACTGGTTGTCCTCACCGACCGAATCAACGAACTGGACCGGCGAATGCGGGCCGGGCCGTCACAATCCGAAGAATCAGCAACGCTGCCCGGTGGCACCGAGGTGACCCTGCGGTTCCCCGACGGTGAAGTCGTCACCATGCACGTGATCTCCATCGTCGAAGAGACACCGATCGGGCGAGAAGGCGAGACGCTGACCGCCCGCAGCCCCCTGGCCCAGGCCCTTGCCGGACATCAACCGGGCGACACGGTGACCTATTCGACGCCGCACGGTGAAAACCAGGTTGAGCTGATCGCGGTGAAGCTGCCCAAATAGCCCGGCCGGGGGCCTCGGCGATCCCACTAGACTGCCCCGAATGGTTGCCCCGCTGCCCGACTCCGCCCCGCAAGACTCCCGAGTGGGCCCGCACCTGCATCTGACGACGCAGGTAATGCGTTTCATCGTCACCGGCGGCCTGGCCGGGATCGTGGACTTCGGCCTGTACCTGGTGCTCTACCAAGCGGTGCACCTACAGGTTGACCTGTCCAAAGCCACCAGCTTCATCGTCGGCACCATCACCGCCTACCTGATCAACCGTCGCTGGACATTCCGGGCAGCTCCGAGCACTTCCCGGTTCATCGCGGTCATGGCTCTCTACGGCATCACCTTCGCCGTACAGGTCGGCCTCAACCATTTGTGCCTTGCGTTTCTGCACTACCGGGGGTGGGCGATCCCGGTCGCATTCGTGATCGCGCAGGGCACCGCGACGGTGATCAACTTCGTCGTACAGCGAGCCGTGATCTTCCGCATCCGCTGAGCCACCGCGTGCAGGCGGTACCCTCTTTGACGATGTTGAGCACCGACGTTCCGACCACCGCCACCCGGTTGATGGGCTTTGGCCGCACCGCGCCGTCGGTGGCCCAAGTGCTCTCGACCCGCGATCCCGAGGTGATCGCCAAGGCGGTGACCCAAGTCGCCGACGCGGGTGGCGGCAGGGGCGTTATCGCACGGGGGCTGGGCCGGTCCTATGGCGACAACGCGCAAAACGGCGGCGGCCTGGTGATCGACATGACGGGGCTCAATCGCATCCACTCGATCAGCGCCGACACCCGGCTGGTCGATGTCGACGCCGGCGTCAGCCTGGACCAGCTGATGAAGGCGGCGCTGCCGTTCGGGCTATGGGTTCCGGTGCTGCCGGGAACCCGTCAGGTCACGGTCGGCGGCGCGATCGCCTGTGACATTCACGGCAAGAACCATCACAGCGCGGGCAGTTTCGGCAACCACGTGCGGTCGATGGACCTACTCACGGCCGACGGCCAGATCCACCGCCTCACTCCCACAGGCGAAGACTCCGAGCTGTTCTGGGCCACGGTCGGCGGCAACGGCCTGACCGGGATCGTTTTGCGCGCCACGGTCGAGATGACGCCCACCGAGACCGCCTATTTCATCGCCGACGGCGACGTGACTTCCACCCTGGACGAAACCATCGCGATCCACAGCGACGGCAGCGAGGCCAACTACACGTACTCCAGCGCCTGGTTCGACGCCATCAGTGCGCCCCCGAAACTGGGCCGCGCCGCGATTTCTCGCGGCTGTCTGGCCCGAGTCGACCAGCTACCCACGAAGCTTCAACGCAAGCCGTTGAAATTCGATGCGCCACAACTATTTACGTTTCCCGACGTGTTCCCCAACGGGCTGGCCAACAAGTACACCTTCGCCCCGATCGGCGAGCTGTGGTACCGCAAGTCCGGAACCTACCGCGGCAAGATCCAGAACCTGACGCAGTTCTACCATCCGCTGGACATGTTCGGCGAATGGAATCGGGCCTACGGCCCGGCGGGATTCGGTCAGTACCAGTTCGTGGTGCCCACCAACGCCGTAGAGGAGTTCAAGGGCGTCATCCGCGGCATCCAGCGCTCGGGGCACTACTCGTTCCTCAACGTCTTCAAGCTGTTCGGCCCCGGCAACCGGGCGCCGCTGAGCTTCCCGATCCCGGGCTGGAACGTGTGTGTCGACTTCCCGATCAAGCCGGGGCTCAACGAGTTTCTCAACGAGCTCGATCGTCGGGTCCTAGAATTCGGCGGACGGGTGTATACCGCCAAGGACTCCCGCGCCACAGCCGATACCTTCCACGCCATGTATCCGCGCATAGACGAATGGATTGCCTTGCGCCGCAAGGTCGACCCGGCACGGGTGTTCGCGTCGGACATGGCCCGACGTTTGGAGCTGCTCTAGATGGTGCGCCAATGGTGTTAGATGCGGTGGGAAACCCCCAGACCATCCTGCTGCTCGGCGGCACCTCCGAGATCGGGCTGGCCATCTGTGCGCGCTACCTGCAGAACGCGCACGCGCGCATCGTGCTGGCGGACCTGCCCGACCATCCCCGCAAGGATGACGCTATCGCCGCCATGACAGCGGCGGGCGCCAAGTCGGTCGAGTGGATCGACTTCGACGGCACCGAGAGCGACACCCATCCCGCGGTGATCGACCAGGCCTTCGCCGGAGGTGACGTCGATGTGGCGATCGTGGCGTTCGGACTGCTCGGGGACGCCGAAGAGCTGTGGCAAAACCAGCGCAAGGCCGTTCAGATCGCCGAGATCAACTACACCGCAGCGATATCTGTAGGTGTGCTACTGGGTGAGAAAATGCGGGCCCAGGGCTTCGGCCAGATCATCGCGATGAGCTCCGCCGCCGGCGAGCGGGTACGGCGCTCCAACTTCGTCTACGGCTCCACCAAGGCGGGACTGGACGGCTTTTATCTCGGGTTGGCAGAGGCGTTGCGCGAGTATGGGGTTCGGGTTCTGGTGATCCGGCCCGGCCAGGTACGCACAGCGACCACTATCGCCCACTGGAAGGCCACCGGAGCCAAGGAAGCGCCGCTAACCGTCGACAAGGAGTACGTCGCCAACCTCGCGGTGACTGCGGCCGCAAAGGGTAAGGAATTGGTTTGGGCACCAGCAGCATTCCGCTACGTGATGATGGTGTTGCGACACATCCCGCGGAGCATCTTCCGCAAGCTACCGATCTGACCATGCGCAACGCACTGGCCGCCGTCGGCCAGCTGGTCCTGGCGGTGGTGCTATCCGCTGTAGTCGCGGTGGTGTCGCTGATCGCCATTGCCGGGGTGCAGTGGCCGGCGTTTCCGTCATCCAACCAGCTACACGCGCTGACCACCGTGGGGCAGGTCGGCTGCCTGGCCGGCCTGGTCGGTGTCGGCTGGGCGTGGCGCCGGGGCCACCGCCTCCTCGCCCAGCTGGGCGGTCTGATCTTCGTGTCCGCGTTCACCGTCGTGACGCTGGGCATGCCACTGGGGGCCACCAAGCTGTACTTGTTCGGCATCTCGGTCGACCAGCAGTTCCGCACCGAGTACCTGACCCGGCTCGCCGACAGCCCCGCCCTGCACGACATGACCTATATCGGGCTGCCACCGTTCTATCCGCCCGGCTGGTTCTGGATCGGCGGGCGTGTCGCGGCGCTGAGCGGGACGCCGGCCTGGGAGGTCTTCAAGCCGTGGGCCATCACCTCGATCACCATCGCCGTCGCCGCCGCCCTGGTGCTGTGGTGGCGGATGGTCCGATTCGAGTACGCGCTGATCGTCACCACCGCGACCGCCGCGGCGACGCTGGCCTACGGCTCACCCGAACCGTACGCGGCGATGATCACGGTGCTGCTGCCGCCGATGCTGGTGCTCGCGTGGTCGGGTCTGCGGGCCGGGGAGCGCCGTGGCGGGTGGGCCGCGGTCACCGGTACCGGGTTGTTCCTGGGGTTGGCGGGGACCTGGTACACGCTGCTGTGGGCGTTCAGCGCCTTCACGGTGGCGTTGATGGCGCTGCTGGTGGCCGGATCGCGCTGGCATCAACACAAACGGGACGGCGGCTTCGGAGCCGCGCTCGACCCGCTGCGCCGGTTGGCCGTCATCGCCGTGATCACGGCGGCCATCGCCAGCACCACCTGGCTGCCGTTTCTGCTGCGCGCACTCCGCAGCCCGGTCAGCAACACCGGCAGCGCCCAGCACTACCTGCCGGCCGACGGCGCCGTGCTGACGTTCCCGATGTTGCAGTTCTCGCTGCTGGGCGCCATCTGCATGGTGGGCGCCCTGTGGCTGGTGGTGCGTGCCCGCTCATCGGTGCGAGCGGGCGCCCTGGCCATCGGCGTGCTGGCCATCTACCTGTGGTCGCTGCTGTCGATGCTGACCACGCTGGCGCGCATGACGCTGCTGTCGTTCCGGCTGCAGCCCACGTTGACCGTGCTGCTGGTGGCCGCCGGGGCATTCGGCCTCATCGAGACCGTTCGGGCGTTGGCCGACAGGGGCCGGGCCGTCCTGCCCGTTGCCGGCGCCATCGGCCTGGCCGCCGCGATCACGTTCAGCCAGGACATCCCCGACGTGTTGCGGCCGGACCTCACCATCGCCTATACCGACACCGACGGCGACGGCCGGCGCGGCGATCGGCGGCCGCCGAGCTCGGAGAAGTTCTACCCCGCCATCGACGCCGCCATCCTGCGCGCGACCGGCAGACCCCGCGACCAGACCGTGGTGATGACCGCCGACTACAGCTTCCTGTCCTACTACCCCTATTGGGGATTCCAGGGTCTCACGTCGCACTACGCCAACCCGCTGGCCCAGTTCGACCTGCGCGCCGCACAGATCAAGAAGTGGTCCAAGCTCAAGACCGCCGACGAGTTCATCCACGCGCTCGACACCTGCCCGTGGCCACCGCCCACGGTGTTTCTCATGCGCCGCGGCGCGAACGGCAACTACACACTGCGGCTGGCCGAGGATGTCTATCCCAACCAGCCCAATGTTCGTCGGTACACCGTTGATCTGCGGGCCGCCCTCTTCGCCGGCCCGCATTTCGCCGTCCACGACGTGGGCCCCTTTGTGCTGGCCGTTCGCAAGCCGGCGGATAAGGGCCGATGACTACCGAGACCCCGCCCGAAACGGTCGAAGAACTACCATCTACGTCCGTGAGCGACACGGGAGCGAATCACCGGATCGCTCGGCTGGTTGCTGCCATCGCCGGACTACTCGGGGCGCTGCTGGCGATCGCCACTCCACTACTGCCGGTCAACCAGACGACCGCCCAGTTGAACTGGCCGCAGAACGGCACGTTCGAAAGCGTGGAGGCGCCGCTGATCGGGTACGTGGCCACCGACTTGAACTTGACCGTTCCCTGTCAGGCCGCCGCCGGACTGGCCGGGCCGAAGAACGCATCCAAGACGGTGCTGTTGTCGACGGTGCCCAAGCAGGCCCCGAAGGCCGTGGACCGCGGGCTGCTCCTGCAGCGCATCAACGACGACCTGGTGTTGATCGTGCGAAACGTTCCGGTCGTCGCCGCCCCGTTGAGCCAGGTGCTCAGCCCCAGCTGCCGGCATCTGACGTTCAGCGCGCACGCCGACCGTGTCACCGCCGAGTTCGTCGGGCTGAAGCAAGGGCCCGACGCCGAGCACCCCGGCTCACCGCTGCGCGGCGAGAAAAGCGGCTATGACTTCCGGCCGCAAATCGTCGGGGTCTTCACCGATCTGGCCGGACCGACACCACCCGGTCTGAGCTTTTCGGCGACCATCGACACCCGCTACAGCAGCAGTCCCACCCCACTGAAAATGGCCGCGATGATCCTCGGCGTGCTGCTGACGGGCGTCGCCCTGGTGGCGCTGCACCTGCTCGACACCGCCGACGGCACCCGGCACCGCCGCATCCTGCCGCCGCGCTGGTGGTCGATCGGGGGCCTGGATGCCCTCGTCATCGCCGTGCTGGTCTGGTGGCATTTCGTCGGCGCCAACACCTCCGACGACGGCTACATCCTGACCATGGCGCGGGTATCCGAGCACGCCGGTTACATGGCCAACTACTACCGCTGGTTCGGTACCCCCGAGGCCCCGTTCGGCTGGTACTACGACCTGCTGGCGTTGTGGGCGCATGTCAGCACCGCCAGCATCTGGATGCGGTTGCCGACCCTGGCGATGGCGCTGACGTGCTGGTGGGTGATCAGCCGTGAAGTCATCCCTCGTCTCGGGCATGCCGTCAAGAAGAACCGTGCCGCGGCGTGGACCGCGGCGGGCATGTTCCTGGCGGTCTGGTTACCACTGGACAACGGGCTGCGGCCCGAGCCGATCATCGCACTGGGCATTCTGCTGACCTGGTGTTCGGTAGAACGCGCGGTGGCCACCAGCCGGTTGCTGCCGGTGGCGATCGCCTGCATCATCGGTGCCCTCACTTTGTTCTCCGGGCCGACGGGCATCGCCTCGATCGGTGCACTGCTGGTCGCGATCGGGCCGCTGCGGACCATCCTGCATCGCAGGTTCAAGCGGTTCGGCGTGTTACCGCTGGTGGCACCCATCCTGGCCGCGGCCACTGTCACCGCCATCCTGATCTTCCGCGACCAGACGCTTGCCGGCGAGATCCAGGCCACCGCTCTCAAGCGCGCCGTCGGGCCCAGCCTGAGCTGGTTCGACGAGCACCTCCGCTACGAGCGGCTGTTCATGGCGAGTCCGGACGGGTCCGTCGCCCGGCGGTTCGCCGTACTGGCATTGGTGCTCGCGCTCGGGATCTCGGTGGCAATGTCGTTGCGCAAGGGCCGAGTTCCGGGCACGGCCACCGGACCGAGCCGCCGCATCATCGGCATCACCATCATCTCCTTCCTGGCGATGATGTTCACTCCCACCAAGTGGACGCACCACTTCGGAGTTTTCGCCGGGCTGGCCGGATCACTGGGGGCGCTGGCCGCCGTCGCGGTGACGGCGGGGGCCATGCATTCCCGCCGCAATCGGACCGTGTTCGCCGCCGTGGTGCTGTTCTTGGTCGCGCTGTCGTTCGCCAGCGTCAACGGCTGGTGGTATGTATCCAATTTCGGTGTGCCATGGTCGAATTCGTTCCCAGCGTGGCATTACGCGTTTGCGACTGTACTGCTGGGCCTGACGATGCTGGTGCTGCTGGCGGCGGCTTGGTTCCATTTCGTCGCAACCGACTCGGCCAGGTACCAAGGGCCGCCAAAGAGCCGGTACAGGGCGCTGGTGACCGGAATCGTTCAGTCGCCGTTGGCAATTGCCACCTGGGTGTTGGTCATTTTTGAGGTGGCATCACTCACCTTGGCGATGATCGACCAGTATCCGGCATGGTCGGTGGGCCGGTCGAATCTGCAGGCTTTCCCGGTTTTGGGAACCGGCCAGACCTGCGGGCTGGCTGAGGACGTGCTGGTGGAAGAGGATCCCAACGCCGGCATGCTGCCGTCCGTGACCGCCCCGGTGGCCGACGCGCTGGGCGCGGGCCTATCGGAAGCCTTCACCCCCAACGGCATTCCGGCCGACGTGCGCGCCGACCCGGTGATGGAGCGTCCGGGCGACCGTAGCTTCGTCAACGAGGACGAGCTGGTCACCGGGAGCGAGGCCGGCACCGAAGGGGGCACCAGCGCCGCGCCCGGAATCAACGGGTCTCGCGCCCGGCTGCCCTTCAACCTGGATCCGGCCCGCACACCCGTGTTGGGCAGTTGGCGCTCCGGCGTCCAGGTGCCCGCCAGGCTGCGGTCCGGCTGGTACCGACTGCCCGCGCGGGACAAGGCGGGACCGCTGCTGGTCGTGAGCGCGGCCGGCCGCTTCGACCCCCGCGAGGTCCAGTTGCAGTGGGCCACCGATGACCAGGCCGCCGGCGGACACCCTGGTGGGTCATTCCAGTTCGCCGACGTCGGGGCGTCGCCGGCCTGGCGGAACTTGCGGCTACCGCTGTCTTGGATTCCTCGCAGCGCCACCAAGGTGCGCCTGGTCGCCAACGACGAAGACCTGGCGCCCCAGCACTGGATCGCGGTCACGCCGCCGCGCATTCCGCGGCTTCGCACGCTGCAGGACGTGGTGGGCTCCGCGGACCCGGTAATGCTGGACTGGCTCGTCGGTCTGGCGTTCCCGTGCCAGCGGCCGTTCGGTCACCAAAACGGCCTCGACGAAGCGCCGAAATGGCGCATTCTGCCCGACCGATTCGGCGCCGAAGCCAACTCGCCGGTGATGGACAACAACGGCGGCGGTCCGTTGGGCGTCACCGAGCTGCTACTCAAGGCGAACACGGTCGCCAGCTACCTCAAGGACGACTGGTCCCGGGACTGGGGCGAGCTGCAACGGTTGACGCCGTACTACCCCGCTGCCCGGCCCGCTCAGCTGCAGCTGGGGACCGCGACGCGCAGCGGTCTGTGGAACCCGGCACCGCTCAGACACTAGGAGCGGGCAGAGTGCGTCGGGTACCCACGGGTGCGTTGGGAGCGACACACCAAACCCGAGACCTGCGTTCCGGCATGCCGCTACCCGCTGCGGGAAATACGACGGGTTGCCCCAGAGCGCGAGCAACGCGCCAGACCACCCGCCGCAGCGTGTGCACCTGGTCACGGCTGTCGACGTCGTCGCGTTCCCCGATGCGATCCGGCCCAAACCACGAAACGCCGCACCTCAGGCCCGCCGCCCGGCCCTGCGTCCTCACCGCACAAAGCTGCTTCGCTTAACATCGACCCTCGTGCCCCCCGACGGTAGTGAGCGATCGCAGCGGATCCCACGGCTAGTGGCCGCCGTCGCGGGCAGCGTGGGTCTGCTGCTGTGCGCACTCGTCCCGTTGCTTCCGGTGAAACAAACCACGGCGACCGTCCTGTGGCCCCAGGACAGCACAGACGGGCACGTCACCCAGATCACCGCCCCACTGGTGTCCGGGGCGCCGCGCGCGCTGGACATCTCCATCCCGTGCGCGGCGATCGCCACCTTGCCCGCCACGGGCGGCTTGGTGGTCTCCACCCTGCCCACCAACGGGGTGGACACGGGCAAGAACGGGCTGTTCGTGCGTGCCGACAAGAACCTGGTCGTCGTCGCCTTCCGGGACACGGTGGCCGCGGCGGCGGAGCGCGCGGCGGTCGCCGCCGGGGCCTGCAGCGTGCTGCATGCCTGGGCCGACAACGGCGGTGCGGGTGCGGACTTCGTCGGCATACCCGGCGCCTCCGGCATCCTGCCGGCCGAGAAAAAACCCCAAGTCGGGGGGATCTTCACCGACCTGAAGGTGCCCGCCCAGCCGGGGCTGTCGGCGCGGGTCGACATCGACACCCGGTTCATCACCGCCCCCACCGCCCTCAAGAAGATCGTGATGGTTCTCGGCGCATTGGCCGCGCTGGCAGCCATCGTCGCGCTGGCGGCACTGGACCGTCGCAGTCGCGGCGGTGGCACGCTGATCAGCTGGCGGTCCCCGATCGCCTGGCTCTCCCGATACCGACCGCATGACCACTGGGCCACCTGGTGGCGCGTCGGCTGGGCCACCTGGCTGGCCGACGCAGGGGTCATCGTCACGTTGCTGCTGTGGCATGTCATCGGCGCCACCTCGTCGGATGACGGCTACAACCTGACCATCGCCCGAGTCACGCCGAAAGCCGGCTACGTCGTCGACTACTACCGTTACTTCGGAACGACGGACGCGCCGTTCGACTGGTACCTCGGGGTGCTGTCCAAGCTGGCAGCGGTGAGCACCGCCGGCGTCTGGATGCGGCTCCCGGCCACCCTCGCCGGAATCGCCTGCTGGCTCGTCATCAGCCATTGGGCGCTGCGCCGGCTGGGGCCGGGCAGGGGCGGTCTGGCGGCCAACCGGGTAGCGGTGTTCACCGCGGGCGCGGTGTTCGCGGCCGCCTGGTTGCCGTTCAACAACGGCCTGCGGCCCGAACCGCTGATCGCCCTCGGCGTGCTGATCACCTGGATGCTGGTGGAACGCGCCATCGCGCTGCGGCGGCTGGTTCCCGCCGCGATAGCGATCGTGGTCGCCGCGCTCACCGCGACGCTCGCTCCACAGGGTTTGATCGCCATCGCCCCGTTGCTGACCGGGTCGCGGGCCATCGCGCAGGTGATCCGGCGGCGTCGGCCCACCGACGGGCTCTGGGCCCCGCTGGCGGTGCTGGCCGCGTCGTTGTCGCTGATCA
>CAYNLB010000065.1:0-16560 GCA_964397935.1 uncultured Mycobacterium sp.
CACCTTGCCGACGTCGTTGCGCGGAAGTCGGTCGATGAACACGAATCGCACGGGTACGCGGTACGGCGTCAGGCGCTCGCGGCACCAGGCCACAAGAGCTTCCTCGGATACCGAATCGTCGCCGCGCACCACGAACGCCCACGGCACCTCACCGAGCCGCTCGTCGGGAATGCCCACCACGGCGGCCTCGACGACACCGTCGGCGGCCACCAGCACGTCTTCCACAGCGCCGGGAAAAACCTTGAGCCCGCCACGGTTGATCATGTCCGACACCCGGCCGTCGAGCCAGAGGAAACCGTCGTCGTCGAACCAGCCCAGGTCGCCCGTGTGAAACCAGCCGTCGTCGGTAAGCCGGTCGAGGAATGCCGGGTCGATCTTGCGGGCCGAAGTGGTCGGCGTGCGTACCATCACCTCGTCGTCGGCGATCGTGACATCGATGCCTGGCAGCGGACGCCCGACCGAACCCAGCTTGGCCTCGCCCCACTCGCGGGCGTCGGACGCCGACCAGCCCACCACCTCGCCCCCGAGTTCGGTCTGGCCGTACGAGTTCAGCACGATCACCCCGAACTTGTCTCGGAACCGGGCAGCCTGAACGGGAGACAGGGGAGCGGTGATCGACCGCACGATCTTCAGCGGGGACAGGTCGGTGACGGAGTGGTCGTGGAGCACCATGGTCAGCGCCGCGGGCGGTAGCACCGTGGAGCGCAGCTGGTGTCGTTTGACCAGCGCGGCGAAATCCGACGGGGAGAACCGATCCATCAGCACCACACCGGATCCGGCGCGGAACGCGAACAGCACCTGGTAGATGCCGGCCCACAGCGACAACGACAAGGGCACTAGATTCGGCATCGGTGGCCGCTTCGGTTTGTCTGCGGCGGGCTTGGCGCCGCGGAGCTTGGCCAGCAGCCGGTCGATCAGGTCGAGCACCGTGCTGTGCCGAAGCGGCACCGGCTTCGGCGGCCCCGTGGTGCCCGACGTGAACTGCAGCAGCGCGACGTCGTCGTCGTAGGACCGAGTTTCAACGGGGCGGCCCGACGATGCGGCCGTCGACCACGCCAGTGCTTCACCGGTGATGATTGGCAAATCGAACGGCGAGAATCGTTGTGCGAGGCGTTGAGTCGTGATGACAACGGCGGGCTGCAACGTTTCCAGCATGGCCGCGACCTCGGCGTCCGCCGCCCTCGGATTCAGTGGCGTGTACACGCCACCGGCGCGCCACGTGCCGAACAGCGCGGCGATCGTCGTTGCGTCATTGGGCAGCATCGCGGCGACCACCTGCCCCGCCTTCAACCCGTCCTCGGCGAGCAGCGTACCGAGCCGCTCGGCGCTGGTCGCCAGCTCGTCGCGCGACACATCGACGTCGAGGGTATGGACCGCGACCTCCGGCAGGCCGTCGAGCAGCTCCGCGAGGTTCACGAATCAGTCCCCAGCGGCGCCCAATTCGGAGTTCGCTTGTCCGCGAAGGCAAGCGGGCCCTCATTCTGATCCGGATGCCCCCACATCGACGTCAGGTGCTTGGCGCCTTCGCGGCACGCATCCGTGAGGCCGTATTCGAGCGCGCCCCACAACGCCCGTTTGGTGGCCCGCATCGCCGCGGGCGAATTCCGGGCAATCCGCTCGGCGAGTTCCTGGGCGACGTCCCGCAGCCTGTCGGGCGGATCGACGACCTGGCTGATCATGCCCAGCTCATAGGCGCGCTGAGCAGTGAGCCGTTCGTGGCTGCCCACCAACGCCATCCGCAACACGGCCTCGGCGGGCATCTTGCGCATCAGCGCGATCGTCTCGAGAGCACTGACCTGACCGATCGACACGTGCGGATCCACGAAGCTGGCATCCGACGCCGCGATGACCACGTCGGCGTCGGCCACCCAGTGCAATCCCCCGCCCGCGCACACCCCGTTGACGGCGGTGATGACCGGCTTCTCGACGTTGCAGTGCCAGGCCGTCAACTTCAGGTCCAGCGTGCGCATGGTCTCCTGGAACTGCAGCACCGCCTCTCCGTCGAGCTCCGCGACATCGGCTCCCACCTGAAAGGCCCGCCCGTTACCGGTGTGCACGATGACGCGAACATCCGGATCGTCGTTCAACTCCGCCCAGGCCTTGGGGAATTCCTCACGCATCGCCACGTCGTAGGCGTTGAGGCGGTCCGGCCGATCGTTGATGATCCAACCGACCGGCCCGCGGCGCTCCACGATCAGTCTCTGGTATGTCATGAGACCTCCACTGCCTCCGACAGCGGTCGCCACCGCGGGGCGCGCCGCTCGCGCCACGCCCGGGCACCCTCGCTGTGATCGGGATGATTACGCAGCCGCCAGATCTCGTCGGCGGCATCGCTGCGCGCTTGCGTCAGTCCCACTTCCAGGGAGTGCCACAGCGCCTTCTTCGTCGCGCGCATCGCGGTCGGCGAATTCGTGGCGATCGCCGCGGCGAGCCGCCCGGCTGCCGCGCGGAGTTGGTCGGCCGGCACCACCTCAGACGCAATCCCCAACTCGTAGGCGCGCTGCGCCGAGATGCGTTCGCCTTTGCCGGTCAACGCCATCCGCATGATGGCCTCCATCGGGGATTTGCGCAGCAGCGTGATCGCTTCGTAGGCAACCGCTTGGCCGAGCGAGACGTGCGGGTCGACGAACCAGGCCTGATCGGCGGCGATCACGATGTCCGCGTCGGCCACCAGGTGCAGACCGCCGCCCGCGCACACTCCATTGACGGCCGCGATCACCGGCTTCCACACGCCGCAGTGCCACGAGGAGATCTTCAGCTCGGCATCCCTGGTCCGGCGCGAATGCCGGCGCATCGCCTCTTTGTCGCGGGCCACCTGCACCACATCCATGCCGGTGCAGAAGGCCTTGCCGTTGGCTGTGTTGACGATCACGCGGACGTCGGGATCGGCATCGAGGCCGGCCCAGGCGGACTCGAGCTCGTCGAGCATCAACGAGTCGAAGGCGTTGCCCGCGTCCGGCCTGTCCAGGATGAGCCAGCCGATACCCTCGGATTTCTCCACCACCAGGCGCTGATAGCTGTTCACGACCGCGGGATGTCCTTCCAGGGCTTGCCTTTCCACGGGTCTGGCTCCTTGGGCAGCCCGAGCACACGCTCGCCCAGGATGTTCTTGTTGATGTCGGTGGTACCGCCCTCGGTGCCGTTGGCCAGGCTGCGCAACATGCCGTGTACGTCGCGCGGCAGGGCGTCCGGGTCGTCGGTGGCCGGCCAGGCGATCGCATCCGTGCCCAGCAGATCCACCATCAGGTCCTGGATCTGCTGATTCAGGGTGGCCTGGTGCACCTTGCCGATCGAGGACGCCGCCCCCGGGGACTGGCCGGCCGAAAGTGCGGCGCGTACCCGGGCGTTCGTCCAGCCACGGATCTGCTCCTGCGCCCACAACCGCATGACCTTGTTGCGGACGACGGGATCGTCCCACCGGCCGGTTTCGCGCGCCAGAGTGATCAGGCGTTCGGCCCCGGAGCCGCCGAGCCGGCCCATCCCTCCCGATCCGGAACCCGAAACCATCTGGCGCTCACTGGACAACGTCGACGCGCTGACGCGCCAACCGTCGTTGACATCGCCCACCCGGTGCGCATCGGGGACCCGCGCGTTGTCGAGGAAGACCTCGTTGAACTCCGACTCGCCGGTGATCTGGCGCAGCGGTCTGACCTCGACGCCCGGTTGGTGCATGTCGAGCAGGAAGTAGGTGATGCCCCGATGCTTCGGTGCCTCAGGGTCGGTTCTTGCCAGGAGAATCGCGAAATCCGCCTCGTCGGCCCACGTGGTCCAGACCTTCTGCCCGGAGATCACCCAATCATCACCGTCCCGCACGGCGCGTGTGGCCAGCGACGCGAGATCCGAGCCGGCACCGGGTTCGCTGAAGAGCTGACACCACTTTTCCTCGTTGCGCACGATCGGCGGGAGAAAACGACGGCGCTGCTCCTCGGTGCCGTGGCTGAACAGCGCGGCGGCGGCGTTGTTGAGCCCCAAGGGATTCAGCCGGGACAACCGCAGCGGACTCAGGACGGTCTCGATGGCGCCAGCGACGTCGTTGCCGATGCCCAGGCCGCCGTGGTCGGGGAGCCAGGTGGGGGCCACCAGGCCCGTCCGAACGAACGTCGGATACCACCGCCGGTAGTCGGCCGGCGTGCGGACGGCCCGCAGGGCCGCCGGCCCCTCGGCGGCGGCCGAGCGCCACGCGGCGGGGACCTCGGCGTCGATCCACTCGCGCACCACCGCGACGGCGTCGTCGACGGGGGTGTCCTGGGTGATCGGCAGTGGCGTCATGATTTTCTCAGCGCCCCTGAAACTTCGCGTCGCGCTTGTCCCGAAAGGCCGCCAGTCCCTCTTTGAAATCCTCGCTGCGGCTGGACAATTCGAGCGCCATCGCCTCGTTCTGCAAGTGGCGGTCGAGGTCGAGTCCGTTGGCGCTGTGCAGCAGCCACTTGGTGAGCCCGAGTGCCACGGTGGGCGCATCGCCGAGCCTCGCGACCAGTTCGGTCGCGGCCGCGTCCAATTGATCCTCGGCGACCGCGGCGTGGATGATGCCCCATTCGGCTGCGGTGGCTCCGGAGAGCTCCTCGCCGAGCATCAAGAGCTGCCGGGTGCGCACCATGCCGATGAGCCGCGGCAGCAGCCACGCCGCGCCACTGTCCGGCGTGAAGCCGCGGGCCATGAACGGCTCCCAAAACCGCGCGTCGTCGGCGGCGACGCAGAAGTCGGAGGCCATCGCGATGTGGAAGCCGAGGCCGGCGGTCCAGCCGCGCACCACGGACACCACGGGGACCTGCGTCTCGAGCATCAACGGGATCAGCCTGTTGGCCTTATTGGGCAGCCGGCGCTGGGTACTGCCGACCCTCGGCTTGCGCTCCGAGCGAGTGTTGTTGGCAATCAGATCGGATCCGGCACAGAAGTCCGGTCCCTCGGCATCGATCCGGATCACGCGCACCGACTCGTCGCTGCCCGCGGCGGCCAGATGCGCGATCATCGCGTCGAGCATCACATCGTTGACCGCGTTCCGGCGATCGGGACGGTCCAACGTCAGGCGCAGGACCGGCCCCTGATGTTCGGCGCGTAATCCGGGAACGCAGTCGTACGTCATGGCCTCAGCGCTCTGCGAACTGTGCCGAGGCGGCGGCGAGCAGGTCGGTGAGGCTGCTCGCCCCACCGGGCGGATCGGGCAGCCGGACGGGTCCGCGTTCGCGGCTGGGCAGCAGAATGGTGGCGTGCCCGGGCGTGGTGATCTGGCCGCGGTGGTTGGTCGCCGCCAGTTCGAGGTCGACGGCGGGCCGATCACCATCCGCCAGATATTTACGCACCACCTGTCCGGTGATGGTGTGCAGATCTCCGACGTAGTTGAAGAGGCGGAACTCGCAGTCGAGCTTCCACAGCCAGCCGTCGTCACCCATCCAGTCGGTGCACAGGTGGATGAGCCACGTCTCGCGCATGCGGCCGTAGTCGAAGGTGGTGGGGTTGCCCGCATTGCGGGCTGCGTCAGGTTCCCAGTGCACGCGCTGCTGCACATCGGGCACACCGTGTTCATTGGGCGTGTAGAAACGGGGAATGCGCTGCCGGTTGCGCCAGGCCAACCGCAGGGGCCGCACGCCGTACATCCCGGTCCCCATGCCGACGTGCCAGCAGACCATGTCGGTGACCGTCAGCGGGCCTTTTGTCAATGGGCCGACGGTGTCGCCCTCGTTGACGTCCTCCCACCACCGCGGTTCGGCGCCGCGCGGTGATTCGCGCGCGTATCGCTCGTCGATTTCTGCGATCTCATCCGGCGTCCACGACTTCAGTTCGACGGTGTCGTACTTCTTGCGGCCGCGCGCCTTGCTGCGCTCGGTGCGGATCATGTTGCGGTACTGGGCGCCCAGGATGATGCCTTCGTCGTCGCGGTACACCTGGGCCGACCATTCGTGGACGGCGCGGCCGGCGAACTCGCTGCTCTTGTCCAGCGCCGCCACCAGGGCGTTGCGCCGGAAGACCCGATGATTTGCACGCAGCGGCGCCCACCATTCGCGCGACGACGAGGCGTAGAAGGCATGGACCCCGCGCAACGGGTCGCCCTTGGTCAGCGCGCGGTCCGCCTCGGAGAGCGCTGTCACCTCGTCCTCACCGATCAAGGTGTCTCCGCCGACGAGCGCGGGCGGTGCGATGGACTCGCCCCACACGGATTTGGCGGCGTACTCCGGATCGGCCCACAGCGGGTTCGCGTCGCCGTAGCTCTCCGCCACGTGCCGGAAGCTGTCCTCGTTCGGTCGAATGTAGTGCGGCGGCTGCGTGTGCGGAACGGCGATACCGATGGTGGCGCGCAACCGAGCCAGTCCCTCGTCGGTAATCTGACCGGTCTCGGGCATGGAAATTAAGATACCCGAAAAGCGGAAACGACGTTAACGCAGGGATGGGGAGTATGAGTGAAGCAGAATCGTCCGGCATCGTGGTGGCTGTCGGTGCCGACGGAGTGCAACGAATCACCATCGATCGCGCTGGCGTGGGAAACTCGTTGTCGCCCTTGGCGCGTGACGCGCTGACCGAGGCGTTCACACGGGCCGACGATGACTCGGCCGTCCGCTCCGTGCTGTTGGGTGCGGCCGGTGATCGGCACTTCTGCGCGGGCGCGGGCCTGCCGGCAACAACGTCGGGTGCTGACGCGCCCTCGATGCCTGAAGCGGACAGACGGCCCGGCGACATCGCTCGCATGCTGCAGACGGGCTGGCAGCGCCTTGTTGCGGCGATCCTGGACTGCGACAAACCCGTGGTCGCCGCGGTCAAGGGCACCGCTGCCGGTGCCGGTGCCAGTCTCGTGCTGGCGTGCGATCTGGTCGTCATGTCAACGGAGGCAAAGCTTGTGGAGTCATTCGTGCACCGCGGGATCCTTCCGGACTCCGGCGCCATTCACCTGCTGACCAGGATCGTGGGCCTGCGCAAGGCAACCGAACTGCTGATGCTCGGTGAGCCCGTCGACGCTGCCACCTGCGAAAGGCTCGGACTGGCCAATCGCGTCACTGCACCGCACGACACCGACGTCCTCGCCGAGGAACTCGCGGTACGCCTGGCCGCGGGGCCGACGGTGATGCTGGCGCTGACCAAGCGGCTGCTGGCGGTGTCGTCGGAGTCGGACAGGCAGCGCGCATTCGAGCAGGAGGCCTGGGCCCAGGAGATGGTGTCGCGCACGGCGGACCTCCAGGAGGGCCTTGCGTCGTTCGCCGAGCGCCGGGAGCCCAGGTTCCTGGGTCGTTGACCGCCCGCGCCTCAGCCCGCGGTCGGTCCGCCGCGAATGGTGAACGTGGCGGCGTCGTCGATTTCGTCGATCGAGGATGCCACCGACTCGGCAGTCAAGGACGTGTCCTCGATTCCCTTGGTGACTCCGATGAACACCCGTGACACCTTGCCCGCGCCCACCGAGTAGATGTGTGCCGTGCGGTCGCAGGACCGATGACAGAGATAGACCACCACGGGTGTGACGAGCTCAGGATCCATGGCCTTGCCGGCTTCGCCCATGATGTCCTCGGTCATCCGGGTTCGCGCGATGGGTGCGATGGCGTTGACGGCGATGCCATTGCGGGCGCCCTCGATCGCGAGAACGTGCATCATGCCCACGAGGCCCATCTTGGCGGCGCCATAGTTGGTCTGACCGAAATTGCCGAACAAGCCCGTCCCAGAAGTCGTCTGAACGATCCTGCCGTAATTCTGCTCTCGCATGATCGGCCACACCGCCCGCGTCACGTTGAACGCGCCGGAGAGATGCACCGCGATGACGGCGTCGACCTGGTCGGCGGTCATGTTCTTGAACGCCGCGTCGCGCAGGATGCCCGCATTGTTCACCAGCACGTCGACCCGACCGAACGAATCCATCGCGGCCGCAACGATCGCCGCGCCACCCTCTTCGGTAGCCACCGAGTCGCCGTTGGCGACGGCGGTGCCGCCGGCCGCGGTGATCTCGTCGACCACGGCTTGGGCGGCCGATGTCGAAGCTCCGCTGCCGTCCACCGAGCTGCCCAGGTCGTTGACCACGACCCGGGCGCCACGCCGGGCGAGCTCCAGGGCGTGGCAGCGGCCGAGTCCGCCGCCGGCCCCGGTGACGATGGCCACCTGGCCGTCGAAAGTCATTGGATGCATGGTTGAGAGGATACATTTACCAAATTGAGAGCGAGCATTCGTATCGGGAGGAAGCCTCATGACTGGCCCGACTGAGCTGCTACGACATGCGCGTCGGCGCGCCGGAGAGCTGCGGTCGCGCTACCGCGCGGCCGGTATCTGGGCGGCGGAGCCGGTCGACCTGGTGCGAACGACCGCGGCGCGGCACGGCGCCCGGCTCGCCGTCGCGGCGCGAGGAGCCCGACTGACCTACGGCGAACTGGACGAGCGCATCGATGCGGCCGCTCTGGCGATGGTCGACGCCGGCATGGTTCCCGGCAGCGCGATCGTCTTGGTAGTCGGGAACGACGTGGACTCGGTGGTGGCGGTCCACGCGGCGCTGCGCGTCGACGCGGTAGTACTGCTCGTGCCGCGCAGCGCAGGCGCCAAGCAGCTCGCCGACATCCTCACCCGCACCGGCGCTCCCTTCGGCGCGGCGCCGAACTGGACGGCGATCGCCCAGCCGGAACTGTCCGGGCGTTGCCGCTGGATCGAACTCGGTGAGGACGCCGCAACGAGCGTCTCCCGGCGTTTTCGCCCGGCGCGCGCAGCCGACGAGCCGAGCGTGGTGCTCTACACCTCGGGTACGACGTCTCGGCCCAAGGGCGTGATCCACTCGCTGAGCACGCTGGGCAAGGCCTCGGCGAACTACATCGCCGCGGCGGGCCTCGGTGGGGACGACCGGATCTTCCTGATCAGTCCGCTGGCATCGGTCACCGGGGTGCTGCAGGCGCTGTTCATCGCGCCGATGCTCGCGATACCGGTAATTCTCGAGGACCGTTGGGAACCGCAGGCGACCAGCGATCTGCTGGTCACCTCCGGCGCGACGTGGTACGGCGGCCCGGACCGACTGCTGAACCGGATGCTCGACGAGACCGTCGTGCGTGGCGCTGCGGTCCCGCTGCGAGCGGTGTATCTGGGCGGCGCGATGCTGGACCGGCGGATCGTCGAACGCGTCGAAGACGATTTCGGCATCGTCGTCATGCGCGCCTACGGATCATCGGAGATCCCGGTCAGCACGTCCGGCCTGCGGACAGAGTCCCGGGACGTCCGCCATGCCGACGACGGGGTGGCGCTCGGTGACGTTGACGTGCGGATCGGATCCATGGCCGAACCCGCCGAGTGTTGCGTCAAGGGTCCGCACGCGTTTCTCGGCTATACCGATGCCGAGGACGACCGCTGTGCGTTCGACGGCGAGTGGTTCCGCACCGGCGATGTGGCCGAGATCGTCGACGGGCGGTTGCGGATCATCGGCCGGATCAAGGACATCGTGATTCGCAACGGGCTGAAGATCCCGGCCGCCGAAGTGGAGGAGGCCGTCTCGAGGATGGGCGGAGTCCGCGAATGCGTCGCCTACCCCGTCGCCGACGACACCACCGGTGAGCGACTGGCCGTCGCGATCGTGCTCGCACCGGACATCGAGATGTCGCTCACCGAGGTTGGCCAGGCCCTCGTCGCCGAGGGATTGCCGAAATACAAGTTGCCTGAGGAGCTGGTGTTCTGGGACGAGCCCCTGCCGCGCAACGCGAACGGCAAAGTGGACCGCGCCAGACTCGACGGAGGTTCGGCCGGGCGACGGCGGCTACTCGCCGATCGTCTCGCAACCCCGGGGTGAACTAGTCGGCAGCAGGGTGGAAAACCGGGACGACGAAGCCGTCTTCGTCGTCGCGGAACGCGACCACCAGTTCCATGTCCGCGCGCAGCTCTTCGGGTCGGCAGTTCTCCACGACCGTCATCAGCCGGGGTCCCTCCTCGAGATCGACCATGGCCACGACGTACGGCGTGCGCTCGGCGAAGGGTGCGGAATTCTGGTGGACGACGCTCCACGTGTAGAGCCGCGCTCGTCCGGTGGCCGGCACCAATTCGACGTCCTCACCCCAACAGTGCGGACAGAACGGCCGGGCGTACAACGACGCCTGACCGCAGGACCGGCAGGCGTTGACCATCAGCGTGCGGTCCTGCGTGGCCGCCCACCACGCCTGGCCGTCGGCGTCGATCGTGGGGCGATCGGGAGCGGTCACTCACTGCCTCCCGAGGATCATCGTGGCGCTATGGGTGAAGAAGCCACCCATCGCGTGGACGCATGCCAGCCGCGCGCCGTTGACCTGGCGCTGTTCGCATTCCCCCCGCAACTGCCGCACCGCTTCCACCATCAGGAACATCCCGCGCATGCCGGGGTGGCACGCGGCCAGCCCGCCGCCGTCGGTGTTGGTCGGGAGCGCCCCGCCCGGTCGAAGCGCGCCCGACTCGATGAACGGTCCACCCTCGCCCTTGGCGCAGAAGCCCAGGTCTTCCACGGTCAGCAGCACGGTGGACGTGAATGAGTCGTAGAGCTGGCACACGTCGATGTCGGCCGGGCTGACCCCCGCCTGCGCGAACGCACGCGGACCCGAGGTCGCCGCTGCCGACGTCGTGAAATCGGGCCAGTGGCTCATGCTGACGTGAGAGGTCGCGTCGGCGGCACCGAGGATCCAAATCGGCTCCTTCGCGCAGTCTTTGGCCACCCGCTCGCCGGCAAGCACGACGGCGCCGCCGCCGTCGGTGCGCAGGCACACATGCTTGGCGGTGAACGGGTCGGCCAACATCGGCGCGGCCGCGACGTCGGCCGCGGTGAGGCGGTCGCGTTCAAATGCGCTTTCGTTCATGGCCGCCCACTCGTGGGCGGCGACGGCGACCTCGGCCAGTTGATCGACGGTGGTGCCGAATTCGATCATGTGGCGCCGGGCCGCCATGGCGTACTTGGCGATCAGCGTCGCGCCGTAGGGCGCCTCGTACTGCAGTGCGCCGCCGGTGCCCATCGCCGCAGCGGACGCCCGTACTTGACGCTTGACATCGGAACGCGCGGTCGATCCGTAGGTCAACAGCGCGACCTCGATCTCGCCGGCCGCGATCGCGGCAGCGGCGTGGCGCGCCATCACCTCCCACGACGATCCGCCGACGTTGGTCGCGTCGACCCAGTCCGGCCTGAGGCCGAGGTACTCGCTGACTTCGACGGGTGGAAGCAAGGCTCCGTGTCCGCCGAAACCGTCGATGTCCTCCTTTGTCAGCCCGGCGTCGGCGATCGCCCGCCGCGAGGACTGGGCCATCAGCGCCATTGCGGTCTTGTCGGGAACCCGGCCACAGTCGGAAAGGGCTGCGCCCACGATGGCGACGCGATTCGGGGGCATAGCTATGGTTATCACATCGATGGCGTTGCCGATAACAGCCGCTGACGAAAATGCAGAAACAGTATTCTCGGTCAGCTACGGTTGCCCTATGACCACAGCGCTGCGGGACGCGTTGCGGGGAGATGCGCTTGTCTTGTGCCTGGCGCTGCTCAACTCGCGCACCCCAGATGTACCCGCGGTGGCGGCGGCGTGCGGTTACGACGCCGTCTACGTCGATCTCGAACACACCTCCACCTCGTTGGAGACCGCGCAGATGCTTTGCGCAAGCGCGCTCGGGGCGGGGATCTCGGCCCTGGTGCGGGTGCCGTCGCAGGACCCCAGCGTCATAGCCAGAGTGTTGGACGGCGGAGCGGTTGGAGTCATTGTCCCGCACGTGAATTCGAAAGATGAAGCGGAAGCCGTCGTCCATGCGGCACGGTTCCCGCCGATCGGCCATCGGTCCATCGCGGGTCCCAATGCGGTCAGCGGATACCAACCCCGGACGGCGACGCAATTGGTGGAGATTCTCGAACAACGTACGGTGGTGGCGGTGATGATCGAGACGCCGGAGGCTGTGGCGGCGTGCGACTCCATCGCCGCTGTCGAAGGCATCGACATGATCCTCGTCGGCCCGAGCGATCTGAGCGCCGAAATGGGCATCCACGGCCAGTATGAGAATCCAGATTTCCAAAGTGCCGTAGACTCTGTGGCGGCGGCATGCCGTAGTCATCGCGTAGCACTGGGTATGGCCGGGATCAAGTCCGTTGAACTGCTGAGTCGGTTCGTGGAACTCGGGTTGCGGTTCATCTCGGCGGGCACTGACATCGGGATGATGACCGAGGCCGCCACGACCCGTGCACAAGCGCTGCGCGGACTGCGGACCTACCGCGGGAACCAACCTGACGCATGACCCCGACAGCCGAAAAGCGACGCCAATCAGGAGGACCGGATGCCCACAGCCATCTACACCAAGCCCGTCACCGACCCCATGGCGTGGACCGGAGCGGACTTCACGAGCAAAGAGGACTTCGCCTTCGACCTGTCACCGCGCAATGTGGCTGCGCTGGAATCGATCCTGGCCAAGACCGCCAACAAGGAACGGGACGACATCACGCCCGAGGACGCTCGGCATCCAGACCTCGACGACGACCTGGCGCGCCTCTACCGGGACCTGATGTTCGGCAAGGGCTTGGCATGCGTACGCGGCTTCCCCGTCGAACAGCACTCGATCGAGGACCTCGAACGCATCTATTGGGCGTTCTGCACGCATCTCGGCTACCTGGTGTCGAACAACTCCTTCGGACACCGGATGGTTCGCGTCCAGGAGGAGATCCTGCCCGGCGGAGTGCAGCCCGCTCGCGGCACGAAGTCCCGCGCCGAACTCGCGATGCACAACGACGCCGCCGACATCCTGTCGCTGCTGTGCGTGTATCCGGCAGCTCAGGGTGGGGAGAGCCAATTCGCGAGCGGGCCCGCGGCGCACAACAGGATCCTCGCCGAACGCCCGGATCTGCTCGAGGTGCTTTACCAGGGCTTTCCGCATCATCGACGTAGTGAACAGCCCGACGACCAGCCGGACGTCACCCCGTACGACGTGCCCGTCTTCTCCCAGATCGACGGGCGGATCTGTATCAACTTCACCTACAGCAGCATCCTGCCCGCCATGCACGCGCTGGGTCGCGAGTTCACCCCGGAACAGAATGAAGCGGTGGAGTTGCTGCGCAACATCCTCATCGAGCAGCAGGTCGAGTTTCGGTTGGAATCGGGTGAGGCGGCGGTGGCCAACAACTTCGCGATGTGCCATTCGCGCTCAGACTTCGTCAGCAGCAACGACCCGAAGAAGGCACGCTGCTTCCTGCGCGCATGGATGGAAGTGCCACTGGAGGACCGGCGGCTACCGATCGGCCGCGAGTACTTTCACATGGAGAACAAGGACCTGCGGCTGGGGTACGACGTCGTCGAGGGCCGAGACGGAGCCATCGCCCGCAACGACTACAAGAACGTCAACGCCGAGCTGGCCGACATGTTCAAGGCGGCGCAGGTGAAACCCAAAGCGAAGAAAGCGTGAGCGTTCGCCCGCGTCTGGTCTACGAACGGTGGACCGATCCCGTCGCCGGCGAGATCCTCGAGGTCGGTGATGTCGATCTGGTCAGGCTCGATCTGACCGCGCCCGCCGAGACGAATTGGGCCGCTCTGGAATCCGCGCACGGATACCAGGTCGCCACCCGGACCGACGTGGCCGGACACGCCGACGGTGCACAGTGGCTGGCCGGACCGGCGCTGGTCGAGCGTTGCGGACAACTTCTCGCCGTATGTTCGGCCGGCGCCGGGTACGACGTCATCGACGTGGAGGCGTGCACTCGCGCCGGGATCGCGGTCTGCAACAACTCGGGTCCGGGTGCAGAAGCCGTCGCCGAGCACGCCTTGGGCCTCATGCTCGACCTGGCCAAGAAGATCACCGCCGCCGACCGGGTGCTGCGCGGTGGCCGGCTGGGGGATCGGTTGGTCCTGCGGGGCAGTCAGCTCCTGGGCAAGACGCTCGGCGTCATCGGGCTCGGGGCCATCGGAGGTCGCCTTGTGGAGCTGTGCGCGCCGTTCGGCATGGAGGTCCTGGTGTTCGACCCCTACCTGGACGAGGTCAGTGCACGCGCACGCGGAGCGCGGCCCGTCGCGCTCAACGAGCTTCTCGAGCGCTCGGATTTCGTCCAGGTGACCTGCCCGCTGACCGGTGAAACCCAGGGGCTCATCGGCAGGGAGCAGTTCGCGGCGATGAAACCGACCGCCTTCTTCATCACGACGGCGCGCGGACCCGTCCACGACGAAGCGGCGCTGCTCGACGCACTCGTCAGCGGAGGCATCGCGGGCGCGGGACTCGACGTGTTCCACGAGGAGCCGCCGCGCCCAGACAATCCGCTGTTGAGTCTCGAGAACGTCGTGGCAACGCCGCACACCGCGGGCATCACCGTCGAGGCGGCCCGCGACATCGCCGTCGCCACGGCCACGCAGTGGCAGACGATCTTCGGCGGCGGTATGCCGCCACGTCTACTGAATCCCGACGTCTGGCCGCGCTACTGCGAGAGGTTCCAATACATCTTCGGCTTCCTCCCCAGCGCCACGGACGTTTTGGAGAGCGGGGGGCGTACCAGGTGAAAAAGTACGAGACGATCGAGGTCGAGGTACGGGGGCATACCGCATGTGTGACCCTGAACCGTCCGGAGGTGCTCAACGCGATCAACGACGAGATGATCGCCGAGTTGGCGCTGGCGTACACGGAAATCGAACGCTCGCAGGATATCTGGACAGTTATCATCACGGGAGCGGGCCGCGCGCTCTGCGTGGGGGCGGATGTCAACAAGGCCGCCGACCATGACATGGAGAACGCGGCGGGCATCGACAACCAGGGCGAGCCGATCCTCAGCTCGATGCGGCAGTGGGACGCACCCCAGGAGGCGACGCCGCCGTGGCTGCAGATGACCAAACCGATCATCTGCGCGGTCAACGGCATCGCCTGCGGCGCGGGGCTGGACCTGGTGACCACCGCGGATATCACCATCGCGTCCGAGCGCGCGACGCTGATGGACCCGCACGTCAGCATCGGCGTGACGTCCGGGCGCGAAGGGGTCAGGCTGGCCCGGATCCTGCCACTGCCCGTGGCGATGCGTCTGATCCTGATGGGTAAGCACGAGCATCTCGACGCGCAGCGCGCCTACGAATTGGGGATCTTCACCGAAGTGGTCCCGCACGACGCGTTGCCGGCACGGGCCTGGGAGATCGCCGACATCGTGAATTCCAATGCACCGCTGGCGGTCCGGGGTTCACGGATGGCCGTGCGCAAGGGTCTCACGCTACCCATCTACGAGGCCGAGCTGCTCGCTGAGAATTACCGGATGAAGGTGGCCCTGACCAAGGACGCCGTCGAGGGCCCGCGCGCCTTCCTGGAGAAGCGCAAGCCGGACTGGCAGGCGCGGTAACGCATGCGAAGGGCCGGTCCGAGACGCCCGGACCGGTCGCTTACGCCATGCCGAAGAACGTCTTGGCGTTGGTGGACAACACCTTCCGCTTGGTCTCCTCGTCCAAGCCTTCTGTCGCCTTGTTGGCGACCTCGAGGCTCCTCGGCCAGTTGGTGTCGTTGTGTGGATAGTCGGTCTCGAACATGAGCTGGTCCGGCCCGACGAGGTCGAGGATGCGGAATGCGACAGGGTCACCGAAGGTGGAGAAGAACACGCGCCCGGGCACCTGGCTGCTCGGCGGTTCGGTCAGCAGGGGATGAATGCCACCCCACGCCCGGCGGTCCTCCCAGACCTCGTCGACGCGTTGCAGGTAGTAGGGGATCCAGCCGGCTTGTGCCTCGGCGAAGGCGAGCTTGAGGTCGGGGAACTGCTTGAGTTTGGCGGAAAACAGCCAGTCGACCATGGCGATGGTGCAATTGACCGCCATCAGCGCGCTGGTGACGACATGCGGAGAATCGGGGGAGGACTTGGTGAGCGACGAACTCGACCCGATGTGCAGCATGATGCCCACGTGGTTTCTCTCGCAGGCGGCGAAGAACGGGTCCCAGTAGCCGCTGTGGATGGAGGGCAGGTCGAGGCGGCTGGGAAGCTCGGAGAAACACACGGCGTGCATGCCGCGGGCGGCCACCCTGTCCACCTCTTTGGCGGCGAGTTCGACGTCCCAGAGTGGAATGATGCCAAGGGGGATCAGCCGGCCGTTCGAGCTACCGCCCCATTCGTCGATCTGGAAGTCGTTGTAAGCCTCGACACACAGCTTGGCCAGCTCCTTGTCCTTGCCGTAAAGGAAGCGTTGGCCGCAGAAACGCACGAGGGTGTTGGGGAAGCAGGCCGAGGCCTCGATGCCGGCGATGTCCATGTCGGCGAGCCGGTCCGCAGGACGGTAGCAACCCGGGCGCATCTCGTCGTAGGTGATGGGATCGGTGGTGAGTTCGTCGAGTTCGTAGCCGGCGGCCGCGCTGATGAGCGGGATCGGGATGACGGCGTCCTCGTAGTGCCAGATGTCCGCGTCGCGGCCCTCGTCGTCCTCGATGAATGCGACATCGGAAGTGACGGTTGGATCCATGCGTCCGCGGGTGCGAACGATCCGCGGCCCGATGTCGCGATAGCGCTCGGGCAGCCGGCTCGTCCACAGATCGGCCGGCTCCACCAGGTGGTCGTCTGGCGAGACGATCAGAATGTCTGTACTCAACGCTGCGCTCCTTCGCGACGGCCCGCGAATCCAGTTTGCGGCACACTGATTCACGGAAAAAGAGAATCTGCGTTTCCACGCTACCGCATCGGTTCCG
>CAYNLB010000065.1:16660-19849 GCA_964397935.1 uncultured Mycobacterium sp.
ATCCAGACGCTCATCGACAGGTCGAATCTGAGCCTGCGAGCGTTCTACCAGCACTTCGCCGGCAAAGAAGAACTCATGTTGGCGCTTTACGAGAACGTCACGAGCCAGTTCACCGAGGACATCCGGCATGACGTTGCCGCGGCCGACGGTCCGATGGAGCAGCTCGAGGCGTTCTGCCGCGGCGTGCTGTCTCGCGCGGAGTCATCGGAAGCGGTCGGCGGCCGGGTGATGACGATCTACAACCTGAGCCTGGAAATCGAGCGGCCGGACGACTTCGCCAAGGTGTGGGAGCCGCATCTGAAGCTGCTGACGAAGATCCTCACCTCGTGTGCCCGGGCGGGACTGGTGCGCACGGACCTGACCCCCGCCCAGCTGACCACGTTGCTGAACACCACGCTCACCGCGCTCGCTCAGATCGGGGTTTTCCACCTGGGCGGCAAGGGCACCAGGCTGACCGAGGACCAGTTGTGGGCGTGGTGCAAACAAGCCGTGACGCCGCCCGTCACCGAGGGCAAGTCGACACCGGCGCGGAAGTCGACGCCCCGTGGGACATCTGCCCGCCGGGCCAAGAAGCTAACGGGGTAGGCCGAGCCCGCGCTGCGCGATGATGTTGCGCTGGATTTCGCTGGTGCCCGCGTAGATGGTCGTTCCCAAGGAAAACCGCAGCGAATGTTCGAAGCGCCCGCGTTCGGGTGCCGTCGGGTCGAGATAGCTGCGTAAGCCGTCCGGGCCCACGAGCTCGACGATGTCCTGGCTGGCGCGTTGGAGCGCCTCGGTGCTGAACAACTTCGACATGGACCCCTCTGCCACCGGGATGTCGCCCTGTTCGAGCATCCACACGCACCGCCGCTGCAGCAGCATCGCCACCTCGGTCTCGATTGCGACCCGGGCGAGCCGGCGGCGGACGTCGGCATCCACGATGGGCGGTGCGCCATCATCGGACATGCTGGTGGTAGCCCAGTGTTCGGCATGGTGCAACAGCCGGATCAGATGCGGACCCCAACCCGACGCATGCTCGTCACGTAGGGAGAGCCCGAGCACCTGCCAGCCGCCGTCGACCTCGCCGATTCGCCACTGATCGCCGATGCGGACGTCGCTGTAGAAGGTGATGTTCGTGCGCTCCCCGGAAAGTGTCCACACCGCTTGAGCCTCGAAGCCCTCGGAGTCAGTCGGAACCAGGAACATCGTCAACCCTTTGTGTTTCGGCTTGTCGGGGCTGGTGCGCGCTAGCAGGAACACGAAGTCGGCGATGTGGCCGTTGGTGGTGAACATCTTCGAGCCGTTGATCACCCAGTCTGCGTCTTCTCCGGGGCCGTCGCGAACGGCCCGGGTGGCGGCCGCCGCGACGTCCGACCCGCATTCCGGCTCGGTAAAGCCGAGGGCGATGGTGATGTCACCGTTGATCGCACCGGCGAGGATGAGATCTTTCAACGCCGGGGTGCCGACTTCGCGGATGATCGACGCCACCATCCTGGTGGTCTCCGAGAGGTACACCGGCGCGTCAAAACGCATGAGCTCCTCTTTCACGACCTGGTCGTCCCAGGCGTTGCGGTTCTGCCCGCCGAACTCCACGGGCCAACCCGGTGCAAAATAGCCCTTTTCGACCAGGCTCTTGGCGAACTCGTCGTCGTGCGCGACGCCGCTGAGGTAGATGCGTTCCTCGAATTCGGGAGTCAACACCTCCCGAAGGTGGGCCCGCACTTCGTCGCGGTACGTTGCGGTAGCTGCATCGAGCTGAAAGTGCATGTATGCGCGCCGATCTGTCGTCGCACTCGCTTCTGGGCGGTGCGCTGAGGACTGATACTCTCACTTCTGAGAGTAACCATATCCGCACCCGATAGGACCGGCGATCGTGGACCTGAGCCTGACGGGCGAACAGAGACTGTTGGTGGATTCGTTCACCGCACTGCTAGCCCGCGAGTCGACCTCCGAACGTGTTCGGGCGGCTGAGCCGTCGGGCTTCGATCTCAAGCTGTGGAAGGCGCTGCTCGAGACCGGAGCGGTGCAGATGGCGGTGGACGAGGCGGCCGGTGGTTGGGGTGCCTCGGAACTGGAGCTTGCGTTGATCGCCGAACAGCTCGGCCGGGCGCTCGCATCCGCTCCGGTCGTCGAAGCGCAGGTTGCGTCCCGGCTACTGGCCATGGTGGGCGAGCCTGGCGCCTCGCTGCTCGGCGCGGTTCTCGCAGGCGATCAGCTGGTCACGTTCGCGCCCCGGGCCGCACGCGGTGGGCAGTTGGGGATGGTGCCCGCCGGTGCCGTGGCGGACCACGTAATTGCCCTGGCGGACGGGCGACTGCTGGCTGTGCCGATCGCAAGCGACCGCACCGCGGTGGCCAACCTCGGATCAATGCCGCTGGCGGACATCACGATTGGCACCGATTCAGTCGTTCTCGCCGAGGATCGCCAAGCGCGCGACCTGTTCTGCGGCGCCCTTGACTTGTGGCTGGCGCTGACCGCCGTGGCGTTGGCGGGCGCGGCCAAGAAAGCCGTGGAGATCGGCGTTGACTATGCCAAAACGCGGAATGCCTTCGGGACCGTGATCGGCACCTTCCAGGCGGTGTCTCACCCGCTGGCCGACAGCGCCACCGCCGCCGACGGGGCACGGTTGCTCGGACTCAAGGCGGCCTGCGCATTCACCGACGAGCCCGATCGTGCGCGCGAACTGGCCGCCATGGCTTTCGCGTTCGGCTACGAGACGGCCCGCGACGCGACGCAGCGCAGCCTGCACATCCACGGCGGTTATGGATTCGGCATGGAGGGCGATATCCAGTTGTACTTCCGCCGGGTGCGAGGCTGGGCAATGGTCTTCGGCGAGCCCGCCGTCGCCTTGGAGCGCGTCGCCGATGCGCGCTACGGTGCCGCCGCGGGCTGAACCGGGCCGCGGGGCGCAAGGATCGCGAAGCTCAGCGTCGCTCGTGCCGCAAGCCTGTTGCGACCGACGTCGGCGACGTCAACGCCGACAACGATCATGCGTTTTCCGGCGCGGACCAGCCTGGCCGTCGCGCGTGCGGGACCTTCGACGATCGGCGCCAGGAAATGGATCGACATGTCCGCGGTGCCGGCAGCGCTCCCTTCGCCGGCGTGCTTGATCGCAAGCCGTCCGCCGGCCACATCGATCAGGGTGGCGACCAGCCCGCCTTGCAGCGCACCCCGAATGTTCACCAGGTCCGGGCGGTTGTGCAGATCGAC
>CAYNLB010000065.1:19949-25427 GCA_964397935.1 uncultured Mycobacterium sp.
TTCGGCACGCCCTGTTCTTCGCCCGCGGTGGGTCGCTTGTCGTCGCGAATCTGCGCCCAGTGGGAATGATTCAGTTGGTGCAGCGAGAAACACGATTGCAGCGCGTTGTAGAAGCCCATGCTGTCGACGGACTGGTTGACCGACTCCTTGATCAGCAGGGCCGCCATCGTGGGTACCTTGGCGATGCGCCGCGCCAGCTCGAGTGTGCGCTCGGCGAGTTCGTCGCGTTTGAAGATCTTGCTGACCATGCCTAGCCGGTACGCCTCTTCGATCCCGATCGCGTCGCCGGTGAGCATGAGCTCCTTGGTGCGCCGCGGCCCGAACTCCCAGGGGTGGCCGAAATACTCCATCCCGCACATGCCCAGGCGCGTGCCGACCACATCGGCGAAGCGAACCTCTTCGCTGCCCACGATCAGGTCGCACGCCCAGATCAGCATGAGCCCCGCCGAGAACACGTCGCCGTGCACCTGGGCGATGGTGATCTTGCGCAGGTTGCGCCACCGCAGGTTGTTCTGGAAGAAATAGTGCCATTCCTGCAGCATGGTTCTCTCCGCGCCGTCGCGGGTACCGCCATTGATCGCCACCGTGGGGTGTTGGCCCGGGCCCGGGCTGAACTCGGCCCGTGCCTGCTTGGAGCCGATGTCGTGACCCGAGGAGAACATCGGGCCCTCGCCGGCGAGGATGACGACGCGTACCGTGTCGTCGGCTTCGGCGCGGGCAAACGCCTGATCGAGTTCGACCAGCATGCCGCGGTTCTGGGCGTTGCGCTGCTCGGGGCGGTTCAGTGAGATCCGGATGATCATGCCGTCGTCTAACGTCTCCCACTTCAAGAACTCGTAATCACTCATCGCGCGCCTCTTCTCTGATCTGCATGTGGCAATGATGCTATCTATATATGAGAGGAAATATTCTCATAGAGCGGTCGGTGAAGCCCGGAAGGGGTGCAGATGGCGGACGGTCAACGGAAGCCGCGAGTCATTCTGTGGGGTCCGGGCCAGGTCGGCGTCGGCGCGTTGCGCGCCCTCATCGCGCACCCCGGCCTGGAGCTCGCCGGCGTGGTGGTGCACGCCGAAGCCAAGGACGGCAAGGACGCCGGTGACCTGTGCGGACTGCCCGCCACCGGAATCATCGCCACGCGGGACATCGGTGCCGCGCTGTCGGTGGACGCCGACGTAGTGGCCTACTTTGCCTCGGGTGACTATCGCTACCACGAGGCGGCGCAGGACATCGCACGTTGCCTGCGCGCGGGCAAGCATGTGGTTTGTACCTCGCTGGTGCCGATGTGCTACCCGCCCGCGGCCGACAAGGAAACCGTCGAACTGCTCGCGGCGGCGTGCGCGGAGGGCGGCACCAGCTTCTTCAACAGTGGTGTCGACCCGGGCTGGGCGAACGACGTGATCGCTCTGACGATGACAGGCTTCAGCAGTCGTGTCGACACCATCACCATGCTCGAGATGCTCGACTACGGACCGATCAATCAGCCCGACATCATGTTCGACTTCATGGGCTTTGGACATCCGCCCGACCATCCCGCCCCGCTCTTCGACACCGAGCGTCTGGCCGCGCTGTGGGCACCCACCGTCCACCTGGTTGCCGACGGGGTTGGTCTCCCACTCGACCGTGTCGACACATCCATCGAGAAATGGCTGGCCACAGAGAGGTACGAGGTGGCCTCGGGCTGGATCGAGGCCGGCACGATGGGGGGTATGCGCTTCAAGCTCGCCGGCATCGTGGGCGGCGAGGAGCGTGTGGTGCTCGAACACATCACTCGCATGGGGGATGGGTCCGCGCCGGACTGGCCGCGGCATCCCTCGCCGCACGGCGGCTACCGGGTCATCGTCGACGGGCTGCCCACCTACACCGTCGACATCGAAATGCATGGCCGCGGGAACAACATGCGTGGTCTGACTTACGCGACCGTCATGCGCGAGCTGAACGCCATCCCGGCCGTGCTGGCCGCCCCAACCGGTTTACTGTCGACACTCGATCTGCCCCTGGTCACCGGTCCCGTGCGCGGAGGAACATGGAGCGGCGTGCTACCGGCGACGGTGCAGCCGTGAGCGGGCAAGCGGTCCCGCCGACGTCAGCGGACCTGTGGGAGGTCATGCGCACCGCATCGGCGGTACGGCGGTATCGCGACGAACCCGTCCCCGACAAGGCCATCGACACCTGCCTGCGCGCGGCAAGTTGGGCGCCGTCCGGCGGCAACCAGCAGCCGTGGAAGTTTGTCGTCCTCAGGTCGAGTAGCCTGCGCGACGTGGTCACCGCCGCGGCTCACAAGACGTGGGACGTCATGGCCGAGTTCTATCGGTTCTCGATGCCCGAGGATGGGGCAGACGACGCGAAGTCGCGCGTACTGCGTGCGATGGCCGAGCATATGAGCGTCGGTGGCGCAGCGCCCGTGTTGGTGCTGTTCTGTGTCCAGCCGCAGCGAGGAACCACCGAACTGCAACAGGGCGGGTCGATCTTCCCGGCCGTGCAGAACTTCCTGCTGGCGGCCCGCGCGCAGGGCCTCGGCGCGGCGATCACCTTGTGGCACGGGTCGTGCGAGGATCAGCTGCGGTCCATGGTCGGGATTCCCGACGACTGGCTGATCGCGACCCTGCTGACGGTGGGCTGGCCCAAGGGCGGGCATCATGCGGTGCGGCGCCAACCACTTACCGAGGTTGCGGCGATCGATCGTTGGGATCAATGCTGGGGAGAGACGACGGCATGACGAGGCGCAACCCAGAAATATCGCTCTACCTGAGAACGTTTGCCGATGCCCCCCAACATGATTGGCGCGCGACGCTGAGGTCCGCGCAGGCCATGGATGTTGCAGGCATCGACCGTGTGGTGGTTTCCGACCATGTGGTGTTCGGCGAGAACCTCGAGGCCTACGCCGATCCGTCCGTCGGTGGCGCTTCCGGCGGCCGCCAACCTACCGGGCCCGACGGAAGCTGGCTGGAACCGCTCATCGTCCTGACCGCGATCGCGGCCACCACCCAACGGATCAGGCTGGGGACGTCGATACTGCTGGCCGCCCTGCGGCGGCCCGCAGTCCTGGCCAAACAGCTGGCCACACTCGACGTGCTCTCCGAGGGCCGCGTCGATCTCGGCGTCGGGGTGGGCTGGCAACGAGAGGAATACGAGGCCGCCGGGCTGTCGTTCGCCCACCGCGGGCGGCTGTTGGATCACACATTGGAAGTCTGCAAGACGTTGTGGACCGAGCAGCGAGCCTCCTACGACTCGCCCGAGCTGTCCTTCGACGCCATTCACCAGATGCCGAAGCCCGTGCAATCCGGCGGCGTGCCGTGTTGGATCAGCGGAACGGTCAACGACGCGGTCGCGCGCCGAATCGCGCGATTCGGCAGCGGCTGGATTCCCTGGGGGTCTGCGTTCACCGACCTTCCATCCGCAATAAAGACGATGAAGGACAAGGTGTTCGCCCACGGTGGCGATCCGAGCGATCTGCAAGTTCAGGGCGCCGCACGTGCCATGCACGGCGATGACGGATCAATCGACTACGCGGCGTCAGTCGCATCGGTGCCGGGCCTGGTCGCCGCGGGAGTCACCGACGTCCGGTTCACCGTGACGGTGCCAGCGGACGGTGATCGTGCAGTCGAGGTCCTCTCACCGCTCGTCCGGGCGTTCCGCGACGTCGCGCGCTGATCGGCTGTCAGGCGATCGAATGCAGCTTCGTGACCACGGCGACTCCGTGAAATCCGCTGTGATCCTTCATCCCTCCGGCACCATCGTGAGCTTCGCGAGCCTCGATGCCGGCTCGAACCGACTTGCCCACTTCCTGAGACGATCGGGCCTGGTAGCCGGGGACACGGTCGCGGTCCTCATGGAAAACAACGAACACGTCCACATCGCGATGTGGGCGGCCAAGCGAAGCGGGCTGTACTACACGCTGGTCAACACGCATCTCAGCCTTTCCGAGATCGCCTACATCGTGGCGGACAGCGGGGCGAAGGCCATCATCTCCTCGAGGGCGATGCGGAGCGTGTGCCGCGACCTTGCCGACGAGCTTCCGGCCGGATTGCCACCCGTTGCGCTGATCGCCGGCGACGACCTGTGCGGTTGGCGGCGCTATCCCGAATGCGTGGCCGCCGAATCGTCGGAACCGATCGTCGACGAGTGCGACGGGCAGCTTCTGCAGTACTCCGCGGGCAGCACCGGTCGCCCGAAGGGAATCCGCCGACCGTTGAAGCCGCAAGAATCCGGTGTTTCGAGCGTGTCGACTCCGGTCTTCGAGGCGCTCGGGGTGAGGCCCGACTCGGTCTACTTGAGCCCCGCCCCGACCTACCACACCGCCCCGGCCATGTGGACGATGGCGGCGCAAGCCGCCGGCGCGACAACGGTTCTCATGGAAGCTTTTGACGCCGAACAGGCCCTCGAATGCATTGAGCGTTACGGTGTTACGCACGCCCAGTTCGTGCCGACGATGTTCGTCCGGATGCTGCGGCTGCCCGAAGCAACGCGGCGACGCTATGACCTCTCGAGTTTGCGGCGCGTCGTCCACGCCGCCGCCCCTTGTCCGCCTGAGATCAAACGCCAGATGATCGACTGGTGGGGGCCGATCGTCGATGAGTACTACGGGTCATCGGAAGGCGCAGGCATCTCGTTCATCCGTGCCGACGAGTGGCTCGCGCACCCGGGCTCGGTGGGCAAGCCCATGCTCGGTACGCCCCACATAGTCGATGACGAGGGAACCGAGCTCGGACCGGGACAAGTCGGTGAAATCTACTACGAGGGCGGCTATCCGTTCGAGTACCTCAACGACAACGCAAAGACGGCCGCAGCGCGCAGCGCCGAAGGCTGGGTCACCGTCGGCGACGTCGGCTACCTCGACGACGAGGGCTATCTCTACCTCACCGATCGTCGCAATCACATGATCATCTCCGGCGGGGTGAATATCTACCCGCAGGAGACAGAGAACGTGCTGGTCAGTCACCCACTGGTGGTGGACGCCGCGGTGTTCGGCGTGCCGGATCCGGTGATGGGGCAGTCGGTGACCGCCGTCGTGCAGTTGGCGGACCCCACCTTGGCTTCCACCGGGCTCGCCGAGGAGTTGATCACGTGGCTTCGCAACAGCATGGCGCACTACAAGTGTCCGCGGACGTTGCATTTCGAGGCCCGGCTGCCACGAACCGATGCCGGCAAGCTCTACAAGCGGGAGCTCATTGCCAAATATGTGGGAGCCAGCCCTGATGACGTCGAGCCTGGGGCCTGAAACCGCAGACGATAGCGGAGCGAGAAATACAGCGCCGCCGTGCACCGGAGATCCGAATGACGGGCCATGACCGGCAAGGCCGAGATGGCGTGTGACCCGGACCGGATCGCGCTGCTGGCGGGGTCGGCGGCGTCATCGTTTATTCATCGATATTGATCGAGAATCGACAGGAATCGGTGGGGACGGCTCGACCTATTGGAGTGCGGACTCCTTTGTGGCACAGAGCGTTATTGGCATCTGCCGGGTGGGGAACGAGAACC
>CAYNLB010000066.1:0-25331 GCA_964397935.1 uncultured Mycobacterium sp.
CGGACCTAGTCGTACCCATGGCGCATGTCGTCGACG
Organism: uncultured Mycobacterium sp.; assembly: GCA_964397935.1. GTDB lineage: Bacteria > Actinomycetota > Actinomycetes > Mycobacteriales > Mycobacteriaceae > Mycobacterium. The sequence continues at coordinate 37 of CAYNLB010000066.1, forward strand.
ATGCGGGGATTGGCCAGCGTCGAGGGGTTCAGCGCGCGGGGGCCGACGTCGGCGGCGAACACGGTCGCGGCATCGAGCACCCGCTGGTCGAGGAAGCTCAACGTGGGCGCGTCGGGCGGAACCCGGGGCGCCGGCGGCGAGGCCGTGTGCCGCCCCAGGGCGAAACCCCAGTCGCCGAAGGTCGGTACATGCACGTGGTAGGGGGTGACGGCATAGCCGGCGGCCCGAATCGTCGACACCGTGCGCCAGAACGCCGTGGGGGTCGAATAGGGGCTGCCTGCCTGCACGACCATGAGCCCGTCGGGGGTGAGCGCGTGCGCGGCAAGCGCGTAGAACTCGGTCGAATACAGCCGGCCCAGGACGGGCGTGTCCGGGTCGGGAAGGTCGACGATGATCGCGTCGAACCCGGCGGGCGGGGTCAGCTCTGGGTGCGGCGTCCGTAGCCAGCCCATCGCGTCGTCGATCACGATCTGCACGCGCGGGTCGTCCAGCGCACCGGCGTTGGCGTCCCGCAGTGTTGTGCGCGCCAATTCGATCACCGCAGGATCAAGTTCGACCTGCACAATCTTTTCGACGCCGGGCTGGCGCAGCAGTTCGCGGGCCGCCAGCCCGTCACCGCCGCCGAGAACCAGCACCGCGCGCGCGCCACCGCCGAGCGCAGGGTAGACGAGGCTCTCGGTGTAGCGGTGTTCGTCGCGGGTGGAGAACTGCAGGCCTCCGTCGAGGTAGAGGCGCGTGTCGGCGCCGCGGCGGGTCACCACGATCTCCTGGTAGGGCGTGTGTCGGTAGGCGATGATCGGGTCGGCGTAAAGCCGTTGCCTGCTCGTCGTCTCGATGTCGGCCGAACGGGCCAGCAGCGTGGCGAGCAGCCCGAGCGCCCCGGCCAGCGCACACAGCGCCGTCACCAGCTGCCGGGCGGAAACGATGCGCCGCAGCAAGAAGATCGACACGACGGCCGCCGCCGCCAGGTTGATGATGCCGGTGGCGGCCGCGCCGCGGATCATGCCCAGCTGCGGCAGCAGGAAGAACGGCCACACGAGCCCGCCCAGCAGAGCCCCCAGGTAGTCGGCGGCGTTGAGGTTGGCCAGCGTGCGGCCGGCATCGGCGGCTTGGTCTGTTTCGGGGCGTATCCGCCCCTGCTGCAGCAGGGTCATCAGCAACGGCACCTCGGCGCCGACCAGCCCGCCGATCAGGGCCGTGCTCACCGCCAAAACCCATGTCGAGCCGTCGACGAACGCGAACACCACATACAGCGCCGCCGCGGACAGGCCGCCGACGATCCCCAGCAACGCTTCGAGGGCGATGAAGGTGATCGCCGCGTGTGCCAGCAGCGGCTTGACCAGCAGGGCGCCCGCGCCCAGAGCGGCGATGTAACCCGCGACGATCAGTGAGGTGGCGACGATGCCACCACCGTTCAGGCTCGCCGACAGGGTCAGCAGCGCGAGTTCGTAGATGATGCCGCACGCCGCGCACGCCGCGACGGCGGCCAGCAGTAGCGCCCGCCACCGGCCGGAAGATTCGGCGGGCCGTACCGCTTCTGGTGTCGGAGGGGACGCCTGTCGATCGATGGATGTCATGAGAGCGCGGCCGCGATCACTCCTCCGACGGCCAGCAGCATGGCGGCGGTCGCGAAGGCGGCCGGGTGCAGCTCCGGTTGGTTGACGTGGTCATGGAAGCGACCGGGGACCGCGATCTCCAGGATTACCAGGGCAATCCCCTGCATGACGACGCCCACGATGCCGTACACCGCGACGCCGAGGAGCCCCTGAGCCAGCTGGCTGGAGCTGGTGTAGATGGCGGCGATGATGACGGTGGCCAGCGCGGCATACATGGCGCACGCCAGCACGACCGCGTTCGGGCGGCGGTCGATGAACACCAGCCGGCGGAAATTTCCCGGGGTCAGCAGGTCGACCATCAAAAAGCCGGCGATCAGGACGGCTGAGCCGACCAGAAAATACAGGATGGTGGCGATCACTCCGTGCAGCAATGGAGCGAAACTGACGGTCCCGAAATCAAAGGCCTGGTGCATGAGAATCTCCTTTGCGTGCGATTCCAGGGGTCTTCATTTGCTACCGCCGGGGCCTCCGGGGCTGCCGCCCGAGCCGCCCGAGGGAGATCCGGGGGTAAATCCCGGGCCGAGGAAGATGAACGCGCCGTGGTTGTATCCGGCGTTCAGGCTTTCCACCCGGATGCTGCAGGGGTAGTTGCCGTCCGGGCCGACGATCACGATGTGGCGCCGGTAGCGCAGGTATTGGCTGTTGCCGTAGGCGGCACGCGCGTGCGGAGCCTGGTAGTTGGCGAGCGTGTCGGCCACCTGGGCGGGCGAACCGGTGCATTGATAGCGCGTCCCGTTCACATCGCGGGAGTACTCCTGATAGTTGCTCGCTATGTAGGACGCGATGTTCCTGCTTTGCAGCGTGATTCCGAAGATCAGCGACACCACGGACGCGGCGGCCAACGCGCCGGCGATCACGAACAGGCGGTTGCGACTCATGGACACCACCGGCTGGCCGTGTGGACGACCATCCCGCCGGGCGGCGCCGGATACAGGTGCCAGGTCTGCCAACGCCACCCGGCGCCGTCGACTTCGGCGGCCAGCGCGGTCAGCGCCGCGTCATCACCGGGGAACGTACCGCCGAGCCACCCGGTGTCAGCCATGCAGTGCCGGCGGAGATCGCGCGCGATCCGGCGGAAGGCCGCCTCGCCGTGCATCTCGGTGCGGGATTCGAGGTAGTAGCCGGGCGCGTCGGTACGCTCCGGCAGATCGCCTCCGAACCCGCGGGCGGTGCAGGACACCTGCTCGGTGAACCGGCCCGCGGCGTGCTCGACAGTGACGACATGCGATGCGCCGAGGACTCCGAGCCGCAGCACACCGCCGTTGGGGTGGTTCAGCACGCAGGCGGCCAATGGCCGCGGTGCGGGCGCGTTGAGCGCGAGCCCGAGCCTTGCGCCGGAGACGTCCGCCGGAGTCACGGCGAGCTGATGAAGGGGCACCGACCTAAACCTCTGAAGTCCTAGCCGGAGGTGGACGGCGGCGCCGGGTAGACGGTGAGCTCGCCGGTCAGCACGGGCTTTCCCGTCGAGACCTCCCAGGGCATGTCCGGAGCCCAGCGTTCGAATGACAGCAGCGCGGTGTCGTCGGAGTTGCTGCAGTCGACGAATTCCATCTCGCCGCCGGCGGGCAGGCCCGTCGTGCCTTCGGTGGTGAACGAGGCACGACCGCGCTCGGACTCGTGGAACGTGACACCGTCGACGACGCAATGGTCGCCCGGCTGCAACGTGAGGTCTTTGCGGTTAGCCCACATCGCGAGCTCGAGGCGCCCGTCGTCCTCTTCGACGCTGAACCAGATCGGCTGGTCGCCGCCTTCCAGCAGATGCTCCCACCACACGAACGGCCCTTGGCGGTACGTCACCGATCCGCGGACCACGTAGTCGATACCGCCGTAGCTGACGATGGCACCGGGCCCCAGTTGCCGCGGCCCGAACTGCGGCATCGCGTTGAAGGAAAGGGGATCCTGACGGCCACCCGGTTCAGCCGGACCCTTGGGGCGGCGCAATGCCGTGACGAGAACGACGATGGACGCCATGAACAGCACCGCGGCAAGCAGAACCAGCACCGTTCCCACGTGACCCTCCGGCGGTTGAGCAAATGTGCGCCTAAGTTAACAGCTTTGCCCGGGCCCGGCTGCCTAACGAATCGGGGCCCTGGTGCCGCGTGTCCTACCCGGCGCTGTCGGCCCCGCCCGCTAGGCTCTCGAACAACTGTTCGGCAGTAGTGGGGAGCGTGCAATGCGGGTGATGGGCGTCGATCCCGGGCTGACCCGATGCGGGCTATCGGTCGTGGAAAGCCGGGGCGGGCGCCAGGTCGTCGCGCTGGATGTCGACGTGGTGCGTACCCCGTCGGACGAACCGATCGCTGAGCGATTGCTGACGATCAGCGATGCCGTCGAGCATTGGCTGGCCACTCATCAACCGGATGTCGTGGCCGTCGAGCGGGTGTTCTCCCAGTTGAATGTGACGACGGTGATGGGCACCGCGCAAGCCGGCGGCGTGATCGCGTTGGCCGCGGCCAAACGCGGCATTGACGTACACTTCCACACGCCCAGCGAGGTCAAGGCCGCAGTCACCGGTAACGGCACCGCCGGCAAGGCACAGGTCACCGCGATGGTCACCAGAATCCTTGGGCTGCAAGCCAAACCGACACCGGCCGACGCGGCCGACGCGCTGGCTTTGGCGATCTGTCACTGTTGGAGGGCGCCGATGATCGCCCGGATGGCTGAGGCTAATAGGAAGGCCGAAGCGCTGGGCGCACAGCAGAAGGCCGCGTACCGAGCCAAGGTGCAAGCGAAGTTGAAGGCCGCGCGATGATCGCCTCGGTGCGCGGGGAGGTGCTCGAGGTGGCACTCGATCACGTGGTGATCGAGGCCGCCGGTGTCGGTTACCGGGTCAATGCGACGCCGTCGACGCTGGCGACGCTGCGCGCCGGGACCGAGGCCCGGCTGATCACCGCGATGATCGTGCGCGAGGATTCGATGACGTTGTACGGGTTTCCCGACTCCGATACCCGCGACCTGTTCCTGACGTTGTTGTCGGTGTCGGGAGTCGGACCGCGGCTGGCGATGGCGACACTGGCCGTACACGACGCGTCGGCGCTGCGACAGGTCTTGCGCGACAGCGATGTCGCTGCGCTGACCCGGGTCCCCGGGATCGGCAAACGCGGCGCCGAGCGGATGGTGCTGGAGTTGCGGGACAAGGTGGGTGCCGATGCGGCGGGCGCGCCGGGAGTGGCGCCGGCCAGCAACGGCCACGCGGTCCGGGGTCCGGTGGTTGAGGCGCTGGTCGGTCTGGGTTTCGCCGCCAAGCAGGCCGAAGAGGCCACCGACAAGGTGCTCACCGCCGAGCAGGACGCGACGACATCCGGCGCCCTGCGCGCCGCGCTCTCGCTGCTGGGTAAGTCCCGATGACCGACAGCGATTCAGATCCCGAAGTTCGCGATGTGTCGCCGGCCCTGGCCGTCGGGGAGGGCGACATCGACGTCAGTCTGCGGCCCCGCTCGCTGCGGGAGTTCATCGGCCAGCCGCGGGTGCGTGAACAGCTGCAGCTGGTCATCGAAGGGGCCAAAAACCGCGGCGGCACACCGGACCACATCCTGTTGTCGGGCCCGCCGGGACTGGGTAAGACGTCGCTGGCCATGATCATCGCGGCCGAGCTGGGCTCCTCGCTGCGGGTGACCTCCGGGCCGGCGCTGGAACGCGCCGGCGACCTGGCCGCGATGCTTTCCAACCTGGTCGAACACGACGTGCTCTTCATTGACGAGATTCACCGCATCGCCCGGTCCGCCGAGGAGATGCTCTATCTGGCGATGGAGGACTTCCGGGTCGACGTAGTGGTCGGCAAAGGCCCCGGGGCGACATCGATTCCCCTGGAGGTCGCGCCCTTCACGCTGGTCGGCGCCACCACCCGGTCGGGCGCGCTGACCGGGCCGCTGCGTGATCGGTTCGGTTTCACCGCCCACATGGACTTCTACGAGCCCCCCGAGCTGGAGCGGGTGCTGGCCCGTTCCGCCGGGATTCTCTGCATCGAACTCGGCGCCGAGGCGGCGGAGGAAATCGCCCGGCGCTCACGCGGGACGCCACGGATCGCCAACCGGCTCTTGCGCCGGGTGCGGGACTTCGCCGAGGTGCGCGCCGACGGGGTGATCACCCGCGACGTCGCCAAGGCCGCGCTGGAGGTCTACGACGTCGACGAACTGGGTTTGGACCGGCTGGACCGGGCGGTGCTTTCGGCACTGACCCGCAGCTTCGGCGGCGGACCGGTCGGGGTTTCGACGCTGGCGGTGGCGGTGGGCGAAGAGGCCGCTACCGTCGAGGAGGTGTGTGAGCCATTTCTGGTCCGCGCCGGCATGGTCGCGCGCACTCCGCGTGGCCGGGTGGCCACCCCGCAAGCCTGGACGCATCTCGGCATGACGCCGCCGGCCAGGGCGAGTCAACAAGGGCTCTTCGACTAGTGGCCGACCACCACCATCAGGCTAGGAGGACGCGGTGATCACAGCCGGGTTGGTTTTCGCCGCACTGGCGGCTTTGCTGCACGTCTATATCTTCACGATGGAGTCGTTGACCTGGACTTCGCCACGCACCCGCGCCACGTTCGGCACCACGGCTGACGAAGCCGAGACCACCCAGCTGCTGGCCCTCAACCAGGGCTTCTACAACTTGTTCTTGGCGATTATCGGCGGTGTGGGCATTGCCGCGGTTGGCATGGGACACCGCGCAGTGGGGGCCGCGCTCATCTTCGCCGGAGTTGGATCCATGGCCGCGGCGGCGGTGGTGCTGCTGCTGTCCGCTCCCGACAAGGCGCGGGCGGCGGTGTCGCAGGGGATTTTTCCGGTCATCGCTCTCGTGCTGTTGCTGCTCGGTCTCAATTCGTAGCAGCAGCCACAACAGCCCCCGTCGGCTATCTCTCGACGGGCCAAGGTGGGGTCGGCACTAATCGAGGAGCGGACCGTCTCGCTTTGCTGCACCGCCGCGTGGTGAATGCCCAGGTGGGTTACATCTGTGCACGTCTCGGGTACACCAAGTCCAGGGATATTTATCGAGGAGATGTTGTCATGAAACACACGGAGGATGGCCGTCCCGGCCGGCTGTGGATGCCACGCTCGCGTGGTGCGTTGACGGGTTTACTGTTGGTCGTCTTGGGCGCTTGGGGTGCGCTGATACCGTTCATCGGTCCGTACTTCGATTTCGCCTACACACCCGGACAACAGTGGGTGTGGACCGCAGTCCGCGGTTGGCTCGAGGTGCTTCCGGGAATCGCCACCGTGGCCGGTGGCCTACTGCTGATCGGTTCCAAGGATCGCGCCAGCGCGATGCTGGGCGGTTGGCTGGCAGTGCTCGGCGGTGCATGGTTTGTGATCGGCCCTGCGTTTGCCCCGGTGCTGCGCATCGGGACCGTCAGCGATCCGGTTGCTGCGACTCAACTCAAGCAGGCCTGGCTCGAAGTGTCGTATTTCTCGGGATTGGGTGCCCTGATCCTCTTTTTGGGCGGGGCGGTGTTGGCGCGCTTGGTCGTTCGGCTGGCGCGTGACGTCGAACCCTTCACACCCGTTGAACCGTCGGCGTCGGAGCCGGCCCCAGAGCCGCGGTCCGAGGCGGAACCTACGCCCGCGGAGACTGAGACTGAGACTGAGACTGTGACGGAGACGAAGCCCGAGCCCGAGCCCGAGCCGCACCACGGTAGGAGGATTTCCTTCCGGCGACACCGCTCACGTGAGCCAGTCGGTCATTCTCAGTAACGTCGACCTCACGCGACAGCCGATCGCCCAGCTCCACCACAGGGGCTGGGCGATCGGTTTGAGTTCAGAGCAAGCCGAGCAGCTGTAGATCGGTGGCGTACTTGACGATGACCGGCGCGCAGACATGCGGAATGTCTTTGTCCGGGCCGATTTTCGCCTCCTGCACTGCGGCGCGGAACCGGTCGGTGGGGGCCATCGATCCGCGGATCGGCTTCTCCGGCGTCTGATAGTTGTGCAGCAGCGGTAGCAGCGAGTACTGGCGTTGCCGCTCCGGCAGGGCCCGTAGCGATGTCTCGAATCGCTGCAACCAGTCCCGGTAATCGCCGATGCGCTCGATCGAATACCCGGCTTCCATCAGCCAGTCGACGTACTCGTCGAGGCCGAGGCCGTCGTCGTATGGGTTCATCACGTGGTAGGTCTGGAAGGCATCCACGTGTGATCCCAGCGCGGAGATCGCCGCGGCGATGAACTCGACCGGCAGGCCGTCGTAGTGCGCCCGCTGCCGATCGCCGTTCTCGTCGAGTTCGTAGAACGAACCGGGGGCGATACCGGTGGCGACCAGGCTCAGCATCAACCGGGTGAACATGTCCGGCAGGTTGAGCTGTCCCGCATAGGTGGTGTCGGCCAGGATCATGTCGCAGCGGAACACCGCGACCGGCAGACCGCACAGGTCGTGGGCCTCGCGCAGCAGTACCTCGCCGGCCCACTTGCTGGTGCCGTAGCCGTTGGCGTAGTCGTGGTTGATCTCGCGGGTGGCGCTGATCTGCCGGATGTCGGCGTCCTCGACGAACTTGCCCGGCTCGATCTGGTCACCCACGCCGATCGTCGACACGTACGTGTACGGCTTCAGCTTCGTCGTCAGTGCAATCCGGATCAGCTCGGCGGTGCCGAGCGCGTTCGGGCCGAACAATTCGCTGTACGGCAGCACGTGGTTGACCAGGGCCGCGGGGTCGACGATGAGATCCACCGTGTCCGCCAGCCGCTGCCAGGTCTGCCGGTCCAGGCCGAGGTTGGCCTCACCTTTGTCGCCCGCCAAGACCTCCAGGTGGTTGGCGGCCAGCTCCCGGTAGTGCGCCAGCAACTTCGGATCACCACTGTCGAAGGTCTTGTCCAGCCGGGCCCGGGCCTCAGCGTCACTCTTGGCCCTTACCAGGGCGATCACCTTGCCGTCGACCAGGTCCATCCGCTCCAGCCAGTCCAGCGCCAGGTAGCGGCCCAGAAAGCCGGTGGCGCCGGTCAGCAACACGGTCCGTACCTCGGCGGGCCGCGGCAGCTGCGGCGCCGCGGCCAGCGTCGCCGCGTCGAGGAACCTGTCCAGCGTGAGATCACCGGCGTGCACCTTGGTCGCGCCGCGTCCGTGCACCGATGCGAAACTGGGTCGCTCGGTACCGCCGGGCGCAAGCGCAGCCTGGATGTAGTCGGCGATGGCCTGCAGGTCGCTGGCCGGGCTGACGATGACACCCACCGGCACGTCGATGTCGAAGATCTCGCGGAGCAGGTTGCCGAATGTCAACGCCGACAACGAGTCCCCGCCCAAGTCGGTGAAGTGCGCGTCACCGAGCAGGTCGGTTTGCCCAACGGGGAGAGCCGAGCCCAGCAGCGCGGCCGCGGCGCGGCTCACGGTTTGCAGCACCGGGCCGACGGCGCCGCTGCGGCGCAGTTCGGCCAGCTCGTTGGCCTGTCCTTCGGCCAGCTCGGTGTAGAGCCGCTCCAGCCGTTCGCCGTAGTGCTGCTTGAGCTTCGGCCACGCCAGCTTGCGGATTCCGGTCAGCAGGCCGTTCTCCAGGCTGAACGGTGTGGTCTCGATGATGAAGTCGCGCGGCACCTCGTAGGACTGCAGGCCGGTCTCCTTCGCCACGTTTTGCAGCGAGTCGGCGATCTTCGGCTTGAGGGCCTCGAGGTCGTCGTTGGCCAACGCATTCTCGGTCGGCACCACCACGGCCAGCAGGTAGGGCTGTGCGCTGTTGCCGTAGACGTAGATCTGGCGGATCAGCGGGCTGTTGCCGAACACCGCCTCCAGCTTCGCCAGGGTGACGAACTCACCCTGAGCGAGCTTGAGCACGTTGTTGCGGCGGTCGACGTAGACCAGCCGGTCGGGAGCGACCTCGGCGAAGACGTCGCCGGTCCGGTAGTACCCGTCGGCGTCGAACACGCCGGCGGTGGTCTCGGCCCGCTTGTAGTAGCCGGGGAACATGTTCTCGGTCCGCAGCAGCAATTCGCCGCGCGGATGCGGCCGGTCGGTGCTGAAGTAGCCCAGGTCCGGCACGTCGACCAGCTTGTAGTCGATGACCGGCGGACGCTGTATCTCGCCGTCGAACAACACCATCCCGGCCTCGGTGGAGCCGTAGCCGTCCATGAGGTGTATCTCGAGCAGCGATTCCACCCAGGTCCTCAGCTCCGGGGAGGTGGGCGCCGAGCCGGTCATGGCGGAGATGTACCGCCCCCCGAGCAGGTATTGTCGCTGCTCGGCCAGGACGTCGGTCGCGACATTCTCCCGGTCGTGCTGGTCGGCACCCTCGATCAGCCGCCGTTCCACCTGGCGCTGGAACTCGCCGAACAGCATCTCCCAGATGCGCGGGACGAAGTTCAACTCGGTGGGACGCACCAGCTCGAGGTCCTCCAGCAGCGTCGAGAGGTCGCTGCGGGCCGCGAAGTAGGCCGTGCCGCCGTTGCCGAGCGTGCCATAGAGGATGCCGCGTCCCATGACGTGGCTCATCGGCATGAAGTTGAGGGTGATCGACGCGGCGCTTTCCCCGAACCAGTTCCGGCTGCCCCGGCGCCAGATCTTGCCGACATTGCTCTGGGGGTACATCGCACCCTTGGGTGCGCCGGTGCTGCCCGAGGTGTAGATCAGCAGCGCCAGCGGGTCGTCTTCCTCGTTTGCGACGACCGGCGCGTCCGGCAGCGCCTCGCCGCGCTCGAGCATCTCGGCCAGCGTTTCGACGAGCACGCCGGTGTCCGCCAGCCGGATGTGCGCGGCTTCCACCGCCTCGCGCTGGTCGTCGACCTGCCGGTGGTAGTCGAACACCACCAGCTCGGCGGGCCGGTGGCCACTGCGGATCAACTCGACGGCATCGGGCAGCTGGTTCACGCTCGCTGCGATCACGACGGGCTCGGTCTCGGTGACGATCGGGTGCAGCGCAGTCATCGACCCGCCGGTCTGCAGCGGAACCGACACCGCGCCGATCGTGGCCAGCGCCATGTCGACGGTGGCGTAGTCGACGCTGTTGAAGCCCAGCACGCAGACCCGGTCACCGGCGTGCACCACGGTGCCCAAGGCGCGGCCAAGCGCCCCGACCCGGTCACCCAACTGGCGGTAGGTGATGGTCTCGAAGCGGGGGAGCAGCCGCAGCGTGGTGCGCCCGCTCGACGGGTCCGTGCCGAACTCCACCGCGCGCTGTCCCAGCGCCGGGCGGTCCGCATACCCCTCGAGCACGGACCGGATGATCTGCGGGAGGCGCAGGCCCGGCTGCTCGAGGGCGGCTTCGACCGCGGGGTTCGGCCGGACGGCGGCGAATTGTGGGTCCTTGGCGGTCAGCTCCTCGACGCGGCGGGCCAGCCGGTCTTCAGGGGTAGTAGTTGACATGACACTTCCTTGCGAACAAAAGATGGGGAGATCAATTCGCGGTGTGCGCACTGACGGATAGAACGTTAGCTAAAGTAACTTTATTACACCATGCTCCGGGCGCAGCCGTTGCTGTGAGATTGCCCACGCCCGGGGCGGCTTTTGACATCCCGGGTCTAGAGGTCTCCCAGTAGCCTGCCCAGGATGTCGAGTCCTTCGGCCAGCAGCCCGTCGCTGATGGTCAGCGGGGGCAGCATCCGGATGATGTTGCCGAACATGCCACAGGTGAGCACCACGACTCCGGCCGCATGCGCTGCGGCGGCCAGCTTCGCGGTCAGTTCCGCGTCGGGCTCAGCGTTTTCGGGCTTCACCAACTCGACGGCGATCATCGCGCCGCGACCGCGGACATCGCCGATCCGGTCGTCGCCGGCCTGCCAGCGCAACAGCTGTTCGGTCATCAGTCGTTCCAGCTGTTGGGCGCGCTCGATCAAACCGTCGCTCTCGATGGTCTCGATGGTGGCCAGGGCCGCCGCGCACGCGACGGGATTGCCGCCGAATGTGCCGCCCAAACCACCGACATGTGGGGCATCCATGATCTCGGCCCGGCCGGTGACCGCAGACAGCGGCAGTCCGTCGGCGATGCCCTTGGCGGTGCAGATCAAATCGGGGTCTAGACCTTCTGGGCCCTCGTGCTCGCAGGCGAACATCGCACCGGTGCGCGCAAACCCGGTTTGCACCTCGTCGGCGATGAACACCACGTCGTTCTTGCGGCACCAGTCCAGCAGCGCGGGCAGGAATCCCTCGGCCGGAACGATGAATCCGCCCTCGCCCTGAATCGGTTCGATGATGATGGCGGCCAGGCTGTCGGCTCCGACTTGGCTCTCGATGACGCCGATGGCCCGGGCGGCGGCCTTTTCGCCGTCGGTGGCCAGCTCCTTGTCGATCAGGCCGTCCCGGTAGGGGTAGGACAGTGGTGCCCGGTAGATCTCCGGCGCGAACGGGCCGAAACCGCTTTTGTACGGCATGGACTTGGCGGTCAGCGCCATCGCCATGTTGGTGCGGCCGTGGTAGGCGTGGTTGAACGCCACCACGGCCGGTTTACGGGTATAGGACCGCGCGACCTTGATGGCGTTCTCGACCGCCTCGGCGCCGGAATTGAACAGCACCGAGCGCTTCTCGCCGGAGCCCGGGGTGATCCGGTTGAGCGCTTCGGCGACGGCGACGTACTGCTCGTACGGCGTCACCATGAAGCAGGTGTGGGTGAAGTCGGCCACCTGCGCGCGCACCGCCGCCACCACCCGGGGCGAGGAATTGCCGATCGTCGTGACCGCGATGCCGGAAGCCAGATCGATGAGCCGGTTGCCGTCGACGTCCTCGATGATGCCGCCGCCGGCGCGCGCCACGAACACCGGCATGGACACGTTCACGCCCTGCGATACCGCCGCGGCCCGGCGTTTGGTCAGTTCCAGCGACGCGGGACCCGGGATCTCGGTGACCAGCTGGCGAGTCTGCTCGAGGCCGGCCACGACATCCTCCTCACCGCGACGCGCTTGTCACGTCGCGACTAAAGCCTATCCGGCCCCGCGGCGGCGAGTGGCCCGCACACCGCCGCGGGCCGGTTGCGACCTGCGGCCTGCCAGACTAAGCGGGCACACTGGACCACCGAAGCCCGGAAGACCGATACGAAAGACAGGGCCTTTATGGAGAGTTTGATTTTGTTCTTGCCGTTCCTGCTCATCATGGGCGGGTTCATGTACTTCGCGTCGCGTCGCCAGAAGCGGGCGATGCAGGCCACGATCGACCTGCACGAGTCACTGCAGCCCGGTGACCGGGTGCACACCACGTCGGGCCTTCAGGCCACGGTCGTCGCGATCTGCGATGACACCGTCAACCTCGAGATCGCGCCCGGCGTGGTGACCACGTGGATGAAGCTGGCCGTCCGGGACAAGATCTTGCCCGAAGACGCCGACGACCTCGTCGAAGAGGACGATTCCACCGACGAGAGCCGGTTGACCAAGGATTCCTGACCCGAATTTTCGGCCGAACGCCGAACCGACGGACCGCTTGCGCAAAGGACGCATGAAGGACACGTAGGCTCTGTCGGGGTAAGAAACCGATTCTCGAGGAGAAGGAACGTGGCATCGTCTTCGGCGCCGGTGCAACCTGCCCGCTACCTGTCGGTTTTCTTGCTGCTGCTCGTCGGTGTCTACCTGCTGGTGTTCCTCACGGGCGACAAGCGAGCGGCCCCCAAGCTCGGCATCGATCTGCAGGGCGGCACCCGCGTCACGCTGACCGCGCGCACCCCGGACGGCTCAGCCCCGAGCCGCGAGGCGTTGGCGCAGGCACAACAGATCATCAGCGCCCGGGTCAACGGGCTTGGCGTCTCCGGTTCCGAGGTCGTTGTCGATGGCGACAACCTGGTCATCACCGTCCCCGGAAACGACGGCAGCGAGGCCCGCAACCTGGGGGAGACCGCACGGCTGTATATCCGGCCGGTGCTGAATTCGATCCCGGCCCAAAACGAAGAACCCCAGCCCGCGCCGCAGCAGCCCGCCGGGGCACCTCCCGGCCCGGGTGCGCCCGCGCCCGGCCAGCCGGCCCCGAGCGGCGAACCGGCTCCCGTCTCCCCGGGGGCGGTCCCGCCGTCGGCCCAGCCCGCGCCGAGCGGCCGACCGGGGGCCCAACCGCGGCCCTACCCCCAGGAACCGCCGCCGGCCCCCAGCCCTTCTCCGAGTCCGGCACCCGCGAGCAATGCGCCCACGGAAGAGCCGCCCGCGCCGCCCGACCCGCGCAAGGATCTCGCCGAGCGCATCGCCTATGAGAAGAAGTGGCGACAAAGCACCCGCGAGGGCGTTCAATTCCTGGCCCTGCAGTTCCAGGCTTCCCGTTGCGACAAAGACGACATTCTGGCCGGCAACGACGATCCGAATCTGCCCCTGGTGACCTGCTCGACCGACCACAAGGTGGCGTACCTGCTGGCGCCGTCGATCATCAACGGCGACCAGATCGAGAACGCCACCTCGGGAATGAATCAGCGCGGCATCGGCTACGTCGTCGATCTGCAGTTCAAGCCCGCGGCGGCCAACACCTGGGCCGATTTCACCGCTGCCCACATCGGTACCCAGACCGCCTTCACTCTGGACTCCCAGGTCGTCAGCGCCCCGATGATTCAGGAGGCCATCCCCGGCGGCCGCACCCAGATCACCGGTGGGGATCCGCCGTTCACCGCCTCAACCGCGCGCCAGTTGGCCAACGTCCTCAAATATGGTTCGTTGCCGCTGTCGTTCCAATCGTCGGAGGCGCAAACCGTTTCGGCGACACTGGGATTGACCTCATTACGAGCGGGTCTGATCGCCGGTGCGATCGGCTTGGTCCTGGTGCTGCTCTACTCGTTGCTGTACTACCGGGTACTGGGACTGCTGACGGCGTTGTCGTTGACTGCCTCCGGCGCAATGGTTTTCGCCATCCTGGTGCTTTTGGGCCGATATATCAACTACACCCTGGACCTGGCGGGCATTGCGGGTTTGATCATCGGTATCGGTACCACCGCCGACTCGTTCGTGGTGTTCTTCGAGCGCATCAAAGACGAGATCCGGGAAGGCCGTTCGTTCCGGTCGGCGGTGCCGCGAGGCTGGGTACGTGCACGCAAGACGATCGTGTCGGGCAACGCCGTCACCTTCCTGGCCGCCGCGGTGTTGTACTTCCTGGCGATCGGCCAGGTGAAGGGATTTGCTTTCACGTTGGGCCTGACCACGATCCTCGACCTGGTGGTGGTCTTCTTGGTGACCTGGCCGCTGGTGTACCTGGCCTCCAAGTCGCCGACGCTGGCAAAGCCGACGTACAACGGCCTGGGAGCTGTTCAGCAGGTCGCCCGTGAACGCCGGGCTTCGTCGCATGTGAAAACGGGACGGAGATAGCGCATGATGGCCTCCAAGGCCTCGAAGGATGCAACCGAAATCACCGAAGCCTCCGCGGGCGCGGTGGAGCTGACCGGCAGCACCGCCCAGCCGCCGCGGCATAGCTTCATCGCCCGGCTCTACACCGGCACCGGCGCGTTCGAGGTGGTCGGACGGCGCCGGCTGTGGTTCGGCATCAGCGGTGCGATCGTCGCCGTCGCGCTCGTCAGCATCATCCTGCGGGGCTTCACGTTCGGCATCGATTTCAACGGCGGCACCACGGTGTCGTTCCCGCGAGGCACAGCGCAGGTCGCACAGGTGCAGGACGTTTTCAAAAAGGCGCTGGGCAATGACCCGGAATCGGTGGTCATCGTCGGTAACGGCGCTTCGGCAACGGTGCAGATCCGTTCGGAGAACCTGTCCAACGACCAGACCGCGAAGTTGCGCAGCGCCTTGTTCGACGCGTTCGGGCCCAAAGGCGCTGACGGAAAGCCCAGCAAGCAGGCCATCAGTGATTCCGCGGTGTCGGAGACCTGGGGCGATCAGATCACCAACAAGGCGCTGATCGCGCTGGTGGTGTTCTTGGCGCTGGTCAGCCTGTACATCACGGTGCGCTACGAGCGCTACATGACCCTCGCCGCGATCGCGGCGATGTTCTTCGACCTGACCGTCACCGCGGGCGTGTACTCGCTGGTGGGCTTTGAAGTCACGCCGGCCACGGTCATCGGTCTGCTCACGATCCTCGGGTTCTCCCTCTACGACACCGTCATCGTCTTCGACAAGGTCGAGGAGAACACCCACGGCTTCCAGCACACCACCCGGAGAACGTTCGCCGAGCAAGCCAACCTGGCGATCAACCAGACGTTCATGCGCTCGATCAACACCAGCCTGATCGGGGTGCTGCCGGTGCTGGCCCTGATGGTGGTGGCGGTGTGGCTGCTGGGTGTCGGCACCCTGAAGGACCTGGCGCTGGTGCAGCTGATCGGCATCATGATCGGCACCTACTCGTCGATCTTCTTCGCCACTCCGCTGCTGGTCAGCATGCGTGAACGTACCGAACTGGTGCGCACCCACACCCGTCGGGTCCTCAGGCGGCGCGGCTCCGGGGCCGCAGAGCAATCGGCGACCTCCGATGACGAATCGGCTTCCGGCACCGAGCAGGCCGACGCTGCGGCCGCATCGGCCAAACCGGCCGGCAAGCCGGCGCCGAGCAAGCCGGCCCCGGGGGCACGGCCGGTGCGGCCGACCGGAACCCGGCGACCGACCGGCAAGCGAAACGCCGGCCGGCGGTAGTTCCGATGGCCATCCGGACCGGTCGACGAGGCCTGACGGGGTGGGCGACTGCTGGACTGGTCCCGCTGCTCGCGGCGGCCTGCACATTGACCGCATGTTCCGGCAGTGCGGCCGCACACATCGACTACGTCGTCGACGGCCCGCTGGACACCTACAACACCAACACCGTCGTAGGTGCCGCGTCGGCCGGCGCGCAGGCATTCGCCCGCACGCTCACCGGCTTCAGCTATCACGGCCCCGACGGACAGGTCGTCGCCGACCGCGACTTCGGCACCATTTCGGTGGTGAGCGGGGCGCCGCTGGTGCTCGACTACCAAATCGACGACGACGCCGTCTATTCCGACGGCAAGCCGGTCACCTGCGACGATCTGGTGCTCGCCTGGGCGGCTCAATCCGGTCGGTATCCCGACTTCAACGCCGCCACCCAGGGCGGTTACGTCGACATCGCCAACGTCGACTGCATGCCCGGGAAAAAGAAGGCCCGGGTGTCTTTCGCCCCGGACCGCAGCATCATCGACTACAACCAGCTGTTCACCGCGACCTCGATGATGCCGTCGCACGTCATCGCCGACCAGCTCAACGTCGACGTAACCGCGGCCTTGTTGGGCAACGATATGCCGCAGGTGCAGCAGATCGCGAAGCTGTGGAATACCATCTGGGACCTCAAACCGGGCCTCAAACCCGAAGAAGTCGTCAAGCGCTTCCCATCGTCGGGACCGTACAAGATCGAGTCCGTCCTGGAGGGTGGCGCGGTGGTGCTGGTCGCCAATGACCGCTGGTGGGGCCGCGAGGCGATAACCAAGCGGATCACCGTGTGGCCGCAAGGACCCGACATTCAGGACCGGGTCAACAATCGGAGCGTCGACGTGGTCGACGTCGCAACGGGTTCGTCGGGAGCGCTTGCCACTCCGGACAACTACGAGCGCAGCGAATCGCCGTCGGACGGCATCGAACAGCTGATCTTCGCGTCTCAGGGGCCGCTGGCGCTGGCCAACGTCCGGCGCGCGTTCGCCTTGTGTACGCCGCGCGACACGATCGCCCACGACGCCGGGGTGCCGATCGCCAATTCCCGTCTGAACCCGGCCACCGACGATGCCGTCACCGCGAGTGACGGCGCCAAGGAGGCCGCCCAGTTCAGCAGGGCCGATCCCGGGGCCGCCCGCGATGCGCTGGGCGATGCGGCGCCCGTGACGGTGCGGATCGGCTATCACGGCCCCAATGCGCGGCTTGCGGTCACCGTCGGGGTCATCACCAAATCGTGCTCCGGGGCCGGTTTCAGCATCGCCAACGTGCCCCTGGACGCCTCGGGCCCGCAAGCCCTCAAGGACGGAAAGATCGATGCGTTGCTGGCCAGCACCGGCGGGGCCACCGGCAGCGGCTCGACGGGTTCGTCGGCGATGGATGCGTACGACCTGCACAGCGGCAACGGCAACAACCTGTCCGGGTACTCGAACCCCCAGGTCGACGGCGTAATCGCAGGATTGGCCGTATCCGCCGACCCCGCCGAGCGGGTCAGGCTGCTGACGGAGGCCGCCCCGGTACTCTGGGGCGATATGCCCACGTTGCCCCTCTACCGGCAGCAGCGCACGCTGCTGACATCGAAAAAGATGTATGCCGTGAGCAAGAACCCGACTCGTTGGGGCGCGGGCTGGAACATGGACCGATGGGCCCTGGTGGAATGAGGTTCGAGTGACGAGCGTGAGCGGGGCCGTTCCCGTGGCCGACGTGATCGCGTCGCTGACACGTGAAGTGGCCGATTTCCCGGAGCCGGGAGTCCAGTTCAAGGACCTGACCCCGTTGTTCGCCGATGGGAAGGCGATGGCGGCGATTGTTGACGCGCTGGCCGGCATCGCCTCCGGCGCCGACCTGGTGGCCGGCGTTGACTCCCGCGGATTCCTGGTGGCCGCAGCCGTCGCCGACCGGCTCGGCACCGGCGTGCTGGCCATTCGTAAGGGCGGAAAGCTGCCCCCACCGGTGCGCGCCGAGCGATACGACCTGGAGTACGGCAGCGCCACCCTGGAAATCCCCGCCGACGGGATCGATCTGCGCGGCCGCAACGTTGTGATCATCGACGACGTGCTCGCCACCGGCGGCACCCTGGCCGCGGCGGCCCGGTTGCTCGAGCGCAGTGGGGCCAATGTGACCGCCGCGGCGGTGGTCGTGGAACTGACCGCGCTGGGTGGCCGCAAGGCGATCGCGCCGTTGCCCGTGCACAGCTTGAGCTGCGCCTAACGTCGTCGCTCACGCGATATCCTCGAGATCGGAGGTGACCAACGTGGCGGATGAGCAGAGCACGACGCAGGCTCTGCGGACGCCTGCGGAGTCGCCGCCTGTCGCGGAGCCGCCGCCTGTCGCGGAGCCGGTTACCCAGCCTGTTCCCAAGCCGGTTGCCGAGCCGCCGGAGTCGCCTGGCGAGAACCTGAAAACCACCAGCAGTGCTTCTCGTCGGGTCCGGGCCAGGCTGGCCCGGCGGATGACCTCCCAACGCAGCGCCCTCAACCCGATGCTGGAACCGCTGGTGTCGGTGCACCGGGAGATCTATCCCAAGGCGAACGTGTCTCTGCTGCAGCGAGCCTTCGAGGTCGCCGACCAGAGACACGCCAGTCAGATGCGTCATTCGGGTGATCCCTACATCACCCACCCACTGGCCGTCGCCACGATTCTGGCCGAATTGGGCATGGATACCATCACTTTGGTGGCCGCGCTGTTACACGACACCGTCGAGGACACCGGGTACACGCTCGAGGCGTTATCCGAGGAATTCGGTGAGGAGGTAGGCCACCTCGTCGACGGCGTGACCAAGCTGGACCGGGTGGTGCTGGGGAGCGCCGCCGAAGGCGAGACCATCCGCAAGATGATCACCGCGATGGCCCGCGATCCCCGCGTGCTGGTGATCAAGGTCGCCGACCGGCTGCACAACATGCGCACCATGCGGTTCCTGCCGCCGGAAAAGCAGGCGCGCAAATCCCGTGAGACCTTGGAAGTCATTGCGCCGCTTGCGCATCGGCTTGGCATGGCCAGTGTCAAGTGGGAACTGGAAGACTTGTCCTTCGCGATCCTGCACCCCAAAAAATACGACGAGATCGTCCGACTGGTCGCCGGCCGCGCGCCTTCCCGCGACACGTACCTGGCCAAGGTGCGCACCGAAATCGTCAACACCCTGGGCGCATCGAAGATCAAAGCGACGGTGGAGGGGCGTCCCAAGCACTACTGGTCGATCTACCAGAAGATGATCGTCAAGGGTCGAGACTTCGACGACATCCACGACCTGGTCGGCATTCGCATCCTGTGCGACGAGATCCGCGATTGCTACGCCGCTGTCGGCGTGGTGCATTCGCTGTGGCAGCCGATGGCAGGTCGGTTCAAGGACTACATCGCCCAGCCGAGATACGGCGTCTACCAGTCGCTGCACACCACCGTGGTGGGGCCGGAAGGCAAGCCGCTGGAGGTGCAGATCCGCACCCGCGACATGCACCGCACCGCCGAATACGGTATCGCCGCGCACTGGCGCTACAAGGAAGCCAGGGGGCGCAACGGCGTTCCGCATCCCCATGCCGCCGCCGAGATCGACGATATGGCCTGGATGCGTCAGTTGCTCGACTGGCAACGGGAGGCCGCCGACCCCGGCGAGTTCTTGGAGTCGTTGCGCTATGACCTTGCGGTCAAAGAGATTTTCGTTTTCACCCCCAAGGGCGACGTCATCACCTTGCCGACCGGGTCGACGCCCGTGGATTTCGCTTACGCGGTGCACACCGAGGTTGGCCACCGCTGCATCGGCGCCCGGGTCAACGGACGACTGGTGGCGCTGGAACGCAAGCTGGACAACGGGGAAGTCGTGGAGGTTTTCACCTCCAAGGCGCCCAACGCCGGGCCGTCGCGGGACTGGCAGCAGTTCGTCGTGTCACCGCGCGCCAAGACGAAGATCCGGCAGTGGTTCGCCAAGGAGCGGCGCGAAGAGGCGCTGGAGACCGGCAAGGAGGCGATTTCCCGCGAGGTACGTCGGGGCGGACTTCCGTTGCAGCGGTTGGTCAATGGCGAATCCATGGCGGCGGTGGCCCGGGAACTGCACTATGCCGACGTGTCGGCCCTCTACACCGCGATCGGTGAGGGGCATGTGTCGGCGAAGCATGCCGTGCAGCGGCTGCTGGCCGAGCTCGGTGGCATCGACCAGGCCGAAGAGGAGCTCGCCGAGCGATCCACGCCGACAACCATGCTGCGGCGCCCGCGCAGCAGCGAAGACGTCGGCGTGTCGGTCCCAGGTGCCCCGGGCATCCTGACCAAGCTGGCCAAGTGCTGCACGCCGGTGCCGGGCGATCAGATCATGGGGTTCGTCACCCGTGGTGGCGGAGTGAGCGTCCATCGCACCGACTGCACCAACGCCACCTCCCTGCAGCAGCAGTCCGAGCGCATCATCGAAGTGCATTGGGCGCCGTCGCCGTCGTCGGTGTTCCTGGTGGCCATTCAGGTGGAGGCGCTCGACCGGCACCGGTTGCTGTCGGACGTCACCCGCGTGCTGGCCGACGAGAAGGTCAACATCCTGTCGGCGTCGGTCACAACTTCGTCTGGTGACCGGGTGGCGATCAGCCGGTTCACCTTCGAGATGGGTGACCCCAAGCATCTCGGTCATCTGCTCAACGTGGTGCGCAACGTCGAAGGCGTTTTCGACGTCTATCGGGTGACCTCGGCGGCATAGCGCGACATCGAGCGTGTGTTCAGGGCGGCGACACGCCGGCGGATTCCCGTCATCAGTGCACATTCAGCGCCGCAAACACATGCTCCTTCAGTCGAGCAGTAGCGATGTGATGGTGACGTCGGCGGCCGGTGGTCCGTCTTCGCCGCCGCCGGCGACGCCCGCCTCGGCGATCTTGTCCAGGGTCGCCAGCCCGTCGGCCTGGATGGTGCCGAAGACGGTGTATTGGGGCGGCAGCTGGGAGTCTTTGTAGACCATGAAGAACTGGCTGCCGTTGGTGCCCGGCCCCGCGTTGGCCATCGCCAGGGTGCCGCGCGGATAGAGCACGGGCTGCTGCAGCTGGGGGTCGTTCGGCGGATACTGGTCGGTCGGGTACTCGTTGGCGAATTGATACCCGGGACCACCCGTGCCGTCGCCCTTGGGGTCACCGCATTGCAGAACGCCCAGCATCGGTGACGTAGTCAGCCGGTGGCACTTGGTGTCTTTGAAGTACCCCTGGCCGATCAGGCTGGCGAAACTGTTGACCGTGCAAGGCGACTTGTTGTTGGCCAGCATCAGCCCGATGTGCCCCTGGTTGGTCACCATGCTGGCGCTCACCGTGGCCGGTTCGGTCGGCACCTTGCCAGACCGCGGCGGCTTGACCGGCTTGGCCGCCGGGTCCGGTGACGCCGGGTACTCGCAGTTGGCACCGAGGTTCGCTGACGGCTTGAACGGCGGCAACGGCGGAACCGCGCCCGCGTCCGGGGTGGTATCCGCCGTGGTTTCCGGGGAGTCGCTGCTGCTGGTGGTCGTTGCCGCGGTGTTGCTTTTGTGCTCGTGTTTGGTGTTGACGACGGTGATCACCACGGCGGCGATCACGGCCACGGCCGCAATCGAGCCGGCGGCAATCAGCACGATCCGGCGTGTCTTGGCTTGCCTTGCGCGGCGCTCCAGCTGCCGCTCGAGCTTGCGCTTGGCGTTGGCACGTCGCTGTTCATTGGTCGGCACGGCCGGTATGCCTCCATGGTCGTCAAGTCAGGGGCCACCTCAACCCGCGGGTGGCCAGCTCAGGCTAATGTGGGCGCTGCGACTGGTGTCAAGTGGGGCCCGTGGGAAACTGGGAACCGTGTTGATCACCGGATTTCCCGCCGGGATGTTGCAGTGCAACTGTTATGTGCTGGCCGAACGGCCGGGAACAGACGCAGTCATCGTGGATCCGGGCCAGCGAGTGATGGCCCCACTGCGGCGCATCCTCGACAAGAATCGGCTGACCCCGGCCGCGGTCTTGCTGACCCACGGACACATCGACCACATGTGGTCTGCCCAGAAGGTTTCCGATACCTACGGTTGCCCGACCTACATCCACCCCGAGGACCGCTTCATGCTGAAGGACCCGATCTACGGCCTGGGCCCGCGGCTGGCCCAGATGGTGACGGGCGCTTTCTTTCGCGAGCCCAAGCAGGTCGTCGAGCTGGACCGCGACGGCGACAAGCTCGATCTGGGCAGCGTGACCGTCAATGTCGATCACACCCCCGGGCACACGCGCGGATCGGTGGTGTTCCGGGTGCATCAGGCGAGCACGGACGGAAAAGATGTGGTCTTCACCGGCGACACCCTGTTCGAGCGCTCAATCGGCCGCACCGACCTGCACGGCGGCAGCGGCCGCGACCTGCTGGCATCGATCATCGACAAGCTGCTGGTGCTCGACGACAAGGCGGTGGTGCTGCCGGGGCACGGTAACGCCACCACCATCGGCGCCGAGCGGCGTTTCAATCCCTTCCTCGAAGGCCTGAGCCCATGACGGACCTGTCGGCCTTCTCCGGACCCAAAGGGGTGCCCGACTACGTCCCGCCGGAATCGGCGCAGTTCGTGGCCGTGCGTGATGGGTTGCTCGGCGCCGCCCGTCGGGCCGGCTACGGCGACGTCGAGTTGCCCATCTTCGAAGACACCGCCCTGTTCGCCCGCGGCGTCGGGGAATCCACCGACGTGGTGTCCAAGGAGATGTACACGTTCGCCGACCGCGGTGACCGCTCGGTGACGCTGCGGCCCGAGGGGACCGCCGGGGTGGTGCGCGCGGTGATCGAACACGGACTGGACCGCGGCGCCCTGCCGGTCAAACTCTGTTATGCGGGCCCGTTTTTTCGCTATGAGCGGCCTCAGGCCGGCCGCTACCGGCAGCTGCAGCAGGTCGGTGTCGAGGCGATCGGTGTCGACGACCCGGCACTGGACGCCGAGGTGATCGCCGTCGCCGACGCCGGCTTCCGCTCGCTGGGGCTCGACGGGTTCCGGCTGGAAATCACTTCTCTGGGCGATGAGACCTGCCGCCCGCAATACCGGGAATTGTTGCAGGAATACCTTTTCCAACTCGACCTCGATGAGGAAACCCGGAGGCGCGCCGAGATCAACCCACTTCGGGTGCTGGACGACAAACGACCCGATGTGAAAGCGCTGACGGCCGACGCCCCGGTGCTGCTCGATCACTTGTCCGATGTCGCCAAGCAGCACTTCGACACCGTGCTGGCTCACCTCGACGCGTTGCGGGTGCCCTACGTCATTAATCCGCGCATGGTGCGCGGGCTGGACTACTACACCAAGACCGCCTTCGAATTCGTGCACGACGGCCTGGGCGCCCAGTCCGGCATAGGCGGCGGCGGTCGCTATGACGGCCTGATGCACCAGCTCGGCGGCCAAGACCTGTCCGGCATCGGCTTCGGGCTCGGGGTGGACCGGACCGTGCTGGCGTTGCGCGCCGAGGGCAAAAGCGTTGGGGAGGTCGCACGCTGCGACGTGTTCGGCGTCCCTTTGAGCGAACAGGCCAAACTCCAGCTGGCGGTGCTGGCCGCGCAGCTGCGTGCCTCCGGTGTCCGCGTCGACATGGCCTACGGCGACCGCGGGCTCAAGGGGGCGATGCGTGCGGCCGACCGCTCCGGCGCGCGTGTCGCGCTGGTGGTCGGCGACCGTGACATCGAGGCCGGAACGGTCGCGGTGAAGGACCTCGCGACCGGCGACCAGGTGTCCGTGGCGGTGGATTCGGTTGTTCCCGAGGTGCTTTCGAAGTTCGGCGCCTGACGTCCAGACGCGAGGGCGCGGTGTGTCGACCACACGGTGGTTTCAGCCGGGTGCCGAGTGGGCACCCTGCATGGCGTAGCTCGCGATCGCGCGTGCGGTCGTCGGCGGTCTCGCTGACCTTTTACCGCGGCGGCTCCCCCGGCAGAGAGGTCGACGTGGCGCTTGTCCTGGCATTCGGCGTGGTGCTGCTCATCAGCGTCTCGTTGTCGGGTGTCGCCGCCAGGACGGTGTTGTCGACCGCCCTGTTGTTTCTCGGCGCCGGCGTGCTGCTCGGTTCCGGGGTTCTAGGTATCGACAACATCCACCCGCACGACACGATCGTCGAAACGCTTGCCGACCTCGCGCTGTTCACGGTGTTGTTCACCGACGGTCAGCGCGCCAACTGGCAGGCGTTGCGGCAGAGCTGGAGATTGTCGGGGCGGGCGCTGGGCCTGGCGATGCCGCTCACCATGATCGGCATCGCGCTCCCCGGCCACTTCATCGCCGGGCTCGACTGGACGACGGCGCTGCTACTGGGCGCCATACTTTCGCCGACCGATCCCGTGTTCGCGTCGGCGCTGGTCGGTCGTTGTGACGTTCCGCTCCGGCTGCGTCGGCTACTCAACGTTGAATCCGGCCTCAACGACGGTCTGGCGTTGCCTTTCGTCCTGATTTTCCTGGCGATGACACGGCATGACGCCGCGTCACTGAACAGGGTTGGCGCCGAGCTGGTGCTGGGCCTGCTGCTCGGCATCGGGCTGGCCGTCCTGGCCGCGCTGGCCTGGAGAATTCCCGCGCTCCACGTAACCCCCCGGCTGCAGCCACTCGGTCCATTGGCAGTGGCGACCATCGTCTATGCCGGAAGCCACCTGACCCACGTCAATCCGTACCTGGCCGCGTTTGCCGCCGGTTCGACGTTGGCGAGCATGGATCACGTTGCGGCGCACTCGTTTGAGCCATTCGGCGATCTGCTGTCCGAATGCACGAAGTTCGCGGCACTGCTGGTATTCGGTGCATTGATCGCTCCTGACCGGTTGTCGCAGTTTTCGTGGCAGGCGTGGCTGTTCGCGGCGATCGCGATTGTCCTCGTGCGTCCAGTTTCTCTGCTGCTCGCGCTCATCAGGTCGCGGCTGCCGGCGCGAGAACGGTATGCCGCGGCATGGTTCGGCCCCAAGGGCTTCGCGTCGGTCGTCTACGGGCTGCTGGTTCTCAAGTCCGGCATTCCCCACGCCGAGGAGGTTTTCCACCTGGTGGCCATCACGATCGTCCTTTCGATCGTGGCGCATTCCAGTACCGACGTGCCGATTGCCAAAAAGCTGCAAGTGGATTCGCCGGGCGACCTGCCCTGTGGTGAGTCGCAAAGCGAAGACGATGATGCGGACGAACCCGTGGAGGTCGCAAGCGAATCCTCGGCGGGTGGCAGTCGCTAGGCAGGGTGTCACACCCCGGCGGCATCATCGAATGTGTTCGAGTACTGGTATGCGTCGCGTCCGACGCCGGAGTCGGCGGCGTTGCTGGACCGGGCGCGCCGGC
>CAYNLB010000067.1:0-19225 GCA_964397935.1 uncultured Mycobacterium sp.
GCCTAGCTTTTCGTCCGTGGCACCCGTCGCGGACAATTGGGCACGACCGCTTGGCCGGTTACCGGTACGGAAGAATCGCGTTCAGCATGGACGACGACAACGGTTCCGCACCGACATCCCGACGCCGCCACATCGTGCGGCTCGCTGCGTTCGTCGGCTTCCTACTCGGGCTGTTCTACCTGGTGGCCGTCGCGCGGGTCGTCAACGTGGAGGAGCTGCGACGCGCGGTCTCGGCGACGGGCCCGGCGGCGCCGCTGACCTACGTCGTTTTATCGGCGGTCCTCGGTGCGATGTTCGTGCCGGGCCCCATCCTGGCCGCCGCCAGCGGCCTGCTGTTCGGTCCGGTGCTGGGCATCGTTGTGACCCTGGGCGCGACGGTGGGAACCGCGATCGTCGCGAGCCGTGTCGGCCACCACGCGGGCCGGGACAGCGCGCGGGCTCTACTGGGTGCGAAACGCGCCGACCGCATCGACACGCTCGTCGAACGACGCGGACTGTGGGCGGTCGTCGGCCAGCGCTTCATACCCGGCATATCGGACGCACTCGCCTCGTATGCGTTCGGCGCGTTCGGAGTTCCTTTGTGGCAGATGGTCGTTGGCGCGTTCATCGGTTCGTCACCACGGGCATTCGCCTACACTGCGCTAGGCGCCTCGATCGGAAATCGGTCGTCGGCGCTGGCGGTTTCGGCGATAGCGGTATGGTGCGTGACCGCCATCGCCGGCGCCTTCGCTGCGCACCGCGGATACCGAAAATGGCGCGCCCGCCCGGGCGAGAACAGCGGCATCGTGGACTCGGATCGGAAAGCCGGGGACCGCTGACCGAAATGATCCAGCGGCCGGGGCGGCCGGCCGATCCTGGAATCATTGTGCGAAATGCCCTACCCGGTCGGTATACACGTCGGGATACCAGCGGACCGAACGCAGAGATACCGGCTTCCCGCTGTCATGGATGTAGATTCGGCCGTCAAGTCCGCCGCGCAGCCACGAACAGAGTCCGGAGGGCGTCACCGTCACCTTCCATCCGAGGCGGCGCAACCAGTCACCGACGCCTTCGCGTTCCCCGAAGTACCACATCTCTTCGATCCTGGGGATCTCACGCTGCGGGTCCGGTTCGGCCATCACCGCGCGAATCCGATCCATTCGCGCACCGCTTCACACGAGACTCGTTATGCCGCAGATGCTTTCAGCCAGCCGGCGCCAGCATCATTTTCCAGCCCTCGTCTCCGATGTTGCTCGAGTTCTCGACGGAGTAGACCACACCGTCGGGCCCTACGACTGCGCCGCTCTGCACGTCGTAAATTGCGGTGGGTACCGCATCCGGGGTGTAGATGCACGGGTTTGGCTGCTGTCCGTTGCACTGCACGGTGCCCGATCGGGGCCGCTGCGGCGGATCGCTGACGGGCGGTGGTGTGCCCGGCAACCGGTCGGCGGGCAGCGGATTGAGGCCATTGTTGACCGACGGCGCCGGGATCACCTGGCCCGGCTTCACCGGCTGGTCGCAGCGCGCGGCCGGCGCGGGACAGGTGAGGATCTGATTGGGGTCTCCGTACCAGGGATTGGTACCCAGCGGCACGTACGGCTCGTGGCTGCGGCACTCCCGTGGGGTCGCCGCCCGCTTGCCGGGCACGTCCACGCACGGATAGTTGCGGGCGCCGCGCACGACGTTCGTCGCGTCCATGGGGATCTTGCAGTAGGTGCCGGCCGGTAGCGGCGCGGTGCTGGTGTCAGCCGGAGCCCGCCACTCCGATGCCGACAAGAAGCCGGTCAGGCACGGCGGTGGTTGGTTGAGCGCTATGGCGCCGACGCCGAGTGCCGCCTGACCCGGAAATGCCGCGGTCACCGCCTGGGCGATGGCACCGGACTGCGGCAAGAAGACCAACGCCTGCTCGACGCCATGGTGGTAGCGCTTGAGCATCTCGATAACGACCTCGAGATTGGCCAGCGTCTGCGGCAACGACTCCCGCACGTCGCTGAACGCGGCGTTGACCTGATCGGCGGTCGGCGCCGCGTTGGCCAGAATGCTTCGCACCGCTTGATCCCGCTGCGCGGTCTGGGCCGCCAACGTGTTCAGGTTGGCGGCCCAACGCTTGATGCTGTCACCGGAATTCACCTGGCTGTCGATGATGGGCGCCGAACGCGTGATGATGTCGTCGACGTCGTCGATGCTGCCCCGGAAGTCGTGGGCGATCGCCTGGGTGGCGTCGACCAGGCGCCGAAGGGACGGTCCCAGCCCGCCCACGGCCTGCGACGCCTCGTAAAGCAGCGACGCGATTTTGTCTTTGGGCAGCACCGCCAGTCCGTGGTTGGCGGCATCGAGCGCCGGCCCGATCTGGCTGGGGACGGTGCTCTTGGTGATCGTCTGCCCGTTCCGCAGGAACGGACCGCGGTCGCGGGACGACACCAGGTCAAGGTATTGCTCGCCGACCGCCGAGACCGAGTGCACGTTGGCCGACGCGTCGGCCGGTATCTGGTAGCGGTCATCGATACTCATCGTCGCCCGTGCTCCCAGCTCGGTCGGTTCGACGTCGGTGACCTTGCCGATGGTGATGCCCCGATACGTGACGTTCGCCGTGCGGTACAGACCCCCGGACTGAGGCAATTCGGCATACAGCGTGTATTGACCGACCCCGACAAGGCTGGGTATCCGCAGGTAGTACCAGCCCAGGACGCCCACCGCGGCCACCGCCACCGCCGCCAACACCACCAGCTGGGTTTTGATCAGGCGGGTCAACATCTTTCACTCGCCCCTTTCCACCAGCGGCCCTCCCGGGGCGTCGTTCGGGTTCGGCGTATAGCGCACGTCCGGGATCATGCTGTCCGGATTACGTCCCCACGACTGCTCGAGCGCCCGCAACGCCCCCGAGAAGCCCGTCCCGCTCAGCATCGTGTTATCGACGGTGGAAAGTGTCAGGTCGAGCGCGCCGGATATGTTGACATAGTCGCCGCGAATCAACTTCGACACGTCGTCGATGTTGAACGGCGCCGTGAGGCCCAATTTCAACGCGTCGACCACGTACGGCGAGGCCCGGTCGAGTTGCTCGAGTGGCCGCTGCAGTGACTGCAGGCTCTGGTGCAGGTTGGGCCGGGTATCGGCCAGCGCCCGGTTGGCGACGTCGCTGAACCGGCCCAGGGATTCGGTGGCATCGGCGAACAGTTCGCGAGTGTCGGCGAAATGCTGGATCAGCGGCGGGATGTCGGTGAGTACCTGGTCCAGCGTGTCGTTGCGGTGCGCCACGATGGTCAGCAGTTGGTTGGTCGAATCGATTGCGCGGGTGAGGTCGTCGCGTTGGCGGTTCAGTTCAGCGGTGAACGTGTCTAGACGCGTGAGGAATTCGCGGATCTGGTCGACATGGCCGTCGAGGATGTTGATGATCTCGGTTTGAATCGCGTCGAGGTTGCCGATGCCGCCGCCAGTGAGGATCACCGCGATGCCGGCCAGCGTCCGTTCGACGGTGGGATAGGCCGAGGAGTTCTTCAGGCCGATGGTGTCACCACTCTTCAATACTTGCGGTGACGGGTGTTTCGGCGCGGCCAGCTCGACATGCTGGGTGCCGAGCAGGCTGGTCTGGCCGATCTTGGCGGTGGCGTTCGCCGGTAGTCGCACGCTCGGATCGAGGTCCAGCGTCAGGGTCGCGATCCAGTTCTTCAGCCTGATGTCACGGACTGTGCCGACCCATACGTCCGCGACTCGTACCCGGCTGTTGGTGTTGAGCGCCAGCGTGTCTGGCATCTGCACGTAGATGGTCAGGTGATCGGCGCCCGTGCCGCGGCCGATCGGCAGCGGCACGTTGGCGATGCCCCGCCAGGTGCACGATGTCGACACCACCAGGACCAGTAACAAGGCCTGCACCGACACCACTGCACGGCGACCGGCACCGGCGATCAGCCCCTTCACCGACCCGGTCCTGACTGGACGGGCTGCGGGTACCACGGCGGCGGCAGCGGATTGGACTCGTCATACGCGTTCGGCGATCCGGGCATGTTGGTTCCCGGCGGCGGGGCCTCGATATCCGGGCCGCCCATGAGCTCGGCCAGCGATTCCGGGGTCAGCATGTTCGCCGTAAAGGGCTGTACCTGTGTGCCCTGCATCCCCGGGGCGACCACCCAGCCCGGTTCGGCGTTGCCATGCGAAAATGGGGTATCCCGGGAAAAGATCCCGGGCACGGTTGTGTCCTTGTATCCCGGTGGTGGGCGCAGCCGCTCCTCGGAGTACGCCACCTCCTTGGGCAAGGTGGCGGCCGAGTTGAACAAGTTCATGCCGGCCGGTGGGTAATTGAACTTGATGGCGTCCAGAACCGGTGCGAGATACTGTGCGCACAGCTCGGCCGAGTCCTGATAGCCCAGTCGGCTGCCGGCCTGAATGGCACTGCAGATGAACTGAATGGGGTTGGCGAAGTTCGGGAACACGAATAGGCCCACCAGGGAGCCGTGCAGCGGGTGATAGAGGTTGTTGAAGTTGCCCGCAAAGGTGGGTAGCACGTGTAATGCGGTTTCCAGGCCGTCCCGCGGGTCGGGTTGCAGGATGGTGGTCGTCACGTCGGCGAGGTTGTTGACATCGTGAGTCAGCAGGGGTCTGTTGTCGTCCACGAACTTCCGGGCGTTGGTGAGCACGTCGTCGATCCGGGTGACGGTGTCGGCCAGGTCATGGTCGGATTTGGTGAACCAGTCGGTGAACTCGGCCAGGTTGTCGTTGAGTGCGATGAACTGCTGGTCGTTCTGATAGAGCGCGCTGACGAACTGCGCCAGGCTTCGGGTGATCGCGACGAAGTCCCCCCGGCCCTCGTTCAGCGCCGTCAATGCCTGCGACAGGCTGTTGAGGGTTTCGTTGACCTGCTTGCCCTTGTGGGCCAGGTTGTCCGCGGCCGATTCGATGATGTGGCCGAACGGCCCCTCCGGTTGCTGCGGCGTCGGGCCGAGCTTTCGCAGGATCCCGTTGATGGAATCGCGCAGCTGGTCCCACTCGACGGGCACCTGGGTGCGCTCGACAGGGATTGCGTCGCCGTCCTTCAGCACCGGCCCACCGGTGTAGGCCGGTGACAGCTGGATGCTGCGCGAGGCCACCAGGCTGGGATTGAGGATCGACGCGGTGGCCTTGGCGGGCACCTTGTATTTGTTGCTGTAGTGCAGACTGACTCGCATCTTGTCGCCGGCCGGCTCGATCTTGTCGATCGAACCGACCCGCACACCCATGATCTGAACTTTGTCACCCGGGTACAGCGCGAGGGTCTCAGGAAAATACGCGACAACTGTGGTGGTGGTCAGTTTCCGGTAAAGCTGCGCTCCGGCGACAGCCGCGACGATGGCGAAAACCACCGCCAACGCCCCGACGAGCATTGTCCTGCCGGATACGTTCGGAAGCCGAAGGTTTCGGATGTCGAAGATGGTGCTCATCGGTCGCGATCACCTGTCCCGCCGGGCGTGATGCCCGGGGATGCCGGTCCCAGTGGTACCGTCCGCGCCCCCGGTGGTGCGTCCGCGGGCAGCGGCACCGGCGTGCCGGGAACGTCCGGCGGCATCTCGCCCGGGCGGCCCGCGCTCGGTATCCCGGGTGTGGGCGGCAGTCCGTCGGGGCTTGACGGTGACGTCTGGACGTCGAGCGGCGCCGGGAAGCCACCCGCTGTCGACCCGAACGGGCCTTGATCAGACATACTGCAAGGCAACGGATTCTCTGGCCGCGGCAGGCCATCGGCAGGCGGCGCGTAGGAACATGGCGATCCCGGGGGGACGGCCGGTCCCGGATGGTCCGGCGTGCCCTCCAGCACCGTCGGTGCCGGCGGCGGCGCGCCGTTGGAGAAACGGCTGCCGTTGGGGTCGGGCCAGCGGAACGCCGGCAGGCCGGCGCTGCGCCAGAAGTTCTCCGGGTCGATGCCCCGCTTCTTGAACGCCGCATCAACCCACGGCTGAAGGATCTGGTAGGGCAACAGATTCGCCACGACCGCCTTGAAGTAGGGTCCGGAACCGACCGCTTCCGTCAGGGATGCGGTGTATCTGCTGAGCAGCACCAGCACATCGGACAGTTCCTTTTTGCGCTTGACCAGCTCGTCGCTGACCGCGCCCAACTGCGCCAGCACATGATGGGCGTTGGGGTTTTCCTTGATCAGGGCGGACACCTGGGTTGACACCGCCGACACGTTGCTCAGCAGAATGCGCAGCGCCTGGCTGCGCTGCCGGAATGCGGCCAGCAGGGTGTTGGCATCGACCAGCAGTCCGTTGATTTGTTCGCTGCGGTCACCGAGCACGCGGGTGATTTTGCCGGCGTTCGCCAGGAGTCGCTTGAGCTGCTCGCCACGCCGGCCGATGGTGTCGGAGAATCCCTTGACACCGTCGAGGGCAGCGCTCAGGTGCGGCGCGGTCTGATCGAAGGTCTCAGACAACACGGACAACGAGCGTTTGACTGCATCGATGTCCCAGTCGGTCGCCGCCTTCGTGACATCGACGAACGCGTCGTAGATTTGGTAGGGCGTAGAGGTCTGGCCCGATGGAAGGACGCCGTTGGGCCGCAAGGGCTCTGAGCCTCGCGGTTCGATCCGGATGTTCTTGCGGCCGAGAATGGTGTCGGTGCGAATCGCCGCACGGCTTTGCGTCCCGATCGTCCTGCCGGCCAACGTGAATCCGATCAGCACCCTATTGCCGCGGATCGCCAGCGAGCGCACCAGGCCGACGTTCACCCCGGCGATGTCCACCCTGTCACCCGCGCTGATGCCGCCCGTGTCGGTGAATTGCGCGTAGTAGGTGGGTGTGGCGAACAGCATCGGAACGCTGGTGAAGCTTTGCGCCACACCAACGACGAGCAGCGTGACCATCGCCCCCATCAACCCGACACGTCCACGGTTGAACTCCGTCAGCGTTCTCATTGCGGCGTGCACCTCCCGGTGGGCTGCCCGAGGAGCTTGACGGTCCGCACCGGCCCGCCAGGCTGCAATCCGTTGATCTTCAGCGAGATGTCGCACAGATAGAAGTTGAAGAAGTCTCCGTAGATGCCGCCGGCACGGCCGATGATTCGGTAGGCCTGCGGCAGCTTGCTCAGCACGTCGTCGAGATCCGGCAGCTCCGCTATGAGCGGCTGCTGTATGCCCTCGAGGTATCCGATGGTGTTGTGCAGCAGTGGCCTGTCCTCACCCAGTAGGTCGGCCAGTGTTCCTGCGGCGTCGCTGATATGTGCCGTCGCCGCGGCCAAAGGATCGGCCCTGCTCTTCAGGCCGTTGATGAGCGTCGCCAGGTTGGCGACCGTTCGGTCGAAGTCCTTTTCATGCTTGACCGTGGTGGTCAGCACGGTATTCAAGTTGCTGATGACCTCGCCGATCGCCTGGTCCCGGTCGGCCAGCGTTGCGGTCAGTGAAGCGGTCTGGTCGAGGATGTCGCTGATGGTGGCGCCCTGTCCCTGGAACACTGTGAGGATCGAGGAGGCGATGCTGTTGACCTTGTCGGGGTCCAGCGCCTTGAAAAGCGGGCGGAACCCACCGATCAGTGCGTCCAGATCCAGGGCCGGCCGGGTGTGCTCGACCGGAATCGTGGCCCCCGGGGCCAGCCGGCGGCCGCTGTCGCCGCGCTGGAGCTCCAGGTAGCGATCGCCGATCAGGTTGAGGTAGCGGATCGACGCCGTCGTCGCCTGATCCAGCGGCAGCGAGCGATCGACGCTGAAGTCGACCAATACTCGCCTGTCCCCGTCGATCAGCGTCACCTTGGAGACCTTGCCGACCTCCACCCCCGCGGCGCGGACGAACTGCCCGTCCCGCAGCCCGCTCGCATCGGTGAACACCGCGGAGTACCCGGTGGTGCGGTCGAACCGCACTTGGCCGAACACGACGATGATCATGACGGTGAACATCAACAGCACCAGCCAGAAGGCGCCGAGTTTTATTGCTGTGCCGGTGGTTTTCATGGGTTGATCGTGTTCTCTCCGTATTGGCGTCCCCAGACGTATTCGGTGAACATCGGCCGGCCGAGCTCGAAGTGGTTGTATGGCGCGAGGCTGGCACCGGTGTCCATCACCAGATATGGCGCCGGCCACAAATTCCGGGTGATCTTCTGCCAGCAGCCCGGGCGCCCACCGGGTCCGCCGTGGGCGTTCACCCGCGGCAGGTTGTCCGGATAGACATAGGGATTGGGTGCCCCCACGATCGTCCCGGCGGCCGCCAGTGAATAGCCGTTGCCGCCGGCCGCCGACGCGACTTCCGGCGCGGCATCGTGGAAGTTGCGGATCATGCAGAGCAGTTCGGGGCTATAGGTGTCGAGCAGCCGCGCCGTGGGCACCAGATCGGCGGCACCGCGCGAGAGGTACGGCCCGCCCCGGGTGAAGACGTCTTCGCCGGTGTGGCCCGCCCCCACCGCCGCCAACAGCGCGGCATCCAGATCGTTCTGTTGCCTGGTCAAGGTGCGCACGGTGGTCAGCGCGTTGTGCAGAAAGTCCCATAGATCCGGCGACGCACTGGCGTAGATCTCACCAAGATCTGCCAGCCGCTGCACATCGTGACGGAGTTGCGGCATCCGCATGTTCAACTGCGTCAGAATCTGGTTCCCGTTGACAATCGACTCTCCGAATTCGCCGCCCAGTCCATCCAGCGCCTGCGCCAGTGCGGACAGCGTCGCGTTCAGCTCGATTGGATCCACCTTTTCCGAGATCGAGGTGACCGTCTCGAACAACGTGTTGAACTCGGTGGTCACAGACCGCACGTCAATCGTGTCGTGCGGCGAGATCCGGCGGTGCTGTGGGTTTTTCGGCGCTGTCAACGACACGTACTTGTTCCCGAACAGGGTGGCTGCCTCGATATTGGCCACCACATTGGCCGGAATCAGTTCGATGTAGCGCGGATTCACGTCCAACACCAGCTTGGCCGCTGGTCTGCCGTCACGCTCGACCTCTGCGATATCGGCCACCCGGCCGATCTGCGCCCCGTTGTAGGTGACCTTCGATCCAGGTTCCATCACCAGCCCCGCCCGGGAGGCGACCATTGTCAGTTCCGTCTTGGGCGTGAAATCACCACGAAACTGCCAGTACACCAAGGCAAGAACCAGCCCACCCGCCAACAGCAGGAGCATGCCCTCCAGGTACACCCACACGCGTCGGTTCTTCCGTTTTGCCGGCATCGTCATGGCGGTCACACCGTGAGATTGAAGTTCGGGTCGACGCCGTAGAGCGCCAACTGGGCCAGCAGGACAACGACGACCACCGAAACCAGCGAGAAGCGCATTGATCGACCGACGGCCTGGCCGACACCTACCGGGCCACCGCTGGCGGTATACCCGTAGTAGCAATGCGTGACCATCACCACCACCGCGATGATGACCACCTCCACGACCGACCAACCCACATCCTCCGGGCGCAGGAAGGTGCGGAAGTAGTGCTCGTAGGTGCCGTTCGACTGCGCGTAGAACACGGTCGTGACGACCTGGCCCGAGGTGAACGCCATGTCGAGAGCCAGCGCATACAGCGGCACGATCACCGCCAGGCCTCCGAGAACACGGGTGGACACCAGAAACGAGATCGACTTGATGCCCATGACTTCCAGCGCGTCGATCTCCTCACTGATCCGCATGGACCCCAGCTGGGCGGTGGCACCGGCACCGACGGTGGCGGCCAGCGCGACACCGGAGATGATGGGCGCTGCGACGCGCGTGTTGGCCAGTGCGGCGAAGAATCCGGTGAACGCCTCGACACCGATGTTGCCCAGCGAGGCGAAACCCTGGATGGCGATCAGCGAACCGCCGGACAGCGTCACGAAACCGATGATCGCGACAGTGCCGCCGACGACGGCCATCGCGCCGGTACCCATGCCGATCTCGGCGATGAGCCGCAGCGTCTCCCGGCGATAGCGGCGCAACGCCCATCCGATCTGTCCGAGGCTGGTCCGCATGAACCGCGCGAAAATCCCAATCTGCTCGAGTCTTCGGGCCGGGCCGCCGCCATAGCGGTTGAGGGTGGCGAAGGTCCGCGGGTAGCGGGCGCGCAGTACGGCGGCTGCTGATGACTCGGCCATCTCAGCGTCCCGTCCCGAACCGCACGCCGATCGTCGTCAGCACCACGTTGACCGCAAACAGTGCGATCACGCACAACACCAACGTTTCGTTGACGGCGATGCCGACACCCTTGGGGCCGCCCTTGGTGGTCAGCCCGCGGTAACAGCCAACCAAGCCGGCGATCATCCCGAACGTGGCCGACTTGACCACCGAGATGACCACCTCCGGCAAGCCGGTGACCAGGGTCAGCGTACCGACGTAGGCGCCGGCCGAAACATGTTGGAGGTAAACGCCGAAGAGGAACCCGCCGACCAGGCCGATGGTTATCACCGCGCCGTTGAGCAGCGTGGCGACGATGGTTGCGGCGACGACGCGGGGCACCACCAGCCGGTGAATCGGGTCGATGCCGAGTACTTCCAACGCATCGATCTCCTCCCGGATGGTACGGGCGCCCAGGTCGGCGCAGATGGCCGTGGACCCGGCGCCGGCGATCACCAGCACAGTGGTCAGCGGGCCCAGCTGCGTGACCGCGCCGAGCGCCGCGCCCGCGCCGGAGATGTCGGCGGCGCCGAACTCGGCCAGCAAGATGTTGAGCGTGAAGATGATGAGCACGGTCAGGGGAATCGCGACCGCAATTGTCGGCAGCAATGAGACGCTGGTGATGAACCAGCCCTGTTCGATCGTCTCACGCCAGTGGAAGGGCCGCCGGAACAGCGCCTTGCCGGTCAGGACGCACGTCCGGAAGAACCCGCCGACTGCGTCGACCCCGGGCTGGATCTGTTCGCGGAGATAGGTGGCGACCACGGTGTGGGCTGTCATCGCCGAGTCCCCGCGCTTTCGAGTGCGGCCAACACCGCCGTGTTCGCGAGTTCGAGTGAGTCGTGGGCGATTTTCTTTGCTTTCACGGCGTCACCGGCGCAGATCGCCGACGCGAGTTTCCGGTAGGCATCGGGACGCTTGACGTCAGCGGTCATGGCGGGAGCCAGTGCAGCCACCGCCGGCTCATACGCCGCTCGAAATGCGTTGTACATCAACCGAAATACGATAGAGCGCGCGCTGTCCACCACGTGGTCCCAGAACGTGAGCGCGTGGCGTTGCCACTCGATCGGATCTTGCTCATCCTGAAGCGCGCGCAGCGAATCCTCGAGCAATCCCGCCAACTCGGGTCCGTGTCGCTCGGCCGCCAGTTCCGCGACCTTCGGACCGTTGCGCAGCCGAGCCTCCAGCATGCTGCGGACAACCGAGAGATCGAGTTCGCCATTACAAAACAGCAACCGGGGCAACAGGTCCAGGCCGGCGTAGCGCCGGAAGTCACGCACTGTGGTGACGCCACCCTGGCGTACGTCGACCAGTCCGGCCGCCGAAAGCCGCTTGAGCGCTTCGCGTACAGCGGGCCGGGACACCCCAAACACCTCTGCCAGCCGCCGCTCACTGGGCAAAGCCTCGCCGGGCTGCATCTCCCCGCTGAGCACGTCGGCAGCGATCTGCTCGAAAACCTCTTCGGGCACCGATCGGCGGATCACTGGCTGCAGTGCCATGCGCCCAAGGATAGTGGTAAGAGGACAGACGTCAAGTGGTCAGGCCACTTCCGGCCATATTTTTCCACCACGGCCCGCAGACGATCGAGGTGAAAAACGTCCGGGCCGGGTTCCTCAACGGGAGCGGCGGGCCGGCGCGGGGCCCGAACCCCTCAGCGGGCCACTAGGTGTCCCGCCCGCTCCGCCGCCACGAACAGCGTCTTGGGGGTGGCATCTTCGACGTCTTGCGGGGGTCTGCGATCGTAGCCGGCCATCAGCTGCTCCGCCGGGGTCACCGTCACGTCCCAGCCGTGGCGACGCAACCAGTTGCCGACGTCTTCGCGCTCCTCGAAGTACCACAGATCTTGGACGTCGGGGATTTCGCGTTGCGGCTCGAGTTTGGCCATCAGGTCACGCAACCGCTGCATCGTCTCGCGCTGCTTCGCTCGGGCGTCCTCGTCAAGAAAGTCGGGACCGGGCGCCTCCACCGCTATCCGGCTGCCGGGCGCGCTGAGCGCCTGGACACGCTCGAAGAGCAGCTCCTGGGCCGACGCCGGCAAAAACGGCAGCAGCCCCTCGGCAGACCAAGCGCTCGGCGCCGAAGTGTCAAAACCGGCCTGCCGCAACGCCGCTGACCAATCGTGCCGCAGATCGACGGGAACAGCGGTCAGCCTGCACGTGGGTTCGGCCCCGTTGTCACGCAATGTCGACAATTTCCATTCCAATACCCGGGGCTGGTCAAGTTCGTAGACCGTTGTCCCGTCCGGCCAGGGCAGCCGCCACCCCCGTGAGTCCAGCCCCGAGGCCAGGATCACCGCCTGGCGCACACCCGCGCGGGTGGCATCGAGGAAGAACTCGTCGAAGAACGCCGTCCGCGCGGCCATGTAATCGACCATCCCCTGCATCCGCGGCTTCAGATCGGGTTCGGCCTCGGCGATCTGGGCGGGCAGGTTGGGAGCCGCAAACCAGCTCCACATGCCTTCACCGACGGTGTTGAGAAACACGCGTGCGAACGGGTCGCGGATCAGTGGGCGCTCGCTCTCGGTTTCCGCGGCTCGGGCCGCCGCCACGCCCAGCGCCGTCGCGCCCACACTTTCGGTGATCTCCCAGCTGTCGTCGTCGGTTCTTGCCACGCTCCCGCCCTCCGATTCGCTAGCACGCCTACATACCCGACCCTACGCGGGGGTCGTGTGGGGAAGCTGTCCCGGAATCGGGTATGCGGTTAACTTGTCGGCGAGC
The DNA here is from genome assembly GCA_964397935.1 of uncultured Mycobacterium sp. Taxonomy (GTDB): domain Bacteria; phylum Actinomycetota; class Actinomycetes; order Mycobacteriales; family Mycobacteriaceae; genus Mycobacterium. The sequence continues at coordinate 12,713 of CAYNLB010000067.1, forward strand.
CAGGACGCAGGATTAGCCAGCGGTGCCGAGCGGATCCGAAGGATCGTTACAACATGCGGGTTGACGGGCGCGAGATCAGCGTTTCCGGCAGCCTGCTGCAACCACTGACCAGGCGAACCAACGACATCCTGCGGCTGCTTTCGGCGGCGGTGTTCCTCGCGGTCGTGATCACCAGCTCGGTGATCACTCGCCCCGAGTGGATAGCGCTCGAAAGGTCCGTCTCGCAGATCGTCGGGGTCTTGTCACCGCGGCAATCCGAGGCGGTGTACCTGGTATACGGGTTCGCGATCGTGGCGTTGCCGTTCATGATCCTGATCGGCCTGATCATCGCGGGCCAATGGAAAATGCTCGGCGCGTATGCGGCCGCCGGGGTGATCGCCCTCGTCCTCTTGTCGGTCAGCGGCACCCGCATCTCGGCACCGCGATGGCACTTCGATGTCTCCGACCGGCTGAGCACCGTGCCGGCGCAGTTCCTCGACGACCCGCGCTGGATCGCGATGCTGGCGGCCGTGCTGACCGTTTCGGGACCCTGGCTGCCCGCGCGTTGGCGGCACTGGTGGTGGGCGCTGCTGCTGGCCTTCGTGCCCATCCACCTGGTCATCAGCGCCATAGTCCCGGCCCGTTCGTTGGTGGGCCTGGCGGTCGGGTGGGTCGTCGGCGCGCTGGTGGTGCTGGTGGTCGGTACGCCGGCGCTGGAGGTCCCACTGGATGCCGCGGTGCGCGCGCTGGCCAAACGCGGGTTCGCGGTATCGCGGCTCACCGTGGTACAGCCGGCCGGGCGCGGCCCGCTCGTTCTTTCGGCCGGATGCACGCATCCCGACCACGCCGCGGTCATCGAGTTGTACGGCCCGCATCAACGCAGCGGCGGCGCGCTGCGTCAGCTCTGGGGGAAGCTGAGGCTGCGCGGCTCCGAGACCGCACCCCTGGTGACCTCGATGCGACGCGCGGTCGAGCATCGCGCCTTGATGGCGATCGCCATCGGCGACGCGGGCCTTGCCAATATCTCGACGATCGTCGTCGCCCCCCTGGATCGCGGGTGGATGCTGTATGCCCACCGCCCCCCTCGTGGCGTGCCCATCGACGAATGCGCGAAGACGACCCCGGTTGGCCGAACCTGGGCATCGCTGCGAGTCCTCAACGATCACCAGATCGCGCACGGCGACCTGCGCAGCCAAGAAATCACGGTCGACGATGGCACCGTTCTCTTCGGCGGCTTCGGCAACGCCGAATACGGCGCCACCGAAGCCCAGCTCCAATCCGACATCGCACAGCTGTTGGTCACGACGTCCGCCCTCTATGAACCGAAGTCCGCGGTGGGCGCGGCGATCGACGTGTTCGGCAAGGACGCCATCCTGACCGCATCGCGTCGGCTGACGAAAGTTGCGGTGCCAAAATCAGTTCGGAAGTCGATATCCGACTCCGGCGCCGTGATTTCCGAGGCTCGCGCGGAGGTGAAGCGCCAGACCGGCGCCGATCAGATCAAGCCCGAAAACATCACCAGGTTCAGCCGCAGCCAAATGATTCAGCTGGTTCTCTTCGGTGCGCTGGTCTATGTCGCGTATCCATTCATCAGCACCGCGCCGACGTTCTTCTCCGTGCTGCGGACCGCCAACTGGTGGTGGGCGCTGCTGGGCCTGCTGATATCGGCGTTGACATACATCGGTGCGGCCGCCGCCCTATGGGCAAGCGCCGACGAATCGGTGAACTTCTGGAAGCTGTCAATCGCTCAGGTGGCCAATACTTTTGCCGCAACCACCACGCCCGCCGGGGTCGGCGGGCTGGCGCTCAGCACCCGGTACTTGCAGAAGGGGGGAGGGCTGTCCGCGGTGCGGGCCACCACGGCGGTGGCGCTGCAGCAATCCGTGCAGGTGATCATGCACCTGACGTTGCTGATCTTGTTCAGCACTCTCGCGGGTGCGTCGACGGACCTCTCCCATTTCGTCCCGACGGCCACGGTGCTGTACTTGATCGGGGGTGTGGCGCTGGGCATTGTCGGCACATTTCTGTTCGTGCCCAAGCTGCGCCGCTGGCTGGCGACGGACGTGCGTCCGAGACTGCAGGAGGTGTCCGGCGACCTCACCGAGGTTGCCCGCGAGCCGAAACGGCTGGGCTTGATCGTACTCGGTTGCGCCGGAACGACTCTGGGTGCGGCGTTGGCGCTTTGGGCCAGCATCGAAGCCTTCGGCGGCGGCACGACGTTCGTGACCGTCACCGTGGTCACGATGGTTGGGGGGACGCTGGCCTCTGCGGCGCCCACGCCCGGCGGCGTCGGGGCCGTCGAAGCGGCGCTGATCGGTGGTCTGGCCGCGTTCGGCGTGCCGGCAGCCATCGGTGTGCCGTCTGTCCTGCTGTATCGGATGCTCACCTGTTGGATACCGGTGTTCGTCGGCTGGCCGGTGATGCGGTGGCTGACCAAGAGCGAGATGATCTGACGAATCCGTTTCAGGGCAGGTCGGGCTCGGCCTGTGCGATGAGGAAGAGCACCAGCCTGCGGGTGCTCTGGCCGACCGCGGTGGTCAGATACACCAGGTAGTACTCCTCGGGCACCGACTGCGCCACCGTGATCGGGACGGTGACCGCGGCCGATCCATCGGAGCCGAATTGGCCGGACGTGGGCGCCACGGTGATCCCGACGGAGGATGTGCCGGTGACGGTGTAGTCACCGGCGCCATCGATCATCCGTTGCGCGTCGAGGGTCACGGTGCCGGTCTTTCCCGGCGCGATCGTGACAATAGACCGGGACACGTTGACGGTGACCGCCGAACTGCCGGCATCGAACGAGGGCGGCGCACTGGGCTCGCCCACGCCCCACGTCTTGTCGGGGTAGGCGGCGAGCGAGAACGCCAAATCTCCGCCGGTGCGGATGATCGACTCCGGCAGCGAGGTGCGGTCGGTGGCCCGGCCGTCGATGCTCAGGCCGTTGACGTATCGCAGGTGGCGCGGTCCGGATGCGCCCGGGGCGGAGATCCGGATGGATTTTCCGGCGGGAAGAGCGATTACGACACGATCGAAGAGCGGTGCGCCGACGGTGAGGATCGGCGTTCCCGGGGTGCTGGGGTACATGCCGAGGGCGGCCCACACGTACCAGCTGGCCAGCGCGCCCAAGTCGTCGTTGCCCGGCTCGCCGTCGGGCGTCGGACCGAAGAGCCCGCGCACCCGGTCGACCGTGTACTGGGTCTTCCACGGTTGACCGATGTAGTTGTACAGCCACGGCACCCCGAAGCCCGGCTCGTTGCCGGCCCACAGATACGGCTCGTTGGGACCGACGTTGAGCTTCGTCGTGAAGTCGTCGAGCCGGCTCGCCACTGCCTTGCGGCCGCCGAGAGCGGTTACCAGGCCGGCAACGTTGTGCGGCACCCACCACACGTATTGCTCGGCGTTGCCCTCGTCGTATCCGACCTGACCGAAGCCGTCGGGGGACGCCACGAAACCCGGGCCATCGCGGAAGAACCCCATCCAGTTGCGGGGTGAAATGTATCGGGTAGTCGGGTTGAACAGGTTCTGCCAATACTGCGACCGCCTCCCGAACTCGGCGGCCGTCGCCGGGTCGCCGAGTGCGTCGGCGAACCGGGAGATGGCGAAGTCGTCGACCGACCACTCCTGTGTGATCGACGCGTCGGCGACCCAGCCATCGGTGCGGAACTCCAATGTGAACGGTGCGTAGCCGAACTTCAAGTAGGTCTCAATGCCCGGCCGTTCCACGTAACCGTTTAGGCCCACACCGCCTTTCGTCGCCGCTTCCACCATGTAGTGCAGTGCCGTTTCGACGTCGAAGTCCCGGGCGCCGAAGGTGTAGAAGTTCACGATGAGCGGTACCACGTTGTCTCCGGTCATCATGCCGGTCGCGGCATTGGCCAACGCCCACCGTGGCAGCGCCCCGCTCTGCTCGGCGTCGTTCACCAGCGATTGGGCCATGTCGCTGGCTCGCTCCGGGAAGAGCAGTGCCTGCAAGGCTGCCAGGCAGCGGTAGGTGTCCCAGTCGGAGAAGTTGGCGTACTGCGTATGCCCGGCGGCCACTGTGTGGATCACCCCATCGAATCCGATGTAGCGCCCGTCGGCGTCGTTGAAAGTGTTGGGGTGCAGGAGCGATCGGTAGAGGGATGTGTAGAAGGTCGTCAGATTGCCGACATTCCTGCCGGCCACCGCGATGTGTGACAGCGCGGTGTTCCATTCCTTTCCTGCGGCGGCGCGAACGTCATCGAAGCTGGCCGCTCCCGCTGCCGCCAAGTTGGCCCGCGCTCCGTCGATACCCACATAGGAGATCGCGGTGCGCACCTCGATCGCCGAGCCGGCCGGGAACGCCACGTACCCGCCGCTGTACGGCGAATTCGCGCTGCGGGCACCGGGGTACACCTTGTAGCCGTCCCAGGCGCCGTAGGAGGCGAACGGCTGGCTGAATTTCATCGCGAAATACACCGTGTAGGTGTTCCTCTTGCCGCAGAATCCGCCGCTGGTCGCCCATCCGGTGATGGTGGTGTTGTCTTCCCCGATCTGGATGGTCGCGCGGGAGTTGCCCGCCAGCGACGCGCCGGAGCGCACGTGAAACAGCGCGGGGCGGCCGTTGTGCGGGTAGCTGAACCGGCCGACGCCGGTGCGGGTCGTGGCGGTGAGTTCCGCGGTCACGCCGGTGTCGGGGAACCGCACGGTGTAGTAGCCGGGCACACCTTGCTCGGTGTCGTCATGCGCGATTTGTTCCCAGGCGTCCCAGGGCTGCATGCCGATCCCGTTGGTGGTCGGCAGCATTGAGATGTCGCCGAACGCGGCGCACCCCACCGAGGCGTGGGTCATGCTGAACCCGGTCGACCGTGAATTGCCGTAGTTGTAGCCGGCGTAGTTGCCGACGGTGTCCGGCGAGTACTGCACCATTCCGAACGGCACGGATGCGCCCGGGAAATTGTTGATCTCCCCCACCGTCGTACCGCCGGTGCCGGTACCGATGAGCGTCGCGACGTAATCGACCGGGTTCGGCACGAACGTGGGCTCACCCACATAGGCAACGGGCGGGGCCGCCGCAATGAACGGCAGGGCGACGGCCGACGCCGCGACGAGCGCAAGCAGAGCCCTTCGTGACCGCATACCTGTCTCTTACTGGATCACTGTGTATTCGCGGGGGTGTTTTCAGACGAATTCGATAACGATTGGCGGGCCCGCTGGGCGCCCGCCCAAAATAACCAGCAGATCCTAGCAACGTTGCTCACCTTTTCGGCTACTCTCGGTCCGGGCGCGGCCGGTGCAGTCACCGGCCCATTTTTCGGGAGACTTGATCGATGAAACACTTAACCGCAGCAACCGTTGCCGTGGCGCTGAGTTTGGCGCTCATCGGATGCGGCTCCGGCAACAAATCCGGCGATGAAGCGTCGGCCTCCACATCGTCATCGACATCGACGTCCCCATCGACTTCGGCGACCTCGTCCGAAACCGGTGCGGCGCCGGCCGCGGGTGCCAACTACACCATCGCCGATTACGTCAAGGACAACCACATCACCGAGACCCCCGTCCATCGCGGCGATCCCGGCTCCCCCACCATCGACTTACCGGTGCCCGACGGTTGGAAGGTCGCCGACAGCATCAATACGTCCTACGGCGGCATCGTTTTGGACCAGCCCGACAACCCCGCCGACCCGCCGACCATCTCTGCGCTCGTCTCCAAGCTCACCGGTGACGTTGACCCGGCGAAGATCATCGAATACGCCCCGGGTGAGCTGCATAACCTGCCCGGATTCGAGGACGGCAACGGAAAGGCATCCACACTCGGCGGATTCCAGGCATGGCAGCTGGGCGGCACGTATCGCAAGAACGGCGCGACGCGGCTGATCGCGCAGAAGACGGTGGTGATTCCCAGCCAGGGTGCGGTGTTCGTGCTCCAGCTCAACGCCGATGGCCTGGAGAGCGATGCCATCCCGTTGATGGACGCCACCAAAGTCATCGACGACAAAACGACCATCACGGCCTGACCCCGCGCCGGACCGAAATCGCTATGCGGCCGGACCGATCAGCCCTACGGTGTTGGGCATGGCAGAACAGTCGTATCAAGTAGACGTCGGGCACCCACCGTCGGCACTGCTGCGTGTAGTCAACCCGGTGCTGAGCTTGCTGCTGCGCACCCCGCTCGCCGGGCCCGCACGCAAGCAGCTGATGGTGTTGAGCTTCGCCGGGCGAAAAACCGGGCACCCGTACTCAATTCCGTTGAGCGCCCATGTGATCGACAATGATCTCTATGCGCTGACCGGCGCTACGTGGAAGCAGAACTTCCGCGACGGCGCTGACGCCCAGGTGGTCCACGACGGCAAGACAACCGCGATGCGCGGCGAACTCATCCGCGACCGCGCCGTCGTCTCGGACATCTTCCTGCGGTGCGCCGAGTCCTACGGCGTGCGGCGCGCGCAGCGGATGATGGGATTGAAATTCCGCGAGCAGCGCACGCCGACGCGCGAAGAGTTCACCGAAGCCGTCGATCGGCTGCACCTGGCGGCAATCAGGTTCACCCCGGCCGGGTAGGGGCCGCGTCGGCTC
>CAYNLB010000067.1:19325-25059 GCA_964397935.1 uncultured Mycobacterium sp.
GGGCCGGAGATCGAGATCAAAGTCGGTCGCGAAGGCTTTCGACGAGCCCGACCAACTTCGCGTAGTGCGAGCCGGGCCAGTAGATCCGTGAGCATCCCGTGCAACGGCTGAAGTCCTCGTAGTACCGGCGGGTCAGCGGCTCCAGCTCATCGACCACCTCGGCTTTGCTCACCCGGGTCAGGGTGCCGTTGCACCGCACGCATCGCGTGAGCGGAGCCAGCCGCTGCCGCAGGTCCAGTCGCCGAATCACCTCGAGCGCCTGGTCCTCGGGATCGTCGGAGTGAACGAAGAGACCATGGGTGATCGCGCGGCGCTTCAACAGGCCGCGGTCGCGGGTGAGCAGGATCCGCTGCTGCTCGCGGCTGATGTCCGCCAGAGTCTCGTCCTCGGCGTCATTCGACCACCACACGTCGAACCCGAGCAGTCGGAGCAGCCGTGCCAGCCGGCCGAGGTTGACGTCGACGACGAACCGTGGATCGCGCAACGGCACCGGCCGCAGTCCGGCCGTCGGACCGACGTCCAGTGCTTCGAACATCGGGTAAGCGGCGATGCGATCACCCACGCTCGGGCGGTATCCGAAGCCCTGCGGCGACCCGTTCACCAGGATGAGGTCGACCTCGGTATGCGGTATGCCCATGGCCTCCAACACGTCCTTGACGGTCTGATGGGAGCGGAATGGCCGGCGCACCGTCGCCCCGCGCGACCCGGCTGCCAGGAAGTCGTTGAGTTCGGCGTAGGCCCGAACCTCGACATAGCCGCTCGGCCCGGTCACCCACATGGCCCCGCGCCGGCGGCCGCGCGGGTTCGGGTGACGATGGGCCGCGGGTAACCCGCACCGGCAACCGTCCGGCGCAGCGTGTCCGCGACGACGTCCGCCCGGCTGTCGGGCACCAACGCGATCACACAGCCGCCGAATCCGCCGCCGGTCATCCGAGCGCCGAAGGCGCCCGCGCGCACCGCGGTATCGGCGATCAGATCGATGTGTTCGGTGGTGATTCTGAAGTGGTCACGCATGGAGACGTGCGATGCGGACAAGATGCGTCCGGCTTCAACAAAGTCCGAATCACCGATTGCTGCAACGAAATCCAGTACCCGCCCGTTCTCTGTGAGAACATGGCGCGCGCAGCGCGCATCGATCGGGTTGCCGACCGCGTTCAACGCCGCGCTCCCGCGGTCCCAGATGTCGCGCAAGGACGACGCCTGCAAATCGGTGGCCGCCCGCTCACACGAGGCGCGGCGGGCAGCGTATTCGCCGCCGGCGTGCGAGTGACGGGCCCGCGAATCGATCAGCAGCAACGTCACGCCGCGGGCATCCGGATCGAACGCCACCGGCGTGACGGTGAGTTCCCGGAAGTCGATCAACATCGCGGTCGAAGGCTGACCGAACAGCGAGGCCAGCTGATCGAGCAAACCCGTTGGTGAGCCGACATAGTCGTTTTCGGCCCGCTGGGCCATCCGGGCCCGGTCGATGAGGTCGATGCGCTCGCCGGTGGCAGACGCGATTGCCCCCAGCGCCGCGCATTCCAGCGCCGCCGAAGAGGACAGGCCTGACCCGATCTCCACGTCGCTGGTGATCCGCATCGTCCCGCCGGGCACCGGGTGGCCGGCCTGGCGCAGCGCCCACACCACCCCGGCCACATAGGCGGCCCAGCCGGTCACCTGGCCGGGAACGGTGCCGATCGAAAACCGCATCGCGACGTCCGCGCGGTCGCTGGACACGGTGATCGCATCGCCCTGGTCGGGCGTGAACGTCACCACGGTGCGTTGTGCCAGCGCGATCGGCAGGGCAAATCCCAGGTTGTAATCGGTGTGCTCACCGATCAGGTTGATCCGCCCGGGTGCGGCGTACCGGACCGTCATCGGAGTTCCCGCAGCCGCTGGGCCACACTTTCGGGGGCGACATCGCTGATGAACGCGTCCATCGCCGATTCGGAGGCCGCCAGGTACTTGAGCTTGGTGGCGCTGCGCCGGATCGACATCAGCTCGACGTGAAAATAGCCCTCGGCCTGAGCCTCGGTGTCGGCGTACTGATGCAGCGCCGAAATATAGGGAAGCGGGCCCGAATACATACGATCGAATCGCCTCAGCACGTCGAGGTAGATCTGCACGAAGCCGTCCAGCTCGCGCTCATCGAGTTCGATCAGGTTGTGCACGAACCTATTCGGGTATACGTGCACTTCGACCGGCCAGCGCGCCGCGAACGGCACGAAGGCGGTGAACGACTCGGTGCGGGCGATAACGCGGCTGCCGTCGGCGACCTCGCGCGCCAACAGGTCGGCAAAGAGATTGCCGCCGTAAAGCATTCGATGTTCGCGCGCCTGCTCGAGCATGGCGGCGGTACGCGGCGTCAGATAAGGGTAGCCATAGATCTGGCCGTGCGGGTGGGTCAACGTCACCCCGATCTCCTCCCCGCGGTTCTCGAAGCAGAACACCTGCTCGATCCCCGGTGCCGCCATCAGGTCGCCGGTGCGATGCCGCCACGCTTCGACGACCAGCCGGGCGTGCTCCGGTTTCAACTCGGCAAAGGACCCGGTGTGGTTGGCCGAAAAGCAGATCACCTCGGTGCGGCCGCGCCCCGGTGCGGACACGAAGCCGTCGCCGGCGGAGGGCGCCGGTATCGGATCCAGGGCGCCGGACAGGCTGGGGAACCGGTTCTCGAAGACGACGACGTCGTAGTCGGGCGCGGGCACCTCGCTGGCCAGTCCGGTCGGTCCCGGGCACAGCGGACACTGGTCGGCAGGTGGCTTGTAGGTGCGGTCTTGGCGCAGCGCCGCAATGATGACCCACTGGCCGGTGGACCGGTCGAACCGCAACTGCGACTGCGTTGCGGCCCGCGCCGGCAGTGGCCTGCGATCTTCGACCGGTGCCGGACAGTGCCCGGGCAACGCGAAGAACAGCAGGTCGCGGCCGTCGGCCAGCTTCGCCCGCGTCGGCGCTGTCACGATGTCGAAGACTAGCTTGGCGGCCGCGACGCAGTTCGGGTAACCATGTGATGTTCGGTAGACGAGAGGGGGACCGCCACCTCAAGTTCTACGAGACCCGGGACAACCTCTCGCGCCGAGCCGCCTAGAATTGCCGTAATCATGGCCGACTACGACGCCCAGCCCGACCGCACGCCGCCATCGCAACCGGAACTCCCGCCGGCACAGGTGGAAGCCGACGAAGTCGATCTGCATGCAGCGTTGACGGGGGTGGCCGGGATCGTGGCCGACGCGCGTCAGGTGAGCGAAATCCTCAGGGATGTAGCCGAATTCGCGGTACGAGCCATTCCAGGCGCGGACGGCGCCGGAGTGACGCTGATCAGGTCTGGCGATGACCTACCGCGGATCCTTACATGGGCAGTGACGGCGGCGTTCGTCGCAGAGATCGATGCCGTCCAATACCAGGACCTCGGCGAGGGGCCCTGCCTCACCTGCATGGACTCGCGGCGGCCGGCTGTCAGTGGATCGCTGGGAAGTGACAATCGGTGGCCGCACTTCGGTGGTCGGGTGGCCCGGATGGGCGTGCATTCCGTGTTGGCCCTGCCGCTGACGGTTGGCGAACGGGTGATCGGCGCGATCAATTCCTACGCGCATAGCCGCGACGCGTTCGCCGAGCACGCCGTGCAACTGGGTTCGCAGTTCGCTGGCCCCGCGGCGGTGTCGGTCTACCACGCGCAACTCCTGGCCAGCGTGTGGGAGCGTACTGATCAACTGCAGCGTGCGGTGAATAGCCGAGCGGTTATCGATCAGGCGATCGGCATCATCCGCAGCCGGACCGGTGTCAGCGCGGCAGAGGCCTTCGATCGGCTCACCCAGATCAGTCAAAGCGAGAACGTCAAACTGAGCGTCGTTGCCGAGCGGCTGGTGCAGGAGGCGGTGCGGTGCGCCCAGTCGCGCGAGCGCTGACCGTCACTCCGGTGGCGCCGCGAGCTCGGTCAGCACCGCCAACAACGTCGGGCGGCCCTGTCGCTCGGTAACCAAGCGCCGGGCCACGTCCGTCAGGTGTTCGCGGTTGTGGTGCGCGTAGGTCCGCATCAGTGCGAAGGCCTCCTCCACGGGGACGTCGAGACGCTCGCAGAGGAAGCCCTTGGCCTGCTCGACGGTGACGCGGTTGGCCAGGGTGGCCCGGAGTCGCGACAACACCGTCGCGGGTTTGGGGGGAAGTTCCTGCAGGATCGCGACACAAGCGATGTGCGTCAGGGTCTGACCAACAAGCAGGTCGGCGTCGGTGAGCGCGCCGGTGCGGTTCCCGAACAGGCCGAGCGCGCCCAACACTAGGCCCGCGGCGCGCATCGGCAAGGCGTGCACGGAGGCAAAGCCGGCCTCGTACGCCGCCGATGCGAACTGCGGCCATCGGTCTGTTTCGGCCCGCACGTCGGCGATCGACACTGGCCGGCCCGTGACGTAGCACTCGACGCAGGGGCCTTCGTCGGCCTGCAGTTGGAAAAGTTCCAATTCGCGGGCTCGCTCGGAGGTCGCGGCCAGCAGGCGGAGCTGCTGGAGCGGGTCGGCGAGCAAGAAACCGGCCGCAGCGACGTCGAGCAGGTCGGTACATCGTTTAGTGAGCTCGGTCAGCAGGTCGACGACATCGAAGTCGTCCAGCAGGCTGTCGACGAGCGAGACGACGGCGTCGAGTACCCGGGTTTCGCGAGGGGCATTGGTCATCTAGACCTCCGTCCTTGGTGTTTCGATTCGCGCATCAGTCGGCGTCCAGCTTCAGCCGGCGGGCGAGGATGTCGCGGGCGACGTCGGTGGCGGTGCGCCCGGTGGCGTAGGCGTGGGCCCTGAGTCGGATTAGGGCCTCGGTGGGCTCGACCTCGAGCTGTGCGACCAGCATGCCGGTGGCCTGGCTGACCTCGGACCGGCAGAGGGCGTTGAACTCGGCCCAGGCGTTGCTGTTGGGTTCGGCAGCGGCGGCCTGGAGGTCGGCGTCGAGGAGGTCGAGGACGGGGAGGGCGGCAAGTTCGGCGGCAATGAAGGCGCCGGAGAGGTATTCGCCGTCGAGGTGACCGGGTTTACGGCGGAAGAGGTCGAGCGCGCCGACGTATTCGCCGGCGACGACGACGGGGATGGCGTAGACGCAGCCGATGTGGTGGGCGAGCAGCGCCGGACCGAAGGCAGGCCAGTGACGGTCGTCGGGATCGGCGAGGTCGACGACGAAGACGGGAGCCCGTTGGGTGACGCAGTCCAGGCATGGACCCTCGCCGAGGGTGAACTGAAGCTCGTCGTACATCCGAGCGGGCCCGTCGCTGGATCCGAGCGTTCCGGTGGCGACGCCATCGAAGATGAGCGAAATGGCCACCGCGTCCATGTCGAGGAGGACCACGCAGGCCTCGCACAGACGGTCCGCGGCCGCTACCCCGCGGTGGCCGTCGAGGGCAACGAACAGTTGCTCCCGGATCGCCATGCCTAGCCGAACAACAGTTGGTCGGTGTGGCGAGGTGGCGTCATGACTACAGCCTTAACTAGCCGGACGGATTGACCAGCGCTGGGATTGACGGATCGCGCATCGCAATATGTCATCATACGATTGTCTCCCACCGTCGGGCGGCGTGCGGTCAGAGCGAATAGGCTTTGGCGACATCTGTCCGGGCGGAGCCCACGGGCAAAACGATCACCGCGCTTGCTGCCGCTAGGCAGGCTGCCGTCTATGCCGCGCCATAGCAGCCCGAGGCCGCGCCAATCGCGCCTCAGTGCTTTTTGAAATGCAGCTGAGCCTCGGTTGCAGATTAGTGCTCAGCTTTGGCGCGCTT